>JAHIUN010000011.1 GCA_018817125.1 Patescibacteria group bacterium | reverse complement strand
TTGATGTGCAACTGGAAACTACGGTTATTCCCGAGTACTGCAAAGGGGATGCGAAGTATCGCACCGTGATCATTGATGTTACACAGCGAAAACGGGCCGAGCTTCTGCTTAAATACGGCCGGCGCCAATTGGAATCCGTCCTTAATAATATTGAAGCCTCTATCTATGTTGCCGACATGACCTCATATGAAATCCTTTTTATGAATAGATACATGAAACAAATGTATAAGCGAGACCTCACCGGCAGTATCTGCTGGAAATCCATTCATAAAAATCAGAAGGGACCCTGTGAATTCTGCACCAATGATAAACTGTTGGATGACACCGGTAACCCATCGGAGCCCTATTCCTGGGAATTTTATAACGACGTTTTTAAAAAATGGTATGAAGTCAATAATCTTGCGATTCCATGGATGGACGGCCGGTTTGTTCGCCTGGAACTTGCAAAAGACATTACCGACCGGAAAAAGATCGAACAGAGACAAAAACAGATCAATACAACGCTTGAAGATAAAGTAAAAGAAAGAACGGCTGAACTGGAAGATATGAACGCCACCTTGAGAATATTGTTAAAAAAAAGAGAAGCGGATAGAGACGAAATCGGAGAAATGATATTTGCCAATCACAAAATGATCCTTGCCCCCCTCATGGATCATCTGAAAAAAAGTCTTACCCAGGAAAGCCAGCGAGAGATGATGACCCTCCTGGAATCAGAATTAACCCATATCATTTCCCCCTTTTCAAAACAATTATCCGATCGAATGGTAAATTTAACCCCCAAAGAAATTCATGTCGCAAATCTTATTAAATCAGGAAAATCCAACAAAGAGATATCGGAAATTTTGAACACCTCCACCCATACCATATCCCGTCATCGTGAGAATATCAGGAAAAAGACAGGCCTGAAAAACAAAAAAGTAAATTTGAGATCCTTTCTTTTGACCCTCCAATAGCGCCTATTTTAAATAGGCAATAAATAGGTTTTTTTATGTATGTATGTGGTGTTGACTCCACAGGGGATTCGTTTTAGACTGATGGTTGAATCTAAAAATCGGAAAGTTTTTTTTAAAGTTTAATATTTATTGGGAAAATGAAAAACAAATATGCCTATGAACCGGAAAAGAATCGTCCATGAAAAGTTTAATCAATTCCGTTATCAGGCTGAAGAATTGATAATGAAACCTGATGTGAGGAGAATACCGCTATGAATTCTTTATTCGAAGACATAGCAGAGACAATACGTGAACCCCTTTTGGTACTGGATTCATATCTGAAGGTTATCTCAGCCAGCCGTTCCTTTTACAGGGTCTTTAAGGTAAAACCTGAAGAGACGGTGGGTCAGCTTATCTATGACCTGGGCAATAAACAATGGAATATCCCCAAGCTGAGAGAACTGCTGGAAACCATCCTTCCTGAAAAGACCCGCTTTGACAATTATGAGGTTGAACACGATTTTGCCACCATCGGCAAGCGCACAATGCTGTTGAATGCCCGGCAGATTGAACGAGCCATGGGCAAGGAACGGATCATCATCCTGGCCATCGAGGACATCACCGAGCACAAGATGGCGGAGGCACCGCACCGCACCGCTTCCGCTAATACGCAGTCGCAATACGACCGCTCGCTTATCGAAGCCTCGCTCGACCCGCTTGTCACCATCAGCGCCCAGGGCAAAATCACCGACGTGAATGAAGCCTCCGTGCAGGTGACCGGCGTCACGCGAAAAAAGCTCATCGGAAGCGACTTCTCTGATTTTTTCACCGAGCCGGACAAGGCGCGCCAAGGCTACCAGAAGGTTTTCTCCGAAGGCTTCGTGCGAGACTATCCGCTCGCCATCCGCCACACGACGGGCCGGATCACCGACGTACTTTATAATGCCGCCGTTTATAAGAACGACAAAGGCGACGTCCTCGGCGTGTTCGCCGCCGCACGTGACGTCACAAAGCGCAAAAAAATAGAAGCTGGCCTGGGAAAGACCATAAAAGAACTCGCCGTCATTAAAAAAACCGCAGATGAAGCCAGTGAATTTGCGGAGAGCATTATCAACACCGTGCGTGAACCCTTAATCGTTCTGGATCAGGATTTAAGGGTGGTCACCGTCAGTCGTTCCTTCTATGGGGTCTTTAAGGTAAAACCTGAAGAGACGGTGGGTCAGCTTATCTATGACCTGGGTAATAATCAATGGGATATCCCCAGGCTTCGGGAACTTTTGGAAACCATCCTTCCCGAAAAGACCAGCTTTGACAATTATGAGGTTGAACACGATTTTACCACCATCGGCAAGCGCACCATGTTGCTGGATGCCCGGCAGATTGAGCGAGCCATGGGCCAGGAAAGGATCATCCTCCTGGCCATCGAGGACATTACCGATCGCAAAAAAATAGAAGCCGGCCTGGGAAAAGCCCATGAAGAGTTAAAGACGTTGACGACCGAGTTAAAACGTGTCGCTCGAGTAAAATCTGAATTCCTGGCCAACATGTCCCATGAACTCAGGACACCGCTTAACTCCATTATCGGTTTTTCCGAGGTGTTATACGATGAGACCTTCGGGCCGCTTAATGAGAAGCAGCGGCAATATGTCAATAATGTTTTAACCAGCGGAAAGCACCTTCTCTTACTGATCAATCAGATTCTGGATATGGCAAAGGTTGAAGCCGGAAAAATGAAGCTGTCTTTATCCAGTTTACCCATGAAAGGGCTTTTAAATGAAATTGCATTATTGTTAGAGGATATGGTCGGCAAAAAACGGCTTGAAATGTTGCTTGAAATAACCGAAGATTTGCCGGATATTGAGGCAGATGACCTAAAGGTAAAAGAGATACTTTACAATCTGCTTTCAAACGCAGTTAAATTTACCCCCGAGGGCGGTAAAATCGGCATGGGGGTGAAGAAAGCCGATTCCGAGATAGAAATAGTGGTCTGGGATACGGGAATCGGTATTGCATCTGAGAACATGGATAAAATATTTGAAGGGTTTTTCCGTGTCGATACCCCGTATTCCCGGGTAACGGAGGGGACGGGACTTGGTTTGCCTCTCTCTAAAAAACTGGTTGAGCTGCACGGCGGAACGCTTTTTGTAGAATCAGAGGGGCTCGATTGCGGCACCTCGGTCCGATTTACTTTGCCTATTATATCAAGGATGGTAGTGTGACATGCAGAAGAAAGCATTGGTTGTCGATGATAACGCAAAAAATCTCATGCTGGAAAAAGACCTCTTGGATGTGGCCGGCTTTAACGTATTTGTAGCTGAAGATGCTTCCAGCGCAATTGCAATTGCCAGGAAAGAAAAACCGGATATTATAATTTTGGATGTGCGGCTGCCGGATATGCGCGGTACCGTAGCAGCCAGGATATTACGCCAGGACCAAGAGACATGCGATATTCCTATCATTTTCGTGACGGCCTCTGTAATGGACGAAGACAAGA
>JAHIUN010000010.1 GCA_018817125.1 Patescibacteria group bacterium | reverse complement strand
GCCAAAAAAATGAAGAAGCATGGGTAAGACAGCTCATCAGCGCATAGAAGCATGAAGTCAGCACAAAAGTAAGTCGCGGCCTTTGCCGCTGCCGCTAAAAATAAGATCCTGATGATCCGGTAAAGTGGTTATTGGGCGGGGTTAAGTCTTCTTTTTCCTTAATACACTCTTATATTCCAGTTTATAAATGTGTAAAAAGGCGAGAGTAAGAGTGAGGACGAAAGGCCCAAAAAGCAATCCTTTGATTCCAAAAGCAAACGCCCCGCCAAGCAGTACCAAAAGCACTGCCAATGGATGCAGAGCTGTTGAAGATCCGATGAGATAGGGCTTGACGATATTGTCGGCCATACTGACAAGCAAAACTCCCCAAACCAATAAAAACACAGCGGATATCCAATGGCCAGTCACCGCCAATGTGATCACGACCGGCACCCAGATTACCGCGGTTCCTATATAGGGCAAAGGAGAGAACAGAGCGGCAATAGCTCCCCAGAAAGCCGCGTTTTTTACGTCCACAACCGCCAGACCGACTCCCACCAAAAACCCCTGCACGATGGCAGCGCCAAAAATTCCGTAAATAATGCCGTAGCTAAGGCGTGATAATTTTTTAAAAAGTTCGATTTGGTATTTTTCAGACAACGGAAGCATAGAATTGATATAGTCGATCAACTTCCCGCCATCCCGCAGAAAATAAAACATGGCCAATAAAAATACGATGGCGTGAACGACAAACAGAGAAAGGTTTTTGAGGATATTGGTGGCCTGCCCCAGAATGATTGAGCTGATTTTTTCGACTATATCTTTAGCGGTGGTAATGACATCGGCTGGGGTGATCGGCGCGTATTCACTGATTTTATTTATCCACTGTTCCAAAAATCCTTTTTTCAGCAATTCCGGAATCAGCTGGATCTCTTTTTGTGACAGGGTATTTATTTTGGCACTGATGACGTTGTACGCGCCTGTCGCTTCATTGGCTACCAGAAAAAATAAAAGAATCAAAGGTACAAGAATAATAACGGCGACCAGAATCAATGAGAAAAAGGCGGAAATCGTCGAAGGGACCCTGAGCTTCTTATTGAGCATGCGATGCACTGGATAGACCCCTGTAACGATCACTGCAGCAATCAGGAGAGTCCCCAGGAATGAGGACATGAAGATAAGTAAAGTAATGATGAGCACCAGCAGACCACCCAAAAGAAAGTATTTCTGGATGTCCACCATGTGATTGGCTTTAGTTGTCATTTGTTTTTAATTAGATTGACGTAATAATACTAACAATTTTCGGCCCTCATGCCAAAACAAGAATACCAAAGCACCAATCATCGGATACATCCAGTATCCTAAAGTCAGCGCTTCAAATCCGAACCAAATAGAAATGCTTGGTGGATAAATCAAAATCATGACCGCGATAAGAGATATGAGGAATGAGCCCCATAATTGAGGATTCGTAAACAGGTAACGGGTGAAGATCGTATGCTCAGTACGCCGTGAAAGAATGTTGACGTATTGGCAGAGAATAATACCAGCGTAGGCCGCCGCCCGCCCCATTTCGACCGACCCGCCCGTGACGTGGTAAACCATGACGAATGAAAAGAACCCCGCCGCCCCCATCCAGAAACCGTAAAAAATAAGGTTGAGGAGACTTTTTTTATTGATGATGTGCTCATCAAGATTTCGTGGCGACTCATTAAGAATATCTTTTTCGGGCGGATCGAATGTGAGCGCCGTGAGCGGCAACATTTCACCGATGAGGTCGACGGCTAAAATCTGAACCGCCGTGATGGGCGCGGGCAAACCAAAGGCCACTCCAATAAACCCAAGTAGTACGCAGGTAAGCTCTCCGTTATTGGAAGTAATAGACGCCATGATGGTCTTTTTGAGGTTCTTAAAAATCGTCCGTCCTTCACTGATCGCGGCGATGAGCGTGCGAAAGTTATCGTCTAAAAGCACGATCTCTGAGGCTTCTTTGGCGACCTCAGATCCCATTTTTCCCATCGCCACGCCAATATCGGATTTTTTGAGACTCAGTGTGTCGTTCACTCCATCGCCCGTGACAGCAACGACTTCTCCCATTCTTTTTAATAAAGTGACGATACGGTATTTGTCCTGCGGGGACACACGTGAGAAGACAACGGACTGGGATTTGAGGATTTTTTTGAGCCTGGTGTCGTTTATCCGTTTTATCTGATCGCCGCTGTAGACCTCCAATGCTCCATTTTTCTGCATACCGATCCGGTCTGCAATGGCTTTGGCGGTAATGGGGCCATCCCCTGTGATCATCATCACGCGGATGTGGGCATCATAGGCAGCTTTAATAGCCTCTTTTACCCCAAGACGAGGTGGGTCGATCATGGCGACAAAACCGGAAAAAACAAAACTCTTTTCGCTTTTTTTGATGGAGTATTGTTTAGTGGATTTCGGAAAATCGCGATAGGCCAGAGCAATGACACGAAGTGCCTGGCTGGCAAACATTTGCCCCTTTTCCAGAATCTGTTTTTTTTCTTTATCCGTCAAAACGGTGACCGTACCGGCATGGTTGATATGTGTACAGCAGGAAAGCACACTCAGCAAACCTCCTTTCATATAACCTATAAGTTTACCTTTGTGCTTGCGGATGATGGTCATGCGCTTACGATCACTGTCGAATGGTAGTTCGTGGACCAATGCGAAACGCTTTTCCAGATCTGCCGGATCCAGCCCCGCTTTCATGCAAAGCGGAGTAAAGGCGGCTTCTGTGGGATCGCCGATAGCATACCACCCTCTGTGTTCCCTATCGGGCGGATTTACGCGACCATTACTGGCCAGAAAACCGTCTTCAAAAAATTGTTTTATTTTAGAAAGACTGATCCGGGAGACCTTGTTCCCGTCTTCCAAAATAAAACCCTTTGATTCATACCCGTCGCCAGTCACTTCAAATTCCCGGCCATTAACAAAGCAATGGGTAATGGTCATTTCGTTTTTAGTCAGCGTGCCGGTCTTATCCGAACAGATCACCATGGTCGAACCCAGAGTTTCTACGGCAGACAATTTGCGGACAACGGCCTTGCGCTTCGCCATTCGGCCAACGCCTAAACTAAGCGCTACCGACACCTGAGCCGGCAACCCCTGAGGCACACAAGCGGCAGCCACACCAATGGCAAACAGGACGCTTAATTGAATGGTAAGCTTCAGACCTTCTTCCCCTCCTATATTTAAAGCGAGGTTAATCAAAAAAAGACCCAGCGCGATCACGCCCGCGATCTTCGTCAGCGTTTTGGCGAGGATATTCATTTCCTTTTGCAGGGGGGAGAGGTCATGTTCAATGGATTCACTGGTCTTAGCGATACGGCCAATGGCTGTATTCATCCCGGTTCCATACACCACGCCATACGCATTGCCTTTCGCAACCGTTATCCCCAAAAATACGCAGTTATCCTGATTGGTCAGCGTTGTTTCCTTTTTAATCACCAAATCTGCCCATTTTTCCTGAGGGGCTGATTCGCCGGTCAGAATAAAATCATTTGTGCTGAAGTTTGTTGTTTCTATTAATCTGACATCGGCTGGTATGGCGCTTCCCTCTTCTATATATATAAGGTCTCCCGGCACCAGCTCTTCCTGACCCACCTCGCGCTTCAGTCCGTCCCGAATAACCGTCGCCTTGGACTGAATTATTTTTTTAAGAGATTCCAGGATTTTTTCTGCCTTAAATTCCTGATAAAACCCGATAACTGCATTTGCTGATACGATAATAAGCAAGATGGTGCCGCCCCGGAAGTCACCGAGGTAATAAGCTAAAAAAGCAGCGATGATAAGTACGATAATCATCAGATCTTTGAATTGGTCGAAAAACCGGAAGATTATGGGGCGCTTTTTACCTTCCTCTAATTTATTGGAGCCATATTTTTGGAAACGCTGCTGAGCTTCCCGTTCGGAAAGACCGTTTTTGGGATCTGTCTTTAAAACGGCCACCACCTCCTGAGCTGACATCTGGTAAAAAAATTTTTGGCCTGTCGATTTTTTTGACATATTTATTGTTTATTTATCAAAGTCAATTTTATCACAATCTGGGTGTTGAATGGTAATGGGTTTTCCGATAAACTGACTCTGCTTAAAAAATATGAAGAATATTCGAAACTTCTGCATCATCGCACATATCGACCACGGAAAATCCACATTAGCGGATCGGTTTTTAGAGCTGACCGGAACAGTGGATAAACGGGATATGAAACACGGCCAGCATTTGGATACGATGGAATTAGAACAGGAACGCGGAATCACCATTAAACTTCAGCCAGTGCGAATGGACTATAAGGGTTATATCCTGAATCTGATAGATACCCCCGGTCATGTAGATTTTTCCTATGAAGTATCCCGTTCACTCGCTGCTTGTGAGGGGGCGATTTTGGTTGTCGATGCTACTCAAGGCATTCAGGCGCAAACACTCGCCAACCTATATATGGCCATGGAACATGATTTAAAAATCATCCCCGTTATCAATAAGATCGATATGCCGGCAGCCGACCCGAAGCGCGTAAAGGATGAAATTGAAAACATGCTGGCAATCCCCCGTGAAGAGGTCATCGAAGTGAGCGCCAAAACAGGAGAAAATGTGGAAGCGTTACTGGAAGCTGTCATCGAAAAAGTTCCTTCGCCCACCGAAGGCGGACTACAGCAGCAACAGCTGGATATTCAGTCGGATGATGAGGCGAAAGCTCTGATTTTTGACTCTGTTTACGATACCTACCGTGGAGTCGTGACCTATGTTCGGATGGTAAGCGGAATCTTTAGTAAGGGAGATAAACTCCGTTTTTTAAACGCCAAAACTGAGATTGAAATTTCCGACATCGGTTATTTCCGCCCCACTTACGAGTCTCAAAAGGAATTGAAGCCTGGTGAAGTGGGTTTTATTGTCACCGGTTTAAAGTCTGTTGGGGAGGCAAGGGTTGGTGACACCCTTTGGAAAGGAAAAGATGCCTCTACAGCAAAACCGTTGCCCGGCTATAAAAAGGTAATACCAATGGTCTATGCCGGAATCTATTGCATGGAAGGCGATGATTATCCTCAGCTCCGGGACGCGATGGAAAAGCTGAGCCTGAATGACGCGGCTCTTACCTACGAACCCAATCAGTCTCAGGCGCTTGGTTCCGGTTTTCGATGCGGATTTTTAGGACTTTTGCACATGGATATTGTGCAAGAGCGTCTGGAACGTGAATATGACATGGATATTATTGTGACCGCTCCATCGGTTTCCTACATCATAAAAATGAAAGACGGGCAGGCAATCACTATTTCCTCCCCTACTGAATTGCCAGACAGAAGCAGTATTGAAACAATCGCAGAGCCCTGGGTAAAGCTGGAAATCGTCTGCCCCAAAAATATGGTTGGTGATGTGATGAAGATTGTTCAGGACCGTCGCGGTTTTCATAAAAACATCACCTACATGGATGCCGACCGGACTCTTGTTCTTTTTGAAATGCCGCTTGCTACACTCATCATCGATTTTTACGACGCTCTCAAATCGGTGAGCTCCGGTTACGCTTCCATGAATTATAATTTTATGGAATACCGTGAAGACCAACTGGTTAAGATGGATATTCTCGTTGCCGGCGACGTCGTGGAGGGCTTGAGCGTTATGTGCCATAAAAATGAAGCTCAAAATTTAGGAGGAAGCCTCTGCAAAAAGCTTAAGGGGATCATCCCACGCGCTAATTTCGCTATTGCAATCCAGGCCGCCATTGGCGGAAAGATCATCGCCCGCGAAACGATTTCAGCCTATCGAAAAGACGTGACGGCAGGACTGTATGGCGGAGATGTTACCCGCAAAAACAAGCTCCTCAAAAAGCAGAAAAAGGGGAAAAAGCGTATGAAACAAATGGGCAATGTCTCTTTGCCGCAAGATGCCTTTCAGGCTATTCTTAAAAAAGATTAACAAAGAATTGCCTAAGAATAGCTTAAAGAATTGCATAAGTTATTCCGAAGCAATCCTTGAGCAATTCTTAATAAGCAATCCTTATCTATGTTCACAGGAATAATAGAAATCACAGGCAAAGTTATCGAAAAAACCGATAATCAAATCAGCATTAAAGTGCCTGAGATTGTGGCGAATCTGAAAAAAGGAAGCAGTGTTGCGGTGGATGGAGCCTGCCTAACGGTTACAGAGTTTTCGGGCAGTGGTTTTTCGGCTGATTTTATGCCGGAAACGGTTCAAAAAACCATTATCGGAAATTACAAAGAAGGGAGTCGGGTCAATCTGGAATTGCCTATGTCTGCCGATGGGCGATTTGAAGGACATATGGTTACCGGCCATGTGGAAGGTGTAGGCGAAGTAACGGATATCCGATTGGATGGAAATGCTTATGTTCTGATCCTCCGGGCATCAGATGAACTGATGAAATACGTGGTTAAAAAAGGCTCTGTTACTATCAACGGCATCAGCTTAACAGTCGTCAGTGTTTCGGATAATGATTTCACGGTGAGCATCATTCCTCATACATGGGATGTAACAAATTTAAGCTTGCTTAAAACAGGCGATCAGGTAAATTTAGAAACTGATATTCTCGCCAAATATATCGAGAAACTTATTTCTGAAAGCGCGGATGGTCATCCGCGCCTACAATAATTTCCAACTGATTATGAGCGATATGAAAACCAATTTGCATTCGGACGTTAAAGCGCCCAAAGGCACTAAAATCGCCATTGCCGTAAGCGAATACAACTCAGAAATCACCCATCCACTTCTACAAAGCTGTCAGGAAGAACTGATATTAAGAGGTGTGTTAGCAAAGGATATTTATGTGGTCAATGCTCCAGGGTCTTTTGAACTGCCCTATGTATGCAAACAGTTGGCAGAATCTGGCAAATTCCATGCCATTATCGCCCTAGGGGCTGTGATCCGCGGCGAAACGCCGCACTTTGATTATATTGCCTTTGCCGCCACTCACGGTATAATGGAAGTCGGTTTAAAACATGAGATACCTGTCGTTTTCGGCATCCTGACGACCGAGAACCTCAAGCAGGCCAAAGCCCGCATTCGGGGGGGAAATCGGGGGGACAAAGGGGTTGAATCCGCTCTCACTGCTTTAAAAATGATTCACTTAAACACCTAAATCTATGCAAACTTTAGAAATCACTATTGAGCCCATCGCGGAACTTCAGAATACATATATCGCTCATTTTCAGGGCGCGTTTGATGGCGGAGTTAAAGAACCTTTGGAGGCAGTGGAGAAACTGGTTATGGGAAGCACCGAAAAAACAACGATGATCTTTGATTTTAAAAGTCTGGATTATTTAAACAGCTATGCCATTGGACAATTAGTCGCCTGGCATAATCATTTGATTAAAAATGGTGGTCAGCTCATCATCGCCAGCCCCAGCAAAAATGTGGAAGATATTTTTAATATCGTTGGGATCTCCACCGTGCTAAAAATCTTCCTGGATGCGGAAAGCGCAACTGCTTCGCTCAAGTAGTTTGTAGATTGCAGTACGTAGTTTGTAGTTTTTTTCTACTCACTACAACCTACAAACTAATTACTATTTTTTGAGGTGCTTCTGTTCCCCTATCTGGCTTTCGAGGTTCTTCACAATTTCCACAAAGACCCCTTGCATGAAGTCGCGTAAAAGCTGGAAATCGATATCGATTTGGTGGTCTGCAAGATAATTCCGCAGAATAAAAGCAGATAGCTGAATGGGCATCGGTGAAAGTTTCCGCTCCAGACTGGGGATTACGATTGATTCCAAAATGCGGTGTGGTTTTTTGGATGCCACCTGAAACATGTTTTGAGTCCAGTGATCGATGGCTTTTTTGTGTTCGGGGGCAAGCGTTTGAAAATCGCCTTTTTGATGAAGAATAAGAGCTTTTCCTTTATGTTTGCTGGATACTTCACCCTCTTCTAATAATCCTTTGACCTCTTTCGCCGCTTTCTTGTCGACCAATGAAAGAATCGCAATAATCAGTTCGGACGGAAGATTCTGGGCCACGGTGCGGGACACCAATAAGAATAAATCTGTATTCTGTGGCTGGCTTAAAAAATGGACAATAATAGTGGCCAGGCTGTTGTCGTACCCTTTAGCCTGCCCTTCTTCCTGCTGAAGCTGTTTAAGCGCCTGCTGAGTGCGCTTCATCTCATCATGAAATTGTTCATCGCCCATCTCCTTCTTTTCGGAGGGGGCCGGACCGGTGAATAATTCGGCATCGCCTTGTTCAGACATAATCTCATTAACTTAAATAACATTTGACCATTGACATTTGACCATTGACACCTGTTTTCAAGTCACATGTCAAATGTCACATGTAAATAGATATTAACATGCTTTTTGGTTGAAAATAAATGAATTCTTGCCCTAGGCGGGAACGATGTGGACCAATCGGTCTTTAAAGATGCGACCATCGTATTTTTTCGCGCGCTTTTCCGTGAATTTAACCACACCGTTTTTCAGGGCAAATAAGGTAAAATCTTTGCCAATTCCGACGTTTTCACCGGCGTGGAACTTGGTGCCTTTCTGACGCACCAGAATATTACCGGCTTTCACGGTTTGCCCCGCGTATAATTTAACTCCTAATCGTTTGGCTTGTGAATCGCGACCGTTTTTGGTGGATCCACCGGCTTTCTTATGTGACATGGTTTCTGATAGTTATCTGATTGATTTCTAATAGATTGCTAATTGACAGCTGGTTGATTGCCGATTGACTTGGTCCATTAGCAATCCATTAGATGTTCATCAGAGGTCAATTAGATATCAATCAGTACAAGAGCGGATAGATTTTATAGGGGTTTTTTATTTATGGCAAGGTTTTTTTACTTATTAAGTGCAAGTGCAAGGATGAAGAAATTGGAAAAATACACTTGCACTTGAAACTTGCACTTGCACTATTAAGTATTGTTTTTTACTCCCAATTGTGCTATAATACTTTGATAACTTTAAAAAATGGCCGAACAGAACCTCCCCACCGACAAAAACACGCTCTCCAAGTTCTATCAGGACACAATCGATTACCATCGCGATTACCTGAACCGCCTGCATGAAGCCTTCAACAAGCATTGCGAAGCTATCGGGGCCAAGGCTAAAGAGCAATTAGGCCAAATCGATGAATCAGATGAAGAAAAACGAAAAGAGATCCTGACGGCCGAGCAAAAAGAACTCGACGAAGCGCTGAACCAACTAAAGACGGCTATCAACCAGAACAATGCCGAGGCGCGGAAAAAGCTGGAGGAAATCCAGAACAAGATCGAAGAAAGCGCCATGGACCTGGAGGCGGAACTCGCAAAATTATAATTATCTTTTAAAAATTTAATTTCTTTAAATCCATAACTTTAGAACCATGAAAGAATTATTCAATAAATTATCTAATCTGTTCAGCTTCGGCAAGGAGCATCGCCTGATAAACGAAGGGGAAGAGGCCCTAAAGCCAGTTGAAAAAATACAGGAAGTACAGGGGGCAGAAAAAGAATCTCCAAAAACCTCTGAAGAAAAGGTCGAAAAAGCGGAACACGAAGGGTCTGAAAAAGCTGAAAAAGCCCTTTCCTGGTTAACAGGAGCAAAAGAAGAAGCTGTAAAAGATGTATTTAGCGAAGGAAAAATAGACAAAGACGCCGACGAGGCATTTAAAGGGGCAAAAGCCGATCTGCCTGAAAGCCCGATGGAGTCACGTGGCACGACAGAAAAGGCTAAAAAGACTTTAGAGGATGCTGCTATGGCTTCCATGAAAAACGCGAAAGAAAAAAGTAAAACCCGCGAAGGCCTCGCCGAGCTGGGTAAAGAATTTATGGGTAAAGCCGGTGAAGAAAAAACGGCTGTTGCCAAAACAGAAGAAATGGGACCTTTCGAACCATTAGACCTTTCTGAAGAAGGGGAAAAAGAAATGGCCTTTACCGAAAAAGAAGTGACCCAAATGATGGAAGAGGGGGAAGGTGAAGGGCAAAAAACGGACGAGGCGCTCATGACGGCTGCCCATAAAGCAGGTGTTGAAGCAGAGGCTGAGAGTCCTTTTGAACCAATGGATCTTTCTGACGAGGGTGAAACAACTCAGGTCGCCGGTGAATCAACCAGAAACCTTAAAAAATAAAAAATAATTACCTAACGCAAGAGTTATGAAGGAGCTATTTAACAAATTATCTAATCTCTTTAATTTCGGCAAAGAAAGCCGGCTGGCGAATGTGGATGAGGCGCTGGATATGCCCGAACCGGATGATTCAAAAATAGACCCTATGGAAGTCCCTTTTGGACAAAAGGCACCGGATATGTCCGGATCGACGGAAGAGCCTTCCCCCTGGGAAGAAATGAAAAAGGGGGGTCAGCTTACCGCAAAAGCAAAAGTCGGTCTTAAAAAAATGGAAAAACTGAAAATGCGTGAGCTTAGTGAGGAAGAAAAAAGGATTCTGGATTTTGAAGAAAAACCTGAACCAAAAAAACCGGAATTTACGAATGAGGAAAAACAAATTTTGGATTTTGAAGAAAAAGGCGCGTCTAAAGCGCTGGATGCCAAGAAGGCCAGGGCAAGTGATGTTACGCCGACTGCTGCTGAACCTGATAAGAGTCCTCTTCCGGCGCGAGCAGAATACGCAAAGATCGAGAGGGATGAGGCGGCAAAAGGCAAAGAGGTCAGCAGGGAAATATCCAAAAAATATTATAATTATCTGCGTTCGGCCTTAAAAGATTTCAATCCGAAGGATTTAAAAATAGCTAATGACATCCTTTTTGGCCGCGCTTATCAGCAGAATGAAATGGGAACCAGCCCGGAGGACACAATGAAATATGTAAAAGTCCTTCAGGAAGGCGATGAATTGAATTCCCTCGTAAAAAAAGTAATCGAGCTTCATGCCGCTGGCGATCAGGAAGAAATTGAAGCTTTTGAATCCCAAATCGACCAGCGCGTGCGGGACAGGACCCGATCCCAAGAGGCCGCGGAGAAGCTGGGGACGGATTATCTCGCCATTGAAAAAGGGGCCATTAAAAACGAAATCGATAATCTTATCGCAGACTTCCCAGCCCAGGCAGCAGGAAAAGAGGCTGTTTACGTAGCTGAAGCGGGTGAAGAAAAGCCTGTACAGGTTTCAGATGCTTTCGTGAAAGAATGGACAGGCGGTTTCGAGAGTGATGAAGAATGGGGACCGGAAAAAACGCCTAAAAAAACACCTGCTGAAGAAGCGGAGGAATTAAGACAAGAAATCCTCGCTAAAAAAACACGGATAGCTGGGGAATCCACACGCAAACCCCGCCCATAATAAATAATTTCAATTTGTTAAAGCCTCATTCCCAACGGAGTGGGGCTTTTTTATTGCTCTTTATAAGACCAGAAATGTCCGTCGTAATACACAAGATTATGCGATTCTAACGGAGTAACCCGAACTGTGAGGCGCAGACGTTTATTCAGGTATTCCGGATTTTTGGGAATAATGATTTCGTTTTCATCAGCCGGGAGGTATTTAAAAAAGTTTTCTCTGCCGTTAACGTAAAAATAAACCCAATATTTGTAGGCATCATCCCTTCGGGGCCAATACAGCCGAAAGCCGTCATCTGCCTCTTCCATTTCAATCTCAAAAGTATCCGGATCCGGATTATTCTTAAACCCGCCTGTACCGACTGGCTCGCCGACGATCTCCGTCCATTCACTCACCTGCCTCGATTCGTTCAGGGCGGCGACGTAAAAGTAATAAGTCCGGCCATTTTCAAGCGCGGTAATGGTGTAGGAATGCTCGCGGGTTCGTTTTAAATTCGGCATTTCCCAGTAATCATAATCCGCAAGATTCAGACGATACCGGCTATAACTGATGAGATAAAGCAAACGTTCATCGCTTTGCGGTTCGTCCCAGTAAAAATAAACCTGGTTATTTTGGTTTTGCGAATCGACATTGAGTTTTAGCGATACCTCACCCTCATCGGCTTCCAACGTTTCCAGTTCCCGAACGAAATTGATCCGGCACTGGCCACGATTGCCCGGCAAGACGATATAACCGCCTTTTAATTCATCTTCGGGCAGATATAAATAAATCCGTTCATTCAGATAATCCCGTAAAAACGGGCAACGGGCGCTGTCGTAATCGATAAAGTATTTTTTGTTGTACCACACCAGTTCTGCCTCATGATCGCGCACAATCAGGTTTTCACTGCGAATCAGCTTGGTCACTTTCCCCTCTCCAGAATAAGGAACGGCATTATAAACAGTGCAGATCTCATTCGCCGCTACTTTTAACTGCTTCACGTTCCCCTCATTGTCCGTAACCAGCGTGACGGGGAATTCTGTGTTCATCGACCCGCAAACGCGGTTGTGCTGAATGAGCCATCGTTTGCCATCCTGACGTTCCACGATCAAGTCGTGATGAATTTTATCGAATTTGATGACTTTGGCTTTTTCACTCCGATCCGCACTGACGGATGGAATAGCAACGGTGGACAGGATAAAAATAATAATGAGTAATCGGCTGACGATTTTCATGATGGATAATGTTAATTCTGTTGCAGTTTATCACGTTTTTAATGGGGTTTTAATTGATTGACAGCAAAAAAGACGTATAATCATAAATGATGAAGATATTGCTTTATAACATCGGCTATAGTACGGGGCTAAAAGGCTCTTTTAAAGAGTATTTTCTGAAGTTCTGGCGCTATTTTCGCGTGCCCAAAGGGCATATTCACAAAATCGCCAAATTCCTTAAAACCGAACGGGCTGATGTCGTCTGTTTACTGGAAACGGATGCTGGCTCCTTCCGAAGCCGTTTTAAAAGTCAGACTCAGGCGATTATGCGCAAGCTTCGTTATAATTTTTGGAAGACTTCCTCCAAATATCATCCTGGCTCCTGGTATTGTAAACTGCCTTTTCTCGCCAAACATCACGATGCTATTTTAAGCCGACGGTCAGGCAAAGTAATCCAGCATTATTTAAAAAATGGCATGGACACCCTGGTACAGGAATTCATTGTAAATAACATCAGTATTTTTACGGTTCATTTGGGGGTATTGCGAAAAAAACTGCGCAAAGTCCAAATGAAAGAAATCACAGAGATACTTAAAAAATGTCCGCGGGCCCATTTGGTATGCGGAGATTTTAATATTTATAACGGTCTGGAGGAAGTGCGGGAATTCCTAAAAGAAACTCACTTAAAACTGGTCCAGAAAAATCCCACTTTTCCCGCCTTTAATCCGTGTCGTCCACTTGATCTTATTATGGTCTGTGAATCGATTAAAGTGAAAACGTCCGGTGTGATTAACTCGCTTTTTTCTGACCATTTACCGGTATATGTGGAAATTGATAATTAGACGAAATAACTATGCGACCAAATACAAAAACAAAATACATCGGCATTGATATTGGCGGCAGTAAAATACTGATCCAGACGTTTGACGCCAAACTGAATAAATTCAACGAAAAACAAATAAAAACCGATGTCCTGCATGGAAAAGTGGGATTTTTGAGGCAATTATACAGTCTGATCGATGCGTTTTTTGACCAATCGATAAAGGGAATCGGTGTGGCGGTGCCGGGTATTGTGGATTGGAAAAAAGGAGTGCTGGTTCACGCACCGCATTTGCCGACCGGTAAAGATTTAAAGCTTAAAATGTTACTTAAAAAGCGGTATAAAGTGGACATTTACGTGGACAATGATATTAACGGTTTTTTGGCTGAAGAAAGCCAAAAGACAACACTCAAAAAATCCAAAAACATCCTCGCGGTGATGGTGGGAACAGGTTTAGGCGGAGCGGCTATTACTGATGGTAAATTGGTGTACGGAAAGGATGGTTTTGCCGGCGAATTCGGTCATATGGTGATCAGACAATCGGATAAAAAACTGAAAACCTTTGAACAAAATACCAGCGGTTATTATTTAAAAAAATATCCGCGCCTTAAAAAGGATTTAGTTGAGAATTTTGGTATCGGACTTTCCAATTTAAACCTGATTTTCAATCCGGAGGTGATTGTTTTGGGCGGGTCGGTTTATTGTCATCATCTGGCAGATAAAAAACGGCAGTTAGTGACGATCATCCGACAACATTCGCTCGCTAAACAGGTGCCCAAGCTTCTTGATGCCGGCAGCCGGACGTCGGTGGCGAAGGGGGTGGTACGACTTCTTATCCACTAAAAAAGCCCTGTCATCCGTAGCTTCAGCGTAGGATGAGGGCTTTTTTAAAACTTTAAAGGTTAAGGGGATTTAATCTTTTTTATTCCCCTGATTTTCCTTGTCTTCTTGATTTCCCTTAGGGGCTCGTAGGTCAAAAGCACCTCCATCTTCATCCCCATCTTCTTCCAATTCATCTTCATTAGATTCATCGACCTTATTTCCTTTTATCTTCGCTTCATCTTTTTTGCCCTTAAGGTCTTCGGCTTCTTCTGCAACTACCTCTTCTTCATCCTGAGACGCAGAATCCTGCGTCTCTACGGATTCATCGGATGATTCGGATTCATCTGCTACGTCTTCGTCAGACACTTCTTCTTCATCCTGCTCATCGGCATCTTCACCCTTCTTTTGGGCCTTTTCTACCTTCCGTTCCATATTGCGGGCTTTCGCCTGAACCGCGGTGGTCAGACCATGAACACGACCGACTTTTCCTTGTTCTAAAGCGGCCTGGACTTTTTCCATTTTCATCTCCAGTTTAGCGAGCGCTTCCCCATCGTGCTCGCCGGCTCGCAGCTGTTCCATGACCTGCTGGGCTTCTTCAAAACGTTTTTGTGCCTCGGCTAATTTTTCGTCGGCCTCCTCCTCACAATCTTCTCCTTCAGCACACTCTTCTTCGGCGGTCTCTTTGTCTTTAGTGGTCTCGATGTCGATAGCGACTTCTTCCTCGCCATTTTCGGTAGCCTCCTCCACAAATTCGATGGCCTCTTCTACCAACTCTTGCTGTTCGGCAGTCGTTTCAAGCGCGTCAGCGACGGCTTCAGCCACTTCTTCGCCTTCAACCACTTCCGCTGCGTCGGAAAGCACATCGACCTCTTCTTCCTGGACTTCACTGATATCCTCCAAAGCGTCCTGAAGTTCTTCAGGATCAGTAAGGTCTTCGGCGGCTTCAATAGCCTCTTCCGTTTCATCGACAATCTCTTCGACCAGTTCTTCTACCGCCTCTTCATCAACAACAACCTCTTCATCTTCCGCGTAAGCGGCCGGAATGAGAGATAATTGGTTAGGATTGCCCTCAAGAACGGCTTCGAGCTGAGCCAGAGCAACTTTGGCTTTATTAAGGTGATACGCGTAGGAATTCTGGTTGAAATACATCATTCCTGCGATCACGACCACGACCGCTACTGCGGACGCGACGTATTTTTTAAACGTATTCATGGTTATTTGTGTTAAAAAATTAAAAATGGAGGGTTTATTTTTCAAGGCAACAAACTCACCTTCTGCCCGACTATTATCAATAGCCTTTAAAATACGCTCGTCCTGTTCGGGACTGAGCCTAAAAGGTTTTACCTTTTTAAACAGGCCTTTGATGAATTTAACTTCGGACTTCATGCGAGTGGGTTACGCTATTAAATACACAGCCATGAAAATTTTGTTACATTAAAATTTAAGAGGAAGAATAAATTTTATGGTAAAGCTCAGTGAAGCGGCTAAGGGCGCGGGACAGGCCTGTGCGGATAGCGCCTTCTTTTTTACCGGTGATCTGAGCGATTTCCGCGTAATCCAAATCTTGTAGGTAACGAAGAGTAATGATTTCTCTTTCCCCCTCTTTCATAAGCGATAAAATATGATGGATTTTTTGTGTTTCAAGTTGCCGGCTTACCTGCTCACAGGATTTCGCAGTTGCCGGATAAATGCCTTTTTCATCCAACTCATCCAATGAAACGAGTTTTTTGTTACTTCGCCAAAAGTTGACCAGATGATTATGCGCCAGGGTAAAAATCCACGTCTGGAAGGCGCCTTTTTCCGGATCAAAGGTATGAAATTTCTCATATGCTTTCAGCACCACGTCCATCAAAAGATCTTCTGACTGCTGGCGATCAAAATTCAGACGCGCCATGAGGTAATTAAAGAGCTTATCTTTGTGCTCATGGTAATGCGCGATAAACCGATTATGTTGAGATTGTGTATTATCCACGATTGTTACAAAAAGGAGAGATTCTGAAACAGGTTGTTTATTGTAAAACAAAAACTTTTTTTAAGCAATTTTTTTAAAATCAGTAACAATTCTGCCAACCTTCAGACACAGTTCTATAACTATGACTTTTTTACTACTTTCGTCAACTTATGAAGATTGAGTTTTTGGCTTGTTTATGCTATAATGTAAAGATTTATTAATTACGATTTTTAGGACTTTTATGATTGTAAAGACTATTAAGATAAATATTCATATTTAACTCACTTTAATAGTCGTAATAATCACAATCATCGTAATGGTCCTGAAAGTTCAAAAGCGCCAAATCAGAAAAATTTAAACAAAATGGAGATATTGATGTTCGGGTGGGAGTTCCCCCCGATGAACAGCGGAGGTTTGGGAGTTGCCTGTCATGGAATCGTCGAAGGACTGATTGGAAACGGGCAACGTGTTTTTTTGGTGCTCCCGAAAGTAACGGATGAAATGCAGGGACTTGGGGCAGGCGCTTTACAGCTTCTGGACGCGAATGATTCAGATGTCTCCATTGAGACTATTAAAATCCCCTCCGGGCTTTATTCTCCTTATCTGAATCAGCAAAATTACAGCGACTTTTTGAAAAAACTCAAAAACAAGGATGCAAAAGCCCTTTACGGAGAAAGTCTATTTGAAGAAGTCTACCGTTACGCCGCCCAGGCCTCTCAATATGCCAAAAGCGTACCGCATGATGTTATTCATACTCACGACTGGCTGACGGCCGAAGCGGGTATTCAGGCTAAGGCGCATTCAGACAAACCGCATGTCATGCACGTGCACGCCACGGAATTTGACAGAAGCGGCGAAAACCCCAACCAACAGGTGTATGACATGGAGCGGAGGGGTATGGAGCATGCCGACCGGGTGATTGCGGTAAGTGAAAGGACTAAGCAGATGATCATGAAACATTATGGAGTGCCTGAATTTAAAATCGACGTAGTACACAACGCCGTTAAACCGAATTTCAGCACTTACCACAAAAGCCATCACCTCAATCCGACAGATAAGGTGGTGCTGTTTTTAGGCCGTATGACCATGCAAAAAGGACCCGACTACTTTCTTCAAATGGCTAAAAAAGTAATCGATAAAAGAGGTAAAGTTAAATTCGTGATGGCGGGAGATGGCGATATGATGCAGCAGGTCATTCACATGGCCGTTGATTTGGGAATTGAGCGCAATGTTTTGTTTTCCGGCTTTTTAAAAGGTGATGAAGTCGCCCGTGCTTACAGCTCGGCCGATCTGTATGTAATGCCCTCCGTTTCTGAGCCGTTTGGCATTGCACCATTAGAAGCTATTCAGCATGGTGCACCTGTGCTTATTTCTAAACAATCCGGTATTTCGGAAGTCATTAAAAACGCCCTTCGAGTTGATTTTTGGGATGTAGATGAAATGGCCAGCAAGGTGATCGCGGTTTTAGATTATCCTGAACTGCATTCCACACTAAGAGAAAGGGGGGAGGAAGAGGTTAAGCGGATGAGCTGGCACGATCAGGCGAAACATATTATTACTTCATATAAAAAAGCAACTACTTAATTTATAATTTTTAGTTTTAAATTTTTATTACCTATCTAATTTTAAAGCTTAGACAATAAAAATTGATTAAAAATTACAAATTAAAAAATAAAACTTAGAAGGTGAAAAATCACAATAAAACCATCTGTTTTTACTTCGAAGTCCACCAGCCCTACCGGCTGAGCAAGTGCAATGTGTTTGAAGTGGGTCAGAAACAGGATTATTTTGAAGGACCTACGGATTATCAGAACAAAAAAGTCTTCGAAAAAGTGGCGAACAAATCCTATCTGTCAACCAACAAGCTGATGCTGGAGCTTTTGAATAAACACCCTGAATTCCGGGTGAGTTATAGTTTGTCTGGCGTATTTATGGAACAGTGTTTGGAGTACGGAGAAATCGGCAAACAGGTGCTGGATTCGTTTAAAGCTATTTTTAAAACCGGGCAGGCAGAAGTGCTGAGTGAGACTTATTATCATTCGCTCGCCTGGCTGTTTTCGAAAGACGAATTTGCTCAGCAGATTCACAAACACAGCCAGCTGGTTCACAAACTTTTTCACAAAAAGCCGACAATATTCAGAAATACGGAGCTGATTTATAATAATGAAATCGCGGAATTCATCCGGGAGATGGGGTATAAAGGAATTCTGGCCGAAGGCTGGGATTATTACCTCGACTGGCGAAGCCCTAATTTTCTGTACCAACCTCATAAAGTCGATCTGCACCCGGAAGACCGTAAAATCGCCCGGAAAAACCGTATGCGGAAAACCCTGCCGAAAGACTTTAAACTCCTGCTTAAAAATTACAAACTGTCGGATGACATCGCTTTCCGGTTCAGCAATCGGGGATGGAGTGAATGGCCTTTAAATGTGGATAAATATGTGTCGTGGCTGAGGGCAACGGATGGGGAGACGATCAACCTGTTTATGGACTATGAGACGTTTGGCGAACATCAGTGGGAAGACACGGGTATTTTTGAATTCCTGCGCCATCTGCCCGCCGAATGCCTGAAGCAGAACATCGGATTTAAAACCCCTTCCGAAACCATCAAGGCCTATAAGCCTGTGGGCGCCGTGGATGTACCGCATCTGATGTCGTGGGCGGATATGGAGCGGGATTTATCGGCCTGGTGCAGTAATCAATTACAGGAATCCGCCTTGAAACGGATTTTCGATATTGAGCATGAACTTAAAGCCAATAAGGATGTTATTCGGGAAGACCTTCTGCATGACTGGCGAAAATTACAGACATCCGATCACTTTTATTACATGTGCACCAAATACTGGAACGACGGTGATGTGCATGCTTATTTTTCGCCGTATGAATCGCCATACGACGCGTTTATTACTTACATGAATACGCTGACGGATTTTGAACAAAGAATAGCTGACTCACTAACCCTGAAAGCGCGATCCTTCGATTAAACTCAGGACATCGCGCCTGCGGTTAAAATGACGACCTCTCCAATCTCTGAAAGCGCGACGCCGACGTCGCGCCTGCGGTCGCCATGGCGACCGCAACTTAAATAACCCCTAACTAACACATGCCCCGTTCACTCGTTACAGGCAACGGCAACCTGCTGGTAGCGCTCGATTCAAAAAATATGCTTCGGGACCTGTATTTTCCGTATGTCGGCATGGAAGACCAGATCGCTTATCAGCATCTGCATCGGATAGGGGTATATACGGACCATCATTTTTCCTGGCTCCATAATCAGGACTGGCAACACACGATTCACTATGTAAAAAACACTGTGGTCACGGACTCATCGGCTAAAAATGATAATTTACAGCTTACCATTCATTTTAATGATTTTGTTTATCCCACCGAGGATGTTCTGGTGCGGAAAATAACGATTCACAATGAAGCGGACCACGACCGGCACATCCGGCTCTTTTTTGCGCAGGATCTTCATTTGTACGGTGATAAACAGCAAGATACGGCTTTTTATGAACCCGAACACAAAGCCATGATCCACTATCGGAAACGCCGTTACTTTTGGTTCAGCGGGATGACGGAAAAGGGAAAAGAGGGGGTCGATTCGTTCACAACTGGTAAAAGTGAGTATCGGGGACTGGAAGGAACCTGGCGGGACGCGGAAGATGGCTCTTTGCATGAAAACGCCATTGAACAAGGTTCTGTGGATTCGACCGTCCAATTTAATCTGGAGGTGAAACGTAAGGAAAAAATTGTTTTGTATTTCTGGATCTGCGCGGGGAAGGACATGGAAGAAGTGACCCGGCTCCATAAATTTATTTTGGATGAAACACCGGAAAAACTACTGGAAAACACCATTAACTACTGGCAGAGCTGGGTGAATAAGGAGGATCAAAAAACCGCATCAGTGCCCTCGGAATTTCAAAATGCTTACAAGCAGAGCCTGCTGATCATCCGTACTCAGATCGACAATCGCGGAGCGATCATCGCGGCCAATGATTCGGACATTATGAAATTCAACAAAGACACCTACACTTATATGTGGCCCCGCGATGGAGCCTGGGTCGCGATGGCTTTAGACCGAGCGGGATATGGAGAGGTGAGTAAGCGATTTTTTGAATTCTGCGCCCACGCAATCACTAAAGAGGGGTATTTAATGCCAAAATACAATCCGGATGAAAGTGAAGGATCTTCGTGGCATCCGTGGTACAAAAAAGGCGGTAAACAATTGCCGATTCAGGAGGATGAAACCGCCATTGTGATCCATGCTCTATATCAGCATTATCACCATTTCGGTGATATTGAGTTTGTGCAAAAGATGTATGAGCCGCTGATCCGGGAGGCGGGTAATTTTATGATGAATTACACCGACTCAAAAACCGGCTTACCATTGCCAAGTTATGATTTATGGGAGCGGGAACGCGGTGTGTCGGCTTATACGGCCTCATCGGTTTATGCCGGTCTGATGGCCGCGGCCCATCTGTCGGAAATCCTGGGACATTTTCATCATCATCGCCGTTACGAGAAAGCGGCCGGCAAGATCAAGGAGGCTATTTTAGAACATTTGTATGATGAGAAGGAAAAGCGATTTCTAAAGCGTTTGGAAATCGATGAAGAAACAGGAGAAATGAAAAAAGATTTTATTATTGATGCCAGCCTGCATGGCTTATGGATGTTTGGCGTACTTCCTCCTGATGACAAGCGAATCGTGGCCACCAATCAAGCGGTTTTTGAAGCGTTATCTGTGCCAACCGAAGTGGGCGGTTTAACTCGTTATGAACAGGATGATTACCAGCGGGTCAATGGTGATTACGGTAACATTCCAGGCAATCCATGGATCATTACCACTCTTTGGCACGCTCAGTGGCTTTTAAAATTAGCAAAAAATAAAAAAGATCTCGAAGCTGCAGAAAAAGCCATGCAATGGACTATGAGCCATATGAATTCTGCCGGAATTCTGCCGGAACAGCTGAATCCTTTTAGTGGTGAGCATCTGTCTGTAGCCCCGTTGACATGGAGTCATTCAACCTTTGTGGATACGGTATTGCAGTATGATGAAAAGCTTAAGGAGTTCTTAAGGATTAAATTCTGGAGTAGTGAAAATGAAAAGCCTGAGGGACTTTCCTAATTGGTGATCTTTCGCCTGTGGCGAAGGAGGCCTGATGGGAGACCTAATAGGTGTATACCTCAATTAGGCCGCCAATAAGGTCACCAATCAGTTTTTGGATTATTTATTTGTTTCAACGCTATCTTCCTCCAAGCTCTTCTTCAGCACATCCTTCATCACACGGATCTCCCGCATCTTCATTTCTACGATATTACTGCCGTCTTTGGCCATAATGGACAGCTCGTCTTTATCCCGATTTAAAAGCCCTTCATTATTAAAGGCCTGTACCCCTTCCTTGGTACCTCCGACCCGGATCACACGTCGTTTTTGCCCTTTTTCATCCACAAATGTATTGCGCTGATAGGCCCGATCAGTGCTCTTTTTAATCCGGATTTCAGGGGACTTAGTTGGCTGGGATGGGTGAGATTTTCTGAGGGTGTCAGGCTGAGCTCTTTCAACGGCGTTTTCATCCACATCATGGATCTGAAGATTCTGGCGACTGCCTTCCAACCCTCTGTTCTCGTCAGACGCCTCTGCATTTTCCGCGATCTTCTGCCCATAAGCCGTATCATGCTTTTTACGGGCGGCGCGGACGTTATCCTGATACGAAACGGCGTCTTGCCGGTCGGACTGTTTACTGGAAAAATAATGGGTCAGGCGCTCAACAAATGTTTTCTTCTCGCCTCGGTTTAACGATTTTTTGGCGTGAAGGATTTCTTTTCTGACAGTTGTGTTGGTAATCGTACTCAGTATTTTAAGGGAAGGATCTGATTTTTCACCATATTGTTCTTTCATGAATTCGCTCCGCAATTCGGTATAGCCCATTTTGTCTCTCAGAGCCTCCAGACGGCTAAGCGCACTGCCCTTCAGGTTCTTCCGAATGTCTTTCCACAAAACTCTGTAACGGTTCATTTCTTTGGTGAATTGACTAATGGCATAAGTTTTCGCTTTCACCTCCTGGCCCTTAAACCATTCTTTGAATTTTTCAAGGGTTTTATTTCCGATGACCCCCTCCTTTTTGGCCGCCTGAAGTAATATATCGTATTCTTTTTCCAGCTCCTCTGTTTCCTTTTTCTCACGATTGTCAGCATATTCTTTAGCCTGAGGAATAGTCTTTCGAATTTCTTTAAGCCACTTACGGCGTTCCGGAACGGACATGTTCAAATAACCCGTCTCATCCGGGAAAGGGATTTTTTTGTTTTTATCAATCAGTAAAAAACCGGATTCAATCAAAGGGCTGCTGACCAGATTATCATATTCTTTGCGTTCTTTCCGGCGATTTTCCAGGCTTTCCAGAATATCTTTTTCCGCCTGCTCCAACGCTTCTTTGGTAACAATCTGTTCCCCGCTCACCACATTGGCTTTCATGTTCTTTTTGTAAAATACCCTGTCTTTTTCCGTAATGACCTTATCCTGAATCGCCTGTTCTACATGCCCAGTGATGCGTTTTTTGGAGACTTCAGCTTCTTTAAAATGATCGGCCATGAACTCATAAAATTTACTGAGATTTTCGGTGTCGTTCGGGTCAATGTGACCCTTTTTTTCAGCCAGATCCCGATAATTTTTTAACGCCTCTTTATCGAGCGTCCGCTGAAAATAAGGGTTTTCTAAAAGCCGGCCGATTTTGCTGCGGATCACATCGCCGTTTTCATTCACCTCTCTGTTCTCCGGTGTGACTAATTGTTCAGCGGACACTGCCATATATTACAAAGTTGCAGATGGCTGACGAATCGCCTTCGAATCGGAGTTCGTTAGCAATGCGTCAGCCATTAGATTATCAAATTTACTGGTTTAGAATGCTACTGTGCCAATTCTTCATCAATGATTCCTTTGAATACTGAGAAAGGCTGAGCTCCGGAAACCAGACGGCCATTGATAAAGAAAGCTGGCGTACCAGTCACTCCGTACCCTTGGCCATCTTCAAAGTCTTTATTGATCTCATCCGCGAACTTTTCTGTATCCAGACATGTATTGAACTCACCAGCGTCAGCCCCTAATTCAACCGCCCATTTTTTCAGATTATCTACGCTAAGAGCGGTCTGATTCTCATAAATCTTATCGTGCATTTTATAGTAAAGCTTGTCGTTGCCTTGATCCTTCATACATTCCGCAGCTATTGAAGCAGAGCGGGCGTTCTGATGAAAACCCAAGGGAAAATCACGATAAACGAAACGAACCTTTCCCTGATCCACGTATTCAGACAAAATGTCAGGAAGTGTGTCGCGGTAAAAACGAGAGCAGAACGGACATTCGAAATCTGAGAATTCTACAATGGTAACCGGAGCATTTTTATCGCCTTTCATAGCGTCATCGTCAATGCTGACGTCTATAGGTTCACCCGCCGTCGGAGGGCCTTCCTGAAGCTGACGCTGTTTTTCGATATAGGCTTCAATCCCCTTTTCCACACTCGCCATAAACTGTTCTTCGCCCAATGGAGCATCATTGATCTTATATAAGGTAAAAGCGGAAATGAGTAAGGCGGCAATGGATAGAACCAAGGTGGTCGCCATGACTTTCTGTTGTCCTTTTGGCATGATGATTAAAAGTTAATGGATATTCTTAAAATTGCCCACTTAGCATAATCAGATGTGCTTAAAAAGGCAACCCAACCTTATTTCGGATTTCACATTTCTGATTTCAGAATCAAATGTTGCATTTCGGATTTATAAATCTTAAATTGAATCAGAAATCTCAAATCTAAAATTAGTAATCCAACCCCTTAATGTCTTGCTTGCCGGACTTAAAGTAATGTTTTGTCTCCTGAATTTCGGACACCAGATCAGCTTTTTCGATCATCCATTCGGGAGCGTTTCGGCCTGTTAATATAAGATGTGTCTCTTTGGGGCATTTGTTGATCAATTCCCGGACGGATGACTCATCGGCTAACCCGAGATTAAGGCAATTGATGAGTTCATCAGCGATTATAAGAAAGTATTCCTTATGATATAGGTTGTGGATTTTTTGGATGGCGAGCTCAGCTTCCCTTTTATCTTCATCCGTATTTTCAAAACGAAATTTTTTGGCGGCTTCGTCAAATCGTTTTTTGCCAAAACGAAACACATCCAAATCTTGCAGTTTTTCCAAAACATGGTGTTCACCATAATGGCTTCCGCCCTTGTCAAAATGGATCAAGGCCACCTTTTTTCCCCATCCTAAGCCACGAATCGCGGTTCCAATAGCCGAAGTGGTCTTTCCTTTGCCGTTTCCGGTAATTACAAGTAGCATGATAAAAGTACTATATGTAGTAGGTTCAACGTAATTCTGATACAATATGTAGGGGGTCGTCAAGAATATTTATTTGACATCAAACCTCCGCTTTATTAGATTGAGACCTGCAGACAAAAATAAATTTTAAAGGGGGTCATCCCCCCTTCTAGTTGCCCTCCACTTTACTTAAAAAAGCTGATAAAACCAGAAGATGGGTCTTTTAAAAATCTTCTCGCGGTCGTTTCTTATCTTAAAATTTATCTTTTAAATCTAAAAATAGAATGAAAAAAGGGCTCAAAATAAACCGTTTATTCACTAAAATTGGTGTCAATCCACTCGATATCGTCCCCTGTGAAAAGCGTAACTGCAAGATTACAAAAACAGACGGATCGGTGGTTTTTGAAATGGAAGATTTCGAAATCCCCAAAAGCTGGTCACAAAATGCCGGAGACATCATGATCTCTAAATATGCCCGTAAAGCCGGTGTCCCTCAATACGACAGTGAGGGTAAACGAATCGAAGATAAGGATGGTAATCCTGTACTTGGCCCAGAAAAAAGCGCCAAGCAAGTGGTGGGCCGACTGGGTCAGTGCTGGCGGCACTGGGGTGAAAAATACGGTTATTTTGCCGACAAGGAATCAGCTGATGCCTATGAGAATGAAATGAACCATATGCTCATCCATCAAATGGCAGCGCCTAATTCTCCTCAATGGTTTAATACCGGGCTTAATTTGGCTTACGATATCAATGGGCCAGCTCAGGGCCACTTTTACGCGGAACCAGAGACTGGAGAAGTTAAAAAGTCTGAAGATTCCTACACTCACCCTCAGCCACATGCCTGTTTTATTCAATCGGTAAAAGACGATATGGTCAATGAGGGGGGTATTATGGATCTGTGGATCCGTGAAGCCCGCCTTTTTAAATACGGTTCCGGAACCGGCACTAATTTTTCCAAAATCCGCGGACGCGGGGAGTCACTTTCCGGCGGCGGTCATTCATCCGGCCTGATGTCCTTCCTCAAAATAGGTGACCGCGCGGCCGGCGCCATCAAATCCGGCGGCACTACTCGCCGGGCCGCTAAAATGGTCTGTCTGGATATTGATCACCCTGAGATCGAGGATTTTATCGACTGGAAAGTAGAAGAAGAAAAGAAAGTAGCTGCTCTTATCGCGGCCGGATACGATAGTGATTTTAACGGAGATGCCTACGCTACTGTATCAGGGCAGAATTCGAACAATTCTGTTCGCCTTACGAATAAATTTTTAAAGTCAGTGGATAATAATGAAGACTTTCACCTAACGCGCCGCTTAGACGGTAAATCTCACAAAAAACTGTGTGCGCGGGATTTATGGAAGAAGCTCGGTTTTGCGGCCTGGGCCTGCGCTGACCCAGGTGTTCAGTTCGACACTACTATTAACGAATGGCACACCTGCCCCAAAGACGGTCGCATCAATGCCTCAAATCCCTGCAGTGAATATATGTTTCTGGATGACACCGCCTGCAACCTTGCGTCTCTTAATCTGATAAAGTTTTTTGATATCGAAACCTCTAAAATCAATATCAAAGCCATGCAGCACGCCATCCGCTTATGGACGATTACACTGGAAATCAGCGTCCTGATGGCTCAGTATCCCAGCTACGAAATCGCTAAAAAAAGTTATGAATACCGCACGCTCGGCCTGGGCTATGCCAATATCGGTACTCTTCTTATGCATTTAGGCATTCCGTATGACAGCGACGAGGCCCGGACTATTACAGGGGCTATTACTGCCATTCTGACCGGTGGTTCCTACGAAACCTCTGCGGAACTTGCCGAAGCGCTCGGTTCTTTCGATCGTTATGAATCCAATAAAGCAGATATGCTTCGTGTAATCCGTAATCATCGCCGGGCAGTCTATAACGCAAGCGACTACGAACAACTCGAAAATCATCCGGTCGGAATCGACCAGAAAACCGCCCCGTCTTATTTGCTCAAAGTCGCCCACGAAATCTGGGACAAGGCTTTGGAAAAAGGCGAACAATACGGTTTCCGGAACGCCCAAGTCACCGTACTGGCACCCACAGGTACCATCGGCCTTTTGATGGATTGTGACACGACAGGAATCGAACCGGATTTTGCTTTAGTCAAATTTAAAAAGTTAGCAGGAGGCGGTTACATGAAAATCGTTAACCAATCGGTTCCGCCCGCCTTAAGAAATCTTGATTATTCACAAAAGCAGATTAACGATATTCTGGCCTATATAGTGGGTAAAGGCTCCCTGATCGAAGCCCCTCATATCAACTGGAAAACCCTGAAAAAGAAAGGGCTGACCGAAAAAGATCTCGAAAAAATTGAAAAAACCCTCTCTGCTGTCTTCGATATCCATATGGCTTTCAACAAACATTCCTTGGGGGAAGAAGTGATGGAACGCCTGAAGATCGATCCGGATGTTTATAATGATGCCAGTTTTGTTTTCCTCAAAGAGATCGGTTACACCGACAAAGAAATTGAGGAGGCAAATGAATACGTTTGCGGTGCCATGACTATTGAAGGTGCTCCGCATATCAAAGAAGAGCATCTGCCCGTTTTTGACTGTGCAAACCGCTGTGGCACCAAGGGCAAGCGTTTTATCCATCATATGGGGCATATTAAAATGCTCGCGGCAGCTCAGCCTTTCATTTCCGGCGCCATCAGCAAAACCATCAACATGCCAAACGAGACCAACGAAGACGAGGTGCTGGAAGCCTATCATCAAAGCTGGAAACTCGCTCTTAAAGCTAATGCTATTTACCGTGACGGCTGTAAGCTTTCTCAGCCTCTTAATACCTCTTCCGAAACGAAAAAAAGCAATCAGGATACCAAAGTAGAGATCAGGGAAGTGGAAATCACCAAAAAGGCACTTCGGAAAAAGCTTAGTGAAGAACGTCAGTCTATTACCCATAAATTCGCCATTGCCGGACATGAAGGCTACTTCACGGTCGGCCTATATGATGATGGCACACCCGGTGAGCTCTTTATCAAAATAAGTAAGGAAGGTTCTACGCTTTCCGGCATTATGGATGCCCTCGCCCTTTCTATTTCACTGAACCTCCAGTATGGGGTGCCGCTCGAAGTGCTCATCTCTAAGTTCACCCATACCCGTTTTGAGCCTTCCGGTATGACCATCAACAAAGAAATCCCCATCGTTAAATCCATCATGGATTACCTCGGGCGGTGGCTGGCGGTAAAATTCCTCGACAAAGAGGTTGCCAAAAAGTATCACAACGGCCAGTTGATCGATAGGGCCTATAGCGAAGGAACGATGTCCGCAAATGGTGCGCTTCCGAATATGCGCCGAATCATCTCTGTCAGCGAACCTCAAATCAAAGAAGATATGAATGTAGAATCCAAGCTTATTGCCGCTTTGGAAAAAACAAAAATTAAAGAGAAAAAGATGGTGGTTACCATTGGTGGCAGCGCCGCTCATGGAACCCCTCACGCTTTCCAGAATGATGACGCTCCCATGTGCCACAACTGCGGAGCGACCATGATCCGTAACGGCACCTGTTACAAGTGCCTGGATTGCGGAGAGACATCCGGTTGTAGTTAGAAAAACAAAAAAGAAAACCCCTACCCCCAACCCGACAAGTCGGGTTCCCCCTAAATAAGGGGGAAGGTGTAGGGGTTTTTTAATTATGTTAAAATGACGTTAATTAATCCAAATGTCATGACGCTCCGTTTCCCATTTACCAAAAACGAATTGTTTTTCGCGGCGGTTTATTTTGTGCAGGCGGCCGTGGGAATTTCCGCACTGGCCCAGTTCCTTTTTACACGCAATGAGCTGGGGCTGGATTTTGTACAATTGGGGATCTTGGCGGCGCTCCCGACGATTTCGTGGAGCATCAAACCGATTTATGGGTTTTTGACAGATCTGGTGCCGATTCGAGGCTACCGGCGGCGGACTTATCTTCATATTATGCCGCTTGTAACCATGCTCAGCTGGCTATGGCTGTGGCAGTACGCGGATAGTTTTATCAGTTACGCCATTCCGATCATGATCGCCAATATCGGACTTGGGTTTACGGATGTGATCTGTGACGGTCTGGTAGTCCAGCAGTCGGATGAGAAAACCGCCGGACGATACCAGTCCATTTGCTGGGGTTCGCTGACGGTGGGAGCGATTGTGACCACCTTCCTTTCGGGAATGTTACTGGGACGGGAGATTTTAACAATCCGGGATATGTTTTTTCTCACGGCCATGATGCCGCTTATTACTTTCGGCCTGTCTTTCTTAATCAAAGAACGGCGTATCAGTGACCGGAGCGAACTTCAGACGCACAAAGCCATCAGCCCCGTTTATATCTACACTTCTGTGCTCGCCTTTCTGATCACTATTGCCCTGCTCTACCCCCGTGAAGGGCAGGATATGACCCTCGCTTCCCTAAGCGTGATCGGCGTGTGGTTTATATGGTTTGCCGGTTATTTTAAGCATTTGATGGATTTGAAAATAATCGGAAAAGCAATCTTTGCAGCCGCTATTTTTGTCTTCCTTTGGCGTTTTACGCCGAGCTTTGGCGCCCCCTGGCAGGATTACTTTTTAAACCAGATCGGCATCGATCAGGAGACTTTTGGTTATTTCGGAGTGGTGAATTATGTGGGCTGGCTGATCGGGGCGATCCTGTTCGCCAAATGGCTGGATAAATACAAAATCAAAAAAGTGCTTTTGTGGACGATTGTGGTGAGCTCGATTTTAGGAATGAGCCAGTTGGGACTGACCAATTTGGAATTAGCCAATTCAATGGGCAGTTTTCCCTTGGTCAAATATGTTGGTGCGCTGATTGCCACACCGGTTTATCTGATTGCACAAGGGGGTAGCTTTTGGAACCATCTGATGCAATACGACGGCATTGTGTTTTTAAATTTCTTCCTCGACTTCTTCCTCGGCATTTTGTATATGATGTCGTTTCTTGCCCTGCTTAAATTTGTGGCACTTTCCACACCCAGGAACCTGGAAGGAACGAACTTTGCGGTATTTGCTTCCATTATGAATTTCGGTCTCGTGTTTGGTTCTGTTTCCGGCGGAGTTATTTATGAAAACATTCAGGGTGGATTGCTTGGGATGAACGGGCTTCAGATCACCGTTTGGCTGGGGGCGCTGACGTCACTAATCGCCTTGTTGGTTCTGCCATGGATCAAGACGGAGCATATGGCGCATGAAAAATAATTAATTTTATTTCCCTTCAGGACACCTGATTCATTCAATCCTAATCAGATGCCCGGAGGTTATTGGTCTGTTCACTTCATGAGGTTCATAAGCTGAAGATACTATGGATTTCCAACCAACCCCAAATACGACCGAATCCACCGACATCCTTTTAATCAATCCCGACTTCTCGAAGAATGAGATGGGGGTTTTCAGTGCTCCGGAAAACCATTTGGGACTGAATCGGATTGCGGGATATTTGAAGCAAAAAGGTAAGACAAGTCAGATAATCGATACCACCGGCCGGCCGGAGTCGACGAATGGACCGGAGGAATTGGGAGATTGGCTTACGGACCATGCGGACGGGTATCGGACAATTGGATTTCATGTGAATTCCTGGAATATAAATCACATTTTGCGAACTTTGGATAAAGCGCGAACGGTTTTGAAAGATAAAAAACTCCTTTTTGGCGGGCCACTTCCGAGCTCCGAACCGCTGAAGCTGACGGAATTATTGATTGAAAAAGGCTTAACGGATTTTGGAGTGGTTCAGGGGTTGGGCGAGAAGATCACGGACGAAATCCTCTCGAAAAACCAACTCCATGGCATTGATGGATTGTGGGCTTATGAAAATGGTGAACTGCAAAAAGGCCATAAGGTGACATTGACTTCGGATGAACTTGAAGCGCTTCCTTTTTTAGACCTGGAACATAACACGTTTTACCAAAATTACTATAAACCGGTTATTGAATCTGAGGATTTAGGAGTATTTGATATGGGGCTTATTTTTGCTTCGCAGGGACTGGAAGTGAATCGGGGATGCCCCTTCAATTGTACCTATTGCAGTGTTCCGCAATATGAGGAGAAATTGATGACCTTTTCGCCAAAGCGGGTCGTGGATGAGCTGGAATATTTAGCCAAAGAAGCTGGATTTTTTATGTTCACTTTCACCAATTCCAACATTATGTTTTTGAATGAGGAGTGGATTCGGGAATTCTGCCGGGAAGTGATCGGACGAGGGATGGATAATTATATTAATTGGACGGCTTATCATCACCCCAGCATTATCGGCAAATTAGATGTGAGTGATTATAACCTGATGCGCAAAGCCGGTTCGGACACGATTGTATTCGGAATACAGAGTTTTGAAGAAAAAATCTTAAAACTTTTTATGCGTCCACTTAATACTAAAAAACTGACGGAAATAATCCGCGATAAAACCCGCCAAGCCAAACAGGAACTGACGGTAGATTATATTACCGGTGTGCCGGGAGAAGATCTGGATGTTATCGAACAGGCGTTTAAGTATTTTTCGGATAATGATATTGAATGCCGGAACTACCAGCTTAAATTTTACCCGAACACCAAACTGCCGACCATGAATCTGGATTTGAGTGATTATGACCTGATTCCGATCACGGGAAATCTGGCGCCGGAACTGGAGGCGTATGCGGTTGTGAACAAAACACCTAATCCGCGGTCCGCGGAACTGGACGCGTTTATCCGGCAGTCCAACGCCCGCGTTCTTAAAAACCGACCGCCAAGACTTGGCAAATATGTGATTGATTCCGAAGCGACAGCCCGACAGCTTTTAGAGACGGAGATTCCGAATAATCCGAATATTCCGAATAAAGTAAAACGGGCGATGACCATCGCTTTAAAAGAAATGTTACAGCCCAAAAAACGGACTCAGGGCATGGCAAATATGGATCCGGCGGAGATGATGAGGGTGGTCATCACCGCTGGCGACGACGCCCCACCAGTCGTAAAAGCGATGCAGGAAAAACTGAAAAAGGAGATCGGAGCGGAGAAGTTTGAGGAGATGAAGAAGCAGTATTCTTAGGATGCCTTATCCATCAACTCTCCTGCTAAGGCAACAGCTTCAGCCACTGGATTTTCGATATGGCGAAGTACATCGGGATTTTGCCGTATTGCAACTAATTGCACTGCCCTTGAAGGGTTTTCGATATACCGAATCGCATTGCCATTCCTTTCCACTGCGGTGAATTGTACTTCTTCTGAAGGGTTTATAATTTCCTTTAACACATCCCTATTTAACTTAGCTAATTCAAGTAATGCTTTTTCTGGCATTACTTCACCTGTTTCTCTTAAAACATTGGTTTTTTCAAGACTCTTTTTAGCTATGGGAGGGGGATAATAAATTAAAAATCAATTGGTTATATATTAGAACAAAAATGTGTATAAAAGTCAAGATAATCCCTAAATTAAATCCTTAAGGCTGGGTCCGTCCTTCTTCGCACAAGGCTTCGAAGGATCGGACCACAGTTATTTGAGTTAAGCCGCACTGGGCGACTGTTACTACGGGTTGGGCGGTTTGAAGAGCTTGATGATGTTCCTGTGATTGGCCTTTTTAGCCAAATCCAGAGGTGTTTGATCACGGTCGTTTTTGACATCCCGATCTGCTCCATTCTCAAGGAGCATTTTGGTGATGTCCACGCATCCATTCCGCGCAGCCAAATGTAGCGGCGTGTTGCCATCATTACGAATTGCATTTACGTTCGCCCCTTTTAATAAAATAGGGCGGAACATGTGATAACGGCAGAACTGGATGGTGCGCATCAGGGGGGTATTACCGTCTTTGGATGCAATGTTGACATCCGCACCTTGCTCGACAAGGAAAAGAACGACCTCTTTATGTCCATGCCAGGCGGCATGAGCCAGCGGAGTCATCCCCTTTTCATCCTGAATGTCTATATCCACCTTGCCGACTAACATTTTGACCATCTGAATGCCGCCATTTTTTGCGGCACGTAACAGATTTTTTTCCTCCTTATCTGCGGCAAAAACCACGGATGGAATCATAAGAACCAAAACAATAAGCACCCGAAACATAGCATTTCCTCCTGTTAAAGGATTAATTAGAACCCAACCTTAAAGATTTAAAAGATCATTTTAGTTTATGATTATAAAATGAAAATAATTTATAAGTCAATTATTTCCCTCTAAACAATTTGCCTGACGCCCCTGTTTCAGTGTATCTTGGGTTTAACATTTGACACCTAACTACTAACCAAAAAATGTTCAAAACTTTCCCCCAAATCGGACAGCCTCTTTCTGAGGAACATGTCGACTTTTTAAAAATCTTATCCAGAAGCTGCCGGAACGCCATTGTCGCCATGGTGGCGAACTCCCAGTCCGGGCATCCCGGCGGATCGTGTTCAGTCATCGATTATCTGGCGCTTCTGTATGCTTTTATTATTAGTCAGACCGGGGAAGATTTGGTGATAAGCAACGGGCATGTGTCTCCGGCGGCTTATTCGATCCTGGCGGAAATGGGTTATATCTCGCGCGAGGAAGTGGTGCGGGATTTCCGGAAAAACGGTTCGGTTTTTGAAGGACATATCACGCGCCATGTGCCAGGAATCCATTACGGCACAGGCCCATTAGGGGTCGGCGTGTCAGTGGCATGCGGGATAGCTCAATCCGAAAAACTAAATGGCAAAAACCGACGCGTGTTCGCAGTCGCGGGTGATGGGGAATGCGATGAAGGACAGGTGTATGAAATGATGCATTACGCCAATAAATACAAACTGGATAATTACACATTGTTTATAGACTACAATCAGGTTCAACTGACGGACAGCCTGAAAAAAGTGATGCCGATCAACCTCAAACAGATTTTTGAGTCGGCAGACTGGAATGTGATGGAAATAGACGGCCATGATTTTGAAGCCATGTGGAAAGCGATTGGTGATAGCTATGATTCTATTAAACCGACTGTGATTTTAGGACATACAGTGATGGGCAAGGGTGTGAGTTTTATGGAGCCAGACGGGCAGGATCATTTGTCTACCTGGCATGGCATTCCGCCCAAACCCGAGCAGGCGGAAGCCGAGCTTGCCGGCCCGCTTAAAATGGAGAAAGGGGAAATTGAATTGCTAGATGCGTTTCGGAAAGAGGTGAAATGGAAACCAAAAGATTCATCGCAGTATTTTACAGAACAATTGGCGCCCATGCCTGGGGTCAAAACTGGGACGCCCAATATCCTGCCGGCCGGCACGAAAGCGGATTGCAGGGGGGCGTATGGTAAGGCGCTTTTGAATCTGGCTAAAGAAAATGAAAATATCGTGGCCATGACAGCAGATTTGGGAGGTTCTGTAAAAACCAATGTGATGGGAAAAGAATTCCCTGAACGTGTGTTTGAAGTGGGAATCGCGGAACAGCATATGGTAAGCCTGGCGGGAGGTTTGAGCCTGAGTGGATTTGTGCCTTTCGCCTCCACTTTTGGCGTATTTATGTCCAGCCGCGCCAAGGATCAGGCACGGGTGAATGATATCAATGTAACTAATGTAAAAATGGTCTCTACTCACTGCGGTCTTTCTGTTGGTGAAGACGGACCGACCCATCAGGCCATTGATGATATGGGTTCATTTTTAGGCATGTTCAACACGCATGTTCTGGAACCTGCGGACGCGAACCAGACCGACCGGATTATCCGCTATATCGCCTCTCATTACGGCAATTTTTACGTGCGTATGGGTCGCCATAAGTTTGAAGTGATTTTAAAAAAAGACGGCACACCTTTTTATGGAGAAGGTTACGAATTTGAGTATGGTAAGGCGGATTTAATCCGCACCGGAACCGATGTAACGGTGATCGCTGCCGGTTCGATGGTGTCTATTGCTGTTGGCGTAGCGGATCAGCTGAAAAATGACTTAAGTGTTGAAGTGCTGGCGATGAGCGCGCTTAAGCAAATCGACCGTGAAGCTCTGATAACTTCATTAAATAAGACTGGCAAGCTCATCACCATTGAAGACCACAACCCGCATAATGGATGGGCTTCTCAGATCAATAAGGTGGTGGCGGAAGAAGGACTTTCGGTCAAAATCAAAAATATGGCTGTAGAAAAATACCAACTCTCCGGTAAGCCGCTTGAGCTGTATGACGCAGCTGGTATTGGACCTGAAGATTTAAAAAAAACGTGTCTGAATCTGTAACCAAAAAAACTTTATGAAAAAACAAATCCCCGAATATATTGATGTTGGACATTTTCGGGTGGCTATTTTTGGCTCCGCACGAATTAAAGAAAATGATCCTCGTTATAAACAGGTTTATTCTTTAGCGCGTCGAATTGCGGCCGCAGGTTTTGACGTGGTAACCGGCGGAGGGCCGGGCATTATGGAGGCAGCTAATAAGGGGCATAAAGACGGGCGGAAGGAAGAACGAAATGTTCATTCGTTCGGACTGACCATCGAACTCCCCAAAGAGCAAATGAGCAATAAACATTTAGATATTAAGAAAGATTACACACATTTTTCAGATCGGCTGGATCAATTCATGACTCTTTCTAATGTGGTGGTGGTTGCCCCAGGTGGTGTAGGAACGCTATTGGAATTCTTTTATACATGGCAACTGATACAAGTGAAACATATTTGCAATATTCCGATTATTTTTATGGGAGAGATGTGGCCCGATCTGATTAAATGGATAGAAAAATGGCCATTAAAAAAGGGGTTTTTGGATAAAGGAGATCTTAATTTCATCTTTCTGGCTGAACATTGTTCGGAAGCCATGCGGATTATCAAAAAGACCCACAAAGAATATGAAAAGGGTGGTGTTGATTTCTGTAAAAACTATCAAAAGTATAAAATTTAATGAATTATGGATTATGATCGTTTTTTTCTAAGGCTCTTTATTTTATCTATTATTGCTCTCGTTGTTTTTGCGGCCACAATGTTAATCGGCTGGTTTTTTGAAATCGGATTTGACTCTTTCCACCTTTGGCTGGGGGCTTGGATTGCCTTTTTAACCACTGTCCTGATTTATATCGCACCCTTTTACTGGAAGATCTTTACGATTTTTGTTTCTATTGTGATTATATCTGCCTTTTTATATATGGTTTTTGGCTGGTCCATTTTATTGAGCTTTTTAGCCGGGATGGCAGTAGTGATTTTTATCGTATTTGCCTACCTTTCGATTTAATGAAAAAATTTTGGTATACTCAAATTATTAGAATTTAAAATAAAAATCATGCTGAATAATATGCACAGCCATTATAAGAAAGGAAATCTGACTTTGGCGGATTATTTAGGCACTCACCGAACCCTGCTAGCCAATGACCGGACCTGGCTCGCTTACGTGCGGACAGCTTTAACACTTTTTGTGGCTGGGGTCTCATTTATTCAATTTTTCAAATCCCAAATCCTTCAAATCATCGGTTGGACTTTTGTTCCAATCGGCATTGCCTGTCTTATTATTGGATTCTGGAAATATATCAGCGTTCGCCAAATGATCCATGATATCAAACACAGGAAAGATAAAAATTAAAAATATTTAGGCGAACCCCCCGAATGTCATCGAAATCCATTCGCCAACATAGTGAGTAATCACAATCACTACAACAGCGATTCCCCAATGCTCACCGACTACATGCCATATGGGAGCTTTTTGGTCACGAGCCATCCAGCAGCTGATGCATCCGAGTACAAGCATTCCCCAAATGATACTTACCCATATTGCTTGATTGAGTTCAAGAAGTAAGATGGGGATCACAAAGGTTAAGGCAAAAACAAATTTGGCCGCAAAGGTCGCCAATGTTGATTCCCAAATCTCCTTGGCGGTGTGCTGGTTTTCGGATTCTTCGGAAATATGAATACCCAACGCGTCTGAAAAAGCGTCTGCAATCGCGATGGTTAGAACCCCGCCCAGCACCGCCAGTTTCGAATGAGTGCCTGCATGCAGGCCCACCATCATTCCCAACGTGGTGATGATGCCGGAGGTGAGACCAAAACTGATGCCCTTAACATAAGAAATTTTCATGATTGTATTTTACCTGTTTTTTTGTTATTCGTACAATAACCACTTTACCGGATCATCAGGATCTTATTTTTAGCGGCAGCGGCAAAGGCCGCGACTTACTTTTGTGCTGACTTCCTGCTTCTATGCGCTGATGAGCTGTCTCACCCATGCTTCTTCATTTTTTTGGCGTCAAAAAAATGAAGCAAAAAAACCGCTGGGGGTCCCACGAACCAAACCCGGCTTTGTACTTTTAATCTATCGCCGGGCAAAGCGTGGGCCCCCAGACCCCCTTTGGCCTCTGAACTTCTGCGGTGCATTCAAGGGGTCTGTGCTGTACAGGAACAGCGAGCCCTTGTGGTTAAGCACGGCCGAAGGCCGTGACTACCGCCAGGTGTCGGTACGGCAATATAGCCCCGACGTTTTCATGGCAGAGCAAAGACATAAGGCACAGGGGGTCCGGGGGAGCATGACCGTTAGACACGCTGATATAAGGAGACCATGACGGGAGTTACGGTTCATGATCCCCCGGGGCTTTTGCTACTCCGAAGTT
>JAHIUN010000009.1 GCA_018817125.1 Patescibacteria group bacterium | reverse complement strand
GCCAAAAAAATGAAGAAGCATGGGTAAGACAGCTCATCAGCGCATAGAAGCATGAAGTCAGCACAAAAGTAAGTCGCGGCCTTTGCCGCTGCCGCTAAAAATAAGATCCTGATGATCCGGTAAAGTGGTTATTGGGCGGGGCTCTCTGCTTTAAACTTCAGTCCGAACACACTATCAATTAAGAGCTGATCAGCGGTATAAACCATATCTTTGTCTCCGTTTTTAGCGAAATAAGCATCTCCTTCTTCGGCTCTCTTAAACAAGACTAATTGTAAAGACTCATCGTTCATGCGGACTGATATTTTATAATCAGGATCAGAAAAGTCGATCTGGCTGGCCTCTGTACTTTCGGCAAATGCACTAGCACGGAATTTTTTAAACTGATCAAACAACGTACGAACAGCCAGACTATCCGCCTCGTAATCTTCAGGTTGGATCATGCGCCATACCCCCTCTTTCTTTTCCAGAACCATTTCCTCTTCAGGAGTTTGAAGGGCCACGCGCCGAATATCCGTCTCCTCCACACTGAGAAGTGTCTTATCCTTCCAGCTATCCAGTGAGTCAGCCAGAAAACGGGTTAAGCTTGGGATGGTCTGGAAGACTTCATCTTTATCCGCCCTTCTTAAATACTGGCCGTCAGGAATCGTTTCTCCTGCATAAAAATCAGCAATCGCGCGCGCTTTATGATTCCAGATCTGAACATGCACACCGTTTTTCTCATCCACGGAAAAAATAGCCGTACGATCAGGATTATTAGAGACCAGTGAACCTTCCTTAAGGCTGTACATGGCTTTTAAAAAATCTCCTACCTTCTCCTCATCCGCAGGAGATGAATGACCATTGACCACTCGCCAAGCTCCCTCTTTCTTCTCCAGCACAACCTGCTTTTCCTGAATGGAATGATCTACCTGCACTTTAGTGATCTCTTCAATAATCAGTTTGGGGATAAAAAACTTTTCACTTTGCCGTTTTTTTGTATCCCGGCCCGGCTGTTCCACTACAATAATAAAAATAAGCAGGGTAACAAATACAATCAGCACTTTTTTTAACGTGCTCATCTTTTTTAAATAATCGAATGATTTTTCAAATTTTTCAGTCATAAGAATAATAAGGTTTAGAGGGAAAAGGGTTTACGGCGGCGAATCACAAAACGAATGATACCAAAAAGGACTATAGCAATCGGCATAAGCCATACGCCAGCGAATTTCACAATTTGCCGATCACGCGCAGACAATTCTTTTAAAGGAAAGTCGAAAGATGATTTAGAGCGGATTTTAATCAGGGAATCGTCCAGTGTTAAAAAGTCCACAGCATTCAGCGCAAACAGCATGTTCTGACCATACAGATTAACAAAATGATCATTGATAAAACGGGAATTACCCACCAGAAGCAACCGGCCGGTATCAGCAGACTTTTCATAATGCTCTTCGGATGAATCGATCCAATTTTCATCTCCGTCATAAAAACTGGTGAATTCCCCTTCCAGTAAAACCGCTAAAGGATACTGATACTGTTCACTGGAGATCTGTAAAGAACCAGGATCAAGATTGAAGAGTGGCCCAGGCTGAAGCCAGGCATTGGGGGTTGTGTAAACCAGTATGGTGGCCGTAACCCCCTCCCTATCAAACACATTCAATGGACTGGTCCATGGAAACACCATAAAATCCATGGCCGCGACAATGGGGTTTTCTGAATCAAAATACTGATGAGCCGCCTTGACCCAAAAAGGGTAAGGAACAATAAAATTCATAAAACCCTGACTGAAAGACGCGCGCTCATTAGACTGGTCCAGAACAAATTGTTCCTCAATACCCACGCCATAATGTTCCAGCATGGCCGACAGGTTCAAATCAACCGCCTCCGCCTGCAAATCAGGTTTTACATCAATCGAATCCAAAAACAGGATGACATTCCTGCCAGACAGTAAGAACTGGTCAATAGCGTACTTTTCTTCATCGGAAAAGGTGTCCTTAGAGCCGGCAATAAGCAATGTGTCCTGATCGGAAAGTAAATCACCCTCCTGAAGATTGACCGGAGTCACCTCATAATTACGATCCAAAGCCTGTTTGAAAAGCGCGTAGGTATCTCTCATCTGGCCCACCCCTGCACGCTGGGTGAGCTCGGGTTCATCATGACCGGTTAAAAAGGCAATTTTAGGAGTGTTCTGAGTGGTGACCTTTTTGATAGCCGATACCAGATCATATTCAACATTTAAAACATTCTGAATCACAGGAAGGATCTCCGTACGGTCCCCATAAGTCACCGCCACACCCAAAAATCCGTTTTTCACTTCAAGCTTATCCTTTTCCACAATGTTCATCTGCACTTCCGGAATACCCAGTTCAAGAGCCTCTGCCCTTACATTAGGATCTTCGGGGTTTAAAAAATCAACCAGCAGACTGCCTCTCGAATAAGATTCCAGCTCACCGAGAATATCATTCACATACTGGCGGACAGCGAATAGATTCGGAGGAAGTTTTTCGGAGAAAAAGACTTTAACGGTTACAATATCCTCAAGCTCCCGCATAATCGTCTTACTGGCATCAGAAACGGCATAAAACTGATTTTTCGTTAAATCAATCCGCACAAAATGACGGGTCGCGATAAAATTCACCATCAGAACAATCGCCACGATAAGGATCGTGATGAAGTAGGAATCCCGGGCGTATTTAAATCTATTTAAGAAATTCATTGAAAATTAAAAATTTCAAATTGAAAATTGATATTAATGCCACTTCCGGCTGTTTAAACTGGTTACATTTAAATAAAGAAAAAAACCGATAAAAGATAAATAATAAATCAGATCACGGCTGTCAATCACTCCCCTGAGAATGCTTTGAAAATGCGCTCCGAGCCCCACATATTTAAAAACAGAAAGCAGAAAAGGAGGAGTAGTATGAAGCACAACCGGCTCACCGATAATAAAGAGGATAAAGATAATAAGCACCGATAAAATAAAGGCAGTGATCTGATTTTGAGTAAGGCTGGAGATCCACAAACCGATTGCCAAATACGCACCCCCTAAAAAGATCGCTCCAAAATACCCGCCAACAATCATACCCCAGTCCGGTTTGCCGATAAAAAACAGGATAACCGGGAGAATCAGTGATAAAAGCAGGGTAATAATCAAAAAAGCGAAGCTGGCCAGGAATTTTCCAAGAACCGCCTCCCACTCATCCACAGGAGCGGTGAGGAGGGTTTCCAGTGTGCCGGTTTTCTGCTCTTCCGCCCACAGGCGCATAGTCATAGCGGGAATCAGAAATAGGAATATCCAGGGAAGAAAAGTGAAAAACGGACGCATGCTGGCCACATTGTCTACAAAAAACCCACGAAAGAACAGCCAGGAAGAAAGGGTTAAAAAAACGGTAATAAAGATATAAGCCAGCGGGGAATTGAAATACCCGCGAAGCTCTTTAACCATGATGGTATTGACGTGCTTAAAGTTCATAAATCAAGTTGTGGTTTTTAATCCCTTGGTCACTTCGTTAAAGATCTCTTCAAGGCTGATGGTCTCTTTGTGAATTTCGAGAAGCTGAAACTCATTATCAAAAATAACTTTCGTCACCCTTTCCCGCAGATCCCGGTTTTTAGCCGTAACAAGATCATAACCAAAAGCCCCTTTTTCAGACACATTGTAAACATCCACCTTTTTAACACCGTGTATTTTTTTGAGGGCCTTCTTTATCGCTTCTTTATCCCCCCGAATAATCAGTTTTAAATTCACATGACCTTCAACAAGCCCTCTGAGTTCAGCAGGCGTGCCGGACGCCACGATCCTGCCATCGCTGATGATGATGATGCGACTGCAGGTCAGTTCCACTTCCGCCAGAATATGACTGCAGAGAATAACGGTTTTTTCTTTGGAAAGTTTTTTGATAAGGTTTCTTATTTCAACAATCTGGTTCGGATCCAACCCCACCGTAGGCTCATCTAAAATCAGGATTTCAGGATCATGGATAAGCGCGGCAGCCAAACCGACCCGCTGACGATAGCCTTTGGAAAGGGTGCTGATGGAACTGCCGAATTTAGTGTTTAAAGAGCAGTCTACGGTCACCTCGGTGATACGCTCATTTATTTTATCGGCAGGAGTATCGTGAAGTTCTGCCATATACCTTAAATACTCCACCACCGTCATATCGCTGTATAAAGGGTTGTTTTCGGATAAATAACCGATCTTTCGGCGCACAGCGATATCATCCGTAAAACAATCGTGACCAGACACATGCGCCTCGCCATTATCCGCGGCCATGTAGCAGGTCAGGATCTTCATCGTCGTCGTTTTACCGGCTCCGTTTGGCCCTAAAAAACCGACAATTTCACCTTTATCGACATCAAATGATATCCCTTTCAGCGCCTCGGTATTCCCGTAGTTTTTTCGCAGATTTCGAACTCGGATGGAAGACATGTTGGCTATTTTTTTTAAAAAACCTGGATATATATAACATATGCTATCCTCCTAAATCAAGGTTTTTTTAAGCCCTGATCCAAAGGAGATTAACCTTACCTTGCACAAGTCTGAAATGCAACCTAAAAAATGGTACCCCAGGCAAGAATTGAACTTGCGACCTCCAGCTTAGAAGGCTGTTGCTCTATCCACTGAGCTACTGGGGCAGGAAGCAGCGAGAAACGCGGTCCGAATGAAGTAAGGTCGTAAGACCGCCACAAAATGAGGATGGATCACATAAAAAAGTGTGAAACAAAGTGGAAAACTTTTCAAGTGATTCAAGCGTTTCCCTATTGAACCAAAACAGTTAATGACCTCATGGAGATTGTGAAGGGCAAGACGAAAAAATGCAAGAATTATAAAAAGTATTAACGACCTTTCACAATCAATTAAATAATTAAGATACTAACTTTCCTTCTTGTGGACCCTCCTCTTCCTTTTGTATAAACAACTCTGTTTTCCAGGTTTCATATCCATCTTTAAAACTTTTCAATTCCTTTCCTAGCTCTCCTCTGAATCTTACAGCCATAGCTGCCAAATGTGTCCTCAGGATATTCCTGTTATTCAGGCGGATCATCTTATTCACTTCTTTAACGACCGTCTCCTCATCCATACTAATACGATACTTAAGGCTGTCGGCTAATTGAGGATCCTTTAAGCTTTTCATTAATTCTCCCCAATTTTTAATTTCTTCCGAGGGCATATCTTCTCCAAAAAGATTTTTCATTTCCCTGTTAAGCTTGCGGGCTGTTGGAAGTTCTTTTGAAAGCGCATGATTACTATCACCCGGTTTGATCAAATACGTATACTTTTTATATAATTTTTTTAATTCTTCCTTTTTTTCCTTCCTGAGTTCTTTAAACCGATCCTGAATCAATTGATAATAACTTTCTTTGCCGGCCTTAGCGTCACCTTCAACCGATACTTTTAATATATACCAAGCCTTATCTTTTTGCTTGATTGTTTCTGGGTCATCTTGATTTTCTTCCCAGGCTTCATAAGCGTTTTCATATTCTTTATAGGCCCAATAAGGCCATGACCATTCTTTGTCATCGAAACTATTATTAGTAAGTATGCCAAAAGCATCCGGATCACGCCCTTCTTTGTGGATAGCCCTTAAATCGACTATATTTTCATTTCTTAATTCATCCAATTCCTGCTGGACTTCCCTTTTGGCATAACGATTGACATTTTTCATAACCGCTTCAACGCTCGTCTCCAATTTTTTCTCCTGCTCTTTTTCTTCCACTGCACTCTCTTCAGACCGCTTTTCTTCTTGCGGTGGCTTTTGAGAATTTTTCTCTTCCTTTTGATCTTTATTTTCTCCTGTCAATTCTTGAGGCAAAGGCGTCTTGGCAACCAACTGACTCTTAAGATGCAAAATAGCTTTATCAAATGTTTTCTGGCGCCCTTTTTGTTTGGCGGTGAATTCAGGATTCAAAGTCGCATAAAGCCGTTTCCATTCAGACTTTTTCTTATTATAAAGGTCAGAGGTCAAATAAGCGCCCAAAACACTAACGGTGTATCCGCCCAGCATGCCGTCTACATAAGTAAAACGGTTGATCCGCTTACCCTCTTTTAATTCAAATTTGACAGGAGAGGCGGCTTCGGCAAAACGACCGGTTAAAAACGCCTGCAGGCCGGCCACATATTTACGCTGGACCGCGGGAGATAATTTAGAGCCACCCAACAGTTCACAAAAATCCTTATTCCATTGGCGGTAATCACCATTATAAATTTGATGCTCTTTTACAAATTTATACCATTGGTCGGGTTTAAGTTTCTCAATAGCGTCACGGACTTTGCCAACATATTTCAAACGTTCTGCCTTATTTTTAAAAACACCCAAACGCTCCAGGCGCCTGTGAATAGTCTCCCTGCCCTTTCTTGCTTCCTGTTTCACTTGTTCAATACGCCTCGTACGATCCTTTTCAGATTTTTCAATAGGTCTTTTATCAAGAGTCTCTTTTGGTACCTCAGAAGCTTCTGCTGAATCTTTCTGTCCTTTGAATGTTTTTTCCTCCGGCTCATCGGTTTTCTCAGCCCCGGGAATCTTTTCGCCATAATGTTTCACTTGCAATAAACTAGCCCCCTCCCTATCCTTAAAAACAAACCGCTTGCCATAAAACAGATTTTCGGGCTGAGGATGTTCGAAGGAAAATAACAACATTTTTTTAGTTCAATAAGTTCAATTAATCTAATTATTATACCAAAATTTCACTAAAAAAGCAAATTGCATTGATCGCCTTTACTCACTATAATTGCTATACTTATTTGTCCTGATAATCATTTGCGACTTCAGAGCCATGATCGAAAGAGAAAACCAAATCACCACCAAGGAAGTGGACGATGACAGTCAGCAGTTCGACCTGACTCTGCGCCCAAAAGTCCTCAGTGAATACGTCGGGCAGATGGATATTAAAAAAACGCTGGAAATTGCCATGCAGGCAGCGCAAAAACGCAAGGAGCCGATTGAACATATTCTCCTGTATGGACCTCCGGGTCTGGGCAAAACCACGCTGGCCAACATTGTGGCTCATGAAATGGGAGCGAATATCAAAACCACTTCCGGACCGGCGATTGAGAAACAGGGTGATCTGGCCTCTATTTTAAGCAATCTTGAAGAAAACGATATCCTGTTTATCGACGAGATCCACCGCATCAAAACCCAGGTGGAGGAGATTTTGTACAGCGCTATGGAAGATTACGCGCTGGATATTATTATAGGAAAAGGGCCGGCCACACGCTCCATGCGCATCCAACTGCCCAAATTCACCCTGATCGGTGCCACCACCAAAGCCGGTTCGCTATCCTCCCCGCTCCGGGACCGCTTCGGCCATATCTATAAACTGGATTTTTACACAGAATCAGAAATCGAAAGCATCCTTAAGCGCTCCAGTGCCATCCTGAACATCGAAATCGAACCGGGTGCCATCCGGGAAATCGCCCGTTGTTCCCGGCGCACCCCCCGTATTGCCAATCGTCTGCTTAAACGGGTACGCGATTTCGCAGAGGTGGCCGACAAGAAAAAAATCGAAACAGAACTGGCCAAAAGCAGTCTGAAAACCATCGGCGTGGACGTGATCGGCCTCGACCGCACCGATCGGAAGATCCTGCTGACCATCATCGAGAAATTCAATGGCGGACCGGTAGGACTGAATACCATTGCCGCGGCCACCGCCGAAGAAACCGAGACTATCGAAGATCTGTACGAACCGTACCTGATGCAAGTCGGTTTTTTGGATAGGACTAGTCGCGGACGGGTCGTTACCGAAAACGCCTACGCTCATCTGAAGATCGAATACATCGAAAATAAAAACCAAAAAAATCTGTTTTATTAATCATCCTCAATTTGACCCCCCATTGGGTCTTCAATTGGGTCCTCTATTGGAATTATGGATCATCTTGAAGAAATCAGGGCACGCATCGGCATTGAGGAACTGGTCGGCAGTTATGTTCAGCTGAAAAAAGCCGGCCGGAATTTAAGAGGTTTATGCCCGTTTCATGGCGAAAAAACGCCTAGCTTTATGGTGAGTCCGGAAAAGGGCATCGCCTACTGCTTCGGCTGTCATCAGGGCGGAGACATTTTCAAATTTATCCAGCTGATTGAAAATGTTGATTTTACTGAGGCCGTCAAGATCCTGGCGCAAAAAACCAATGTCACCCTTCCTCAAAAACTTCCTGAACTGAACAATAAACGTCTTAAGTCCATCGAGATCAACCAATGGTCCGTTAGGTTTTTTCAGGAGCAACTGGAACAGAGTCCTGCTAAAAAAGAATATTTCCTGAAACGAGGGTTAACCGAGGAGGCTGTTAAAAAATTCCAACTGGGCTTCGCACCGGATTCTTTTGACCAGCTTAAAAATTATCTACTGCAAAAGGGATTTGAACCCCGAGAGCTAATCGATGCGGCCGTGGTCAGTCAGCGTTCCATTGCAGACAAAAACAGTTACGACCGCTTTCGGAACCGCCTGATCTTCCCTATTTTCGACCATCAGGACAATCCCGTGGGATTCAGCGGACGGATTATGGGTGACGGAGAGCCGAAATACCTGAATTCTCCTGAATCTCCAGCCTATAACAAAAGTTTGGTGCTTTATGGTCTGAATTGGGGAAAGGACAAGGTTAAAAAAGAAGACCTGGCGATCTTTGTAGAAGGGTATATGGATGTGATTGCCGCCCATCAGGCAGGCAACGAAAACACCGTCGCTACCTGCGGAACGGCTTTGACTCCCCAGCAGCTCAAACTCATTAAACGCTACACTCAAAACATCGCCTTCGCTTTCGATCAGGATAGTGCGGGAATGGACGCGACATTCCGCGGAATCGAGCTGGCCCAAATGGCAGATGTGAACATACAGATCATCCGTATTCCTGAGGGAAAAGACCCGGACGAATGCATCCAGAAAAACCCTGAAGCCTGGAAAAACGCTCTCAAAAACCCAATCAGTGTAATGGATTTTTATTTCGATTATACCTTCGCCCGATTCAGCAAACAGACCATGGAAGGAAAACGGCAGATCATGGATTTTTTACTTCCGCTGATCAGGATGTATAAACGTGAAGTGGAGCAGGGCATTTACCTTAATCGCCTGGCTATTGAGCTAAAAACGGATGTGCGCTTCCTTTGGAACGACCTGAAAAACACGAAAATAGAAACCTATCACAGTCCAAAAGCGAACGATGAAACGAAACCAATTGAGCGAATTTTCAGTCGTGAAGAATTTTTATTGGGTTTTATTTTTACTTACCCTGAAATATATAAAATCGTGGATGAAAATTTGATCAATAATATACCGTTTGATACCAATACAGAAAGGTTTTACAACCTTCTTAAAAAAGGGTACACTCTTGGAAGCCTGATAGACATAGAACATGTTCTCTCCGAACTGACAGAGGAGGAGCGGGAAAATATCAGCATATACAATCTTCTTATCGACGAAAAATATCCCGACTTTCCCAGGAGTCTGATTGAAAAAGAGGCTGGAAAACTCATCTGTCAGATCAACCGGAAAAACATTGAAGCGACTAAAAGGGATTGTCAGGTGAAATTAAACGCCTCTGCAGATAAACAGGATGCAAAACTGCTTCTCAACCGATTAATGGAAATTGCCAAATTGGAACAGCGAATCTAACAAAAAACCTGGCTGAAGCTTTATTTAATTTTTTAATTTGCGCCCCTTATGGCCAAAAAAATCCAAAATAAGTTTATCGCGCAGCCCGATGACAAAACGCTCGCGAAATACCCTGAGGCGATCCGGCACCTGATTCAAAAAGGGCGCGAGCAGAAATTTGTCACTCACCAGGAGCTTTTAAAGGCCATGCCGGAAATCGAAGAGAATGTCATCCTGCTAGACGAGATCTACACTCTTTTTCTGGATCTGGGCATCGAAGTCATCGACGTGAAAGACAATATCATCTGGGGGGAGAAGGCTAAAAAAGAAAAGAGTGAAGGGGCGATCGCAGACTTTGATGAGGAAGAGCTGGACGACCTTTTGACAGAAATCGACGAATTTGAAGAAGATGACCAAAAAAAACCTATCAAAGAGGATGAAGATGATGAAAAAGACGAAGAGGCCGAACAAAAAGCGATTAAAAAACAAGCAAACCTGAAAGAAATCGCCAATGACTCGGTACGGATGTATTTAAGCGAAATCGGACGCGTAGATCTGCTGACAGCTGACGAAGAAATCCGGTTGGCCAAACGCATCGCCAAAGGTGACCCGGTCGCCAAACAAAAACTAGCCGAAGCGAATCTCAGGCTGGTGGTTTCTATTGCAAAAAAATATATCGGACGCGGCCTTTCTTTCTTAGATTTAATCCAGGAGGGAAATATTGGACTATTCCGCGCGGTAGAAAAGTTTGACCCCGACCGCGGTTTTAAATTTTCCACCTACGCCACCTGGTGGATACGTCAGGCGATCACCCGTGCTATTGCTGACCAGGCCCGAACGATCCGTATTCCGGTGCACATGGTAGAAACCATCAATAAGCTCACCCATACCCAACGTCAGCTATTACAAGAGTTGGGTCGTGAACCCACCGTGGACGAACTGGCATCTGAAATGCAGATGGATATTAAAAAGGTTCGTCACATCTTAAAAATCTCGCAGGATATCATCTCGCTGGAAGCACCCGTGGGAGCTGAAGAAGACAGTAAGCTGGGAGACTTTATTGAAGACGACGAAGCCATCTCTCCGGCAGACTCTACCAACCGGAAAATCATCAAAGAGAATATCCATGCCATGCTCCAATACCTCTCCCCACGTGAACAAAAAATCATTCGCATGCGATTCGGCTTGGATGACGGCATCGGCCATACTCTTGAAGAGGTGGGACGGGAATTCGGAGTCACACGCGAACGGATCCGCCAGATTGAAGCCAAGATCCTTCAGAAACTGCGTGACCATCCTACCAGCATTAAAATAAAGGATAAATAAATATTATTTCTGACCTCAGATTTCTGATTTCAGATCTACAATCTTAAATCTTTAATCTTTAATCTAATCGACATGCCTAGCAACAAAGACGAACAAGTATTGATAACCAAAGAAGGTCTGACCAAACTAAAAGATGAACTGGACCACTTTAAAAGCGTCCGTCGCAAAGAAGTAGCCGAACGCCTAAAGGAAGCTATTTCTTATGGGGATCTTTCGGAAAACTCCGAATATGAAGAGGCGAAAAACGAACAGGCTATTATTGAGGGTCGAGTCATTGAGCTGGAAAAAATGATTACCAATGCCGAAATCATCACAGAAGGAAAAAAGAGCACAGATGCTACCGTACAGATCGGCACCGCAGTAACCGTTCAGAACCTGACCGAAAAAGATGATCCGGAGACTTACACTATTGTCGGCTCTACTGAAGCGGATCCAACTGAATCCAAAATCTCCAACGAATCCCCTATCGGCTCTGCGCTGCTGGGCAAAATGAAAAACGATGTGATCAAGGTCAAAGTGCCGGCCGGTGTGTACGAATATAAAGTGCTTAAGGTCAAATAATTCCGTATTGTGGACCGAATGGTGGCTCGAATAGTGAACTACAATACGAGCCACAATACGAGCCACTATTCGTTATGAACATAAGTAATCTAGCCATCGCCTTCTTCTTCGCCTTTATTCCGGCGATGGGCTGGCTTGTTTTGTATTACAGAAAAGACGCCAAAGACCCTGAACCAAAAAAAGCAATCGCCCAGACATTTTTAGTCGGGATCGCCATGGTCATTCCATTCATTTTTCTCCGCTATGTAATAATCTGGCTCAACCTAAGTCCTTTATTTTTAAGCGGACTGTCGGGTACGATTGTTTTTGCTCTTATGGAAGAAATGGCAAAACTGTCCGCCGCCATTTTTGTGGTCAGCCGCCATCGGATGGAGTTCAATCAGCTGATCGACGGAGTGGTTTACGCCGTCACAGCCGCTTTGGGTTTTGCTTTTATGGAAAACCTTTTTTACCTGAGCAGTTTTCTTTCGAGCAATCTGTATGGAGAAAACTTCGTTTACGTGGTCGCCTTCCGAAACCTGGGAACAATGCTGGCCCACACGCTTTTTTCCGGCTTAGCCGGCCTCATCTGGGCGTACGCCTACTTCTCGAAACAGATCACTCCCTTTTCTAAAAAACATTTGCTGACTTTCGAACTCAAAGACTTCATCAATCGCGAAATATTAAGCCTCCATATCATCCGTCAGAATATTTTAAAAGCCCGTCCTTCACGACGCGGCGGACATGAAAAAAAGGTACTGGTGCTAGAAGGAATAATCCTGGCCACCTTTCTTCACATCATTTTTAATATGACCACGAGTCTGGAATTATTCGGTAAGAATCTGACGTTTATGGCAGTGCCGGGGATTATTGGAGGATTTTTGTATATCTCATATCTGTTTACGAAGAAGCTGAATACGAAGATATTGAAGGTGGTGTAAATAACAGCAATAGTTTAGAGCCCGAGCAATAGAATATAGTTTAAACTATTGCTATAGACTCTTTTCTCTTGCTATTGCTGTTATTCACCTGGCTTTTTAAAGGTAAAAATGTTATAATAAATAGATAATCTGAACTTTATGGTATCCGATCCGAAAACCACCACACTGACCATCCCCGATGAAACCCGTGAGAAATTCCCGGAACTGACCGAAATGATCATCGGAAGTCAGTCCATGAACGACGAAGAACGCCAGTATTGGTTGGATGTTCTGCCGATCATGACAGAAGAACAGCTCGGCAATCTGGGCGATATTCTGAAAAACGAAAAAGAACAGATGGATGAGGTCAATAAAACAGTTGAAGAAAAAACGGAAGAAGGAACGGACAAGGGCAAGCTGGAATTCGACGCATCCAAATACAAAGAAAAAAAACGGACGCGTGTGGAAGAAGAAACAAGGTTTGAACAGGAAGAGCGTGAGCGTGAAGCCAGGCTTTTGGAAGAAATATCCAGCATGTAATCAAACTTGTCAGCCCTAAGTCATAAGTCTTAAGTTTTAAGCCTCTGTTTCTTCAGCTTACGACTTAGGACTTAAGACTTATGATTATTAAATAGTTTCGACTTGTAAAAATATCTTTTTACCTATAAGTGGCTATTGTGTTAAGATTTGGGCTGCAAATGAACCCTGAATCAAGCTCAGGGGAAAACTGAAGATTATTTAAATGAATAACATGTTACCGCCAGCCTACGAAGCCAAAAAATACGAAGATAAGATCTACAAAACCTGGGAAGACACCGGCGCTTTTAAAGCAGATGCTAATTCTGACAAACCGCCCTTCACGATATCCATGCCGCCACCTAACGCCACGGGAGTTCTTCATCTCGGGCATTCGGTGATGCTGGCGCTGGAAGATATTATGATCCGGCACCGGCGGATGAAAGGCTATGAAGCCTTGTGGCTGCCGGGCACCGACCACGCCGCCATCGCTACCGAAAGTGTAGTAATCAAAAACCTGAAGGAAACAGAAGGAATTAAAAACCCACGAAGCTTAGGGCGTGAAAAACTGATTGAGCGGATCGCCCAGTATGTTGAAAAAAGCCAGGACACTATCCGTTCACAAATAAGAAAAATGGGGGCTAGTTGCGACTGGAGCCGCGAACGGTACACCATGGATCAATCTTTACACCGCTGTGTGAACGAAGTGTTTAAAAAGATGTACGAAGACGGGCTCATTTACCGGGCCGAGCGCGTCGTGAACTGGGATGTGGCCCTTCAGACCACCATCTCGGACGATGAAGTGGAATATGAAGAAAAAGAAGGAACGCTTTACACTTTTGAATATCTGAGCGCGAAACAAACGGGCGATAAACCTTTATATGTGGCCACAAGCCGTCCCGAAACGAAACTCGGAGACACCGCCCTCGCCGTTCATCCGGATGACAAGCGTTACCAGCATCTGATCGGGAAGGATTTCGACGTAAAATGGGCGGGCGGACAAATGATTAATGTAACGGTCATCGCAGACCATACCGTCGACATGGAATTCGGAACCGGCGTGGTCGGAGTGACTCCGTTTCACAGCAAAACCGACTACGAATTATGGCAGCGGCATAAAGCAGAGATCAAAGCTGACCCGATTCAGGTCATTGACGAAGACGGCACCATCACGGGCCATATAAAAGGGTATGTGGGAATGACGGTTCAGGATTGCCGGGAACAATTTGTAGAATGGCTGAAAAAAGAAAAACGGATGAAATCAGAAGAATCCTACCCTCAGCAGCTTTCCATCTCCTACCGCTCTAAACAGCCCATTGAGCCCTTGCCGAAACTGCAATGGTTTATCGATGTGAATAAAAAAACCGTGAGCTGGAATGGACAGCTGATGAGCCTGAAAGAAGTGATGCAGGAAGTCGTGCGCGCCAAAAAGATCACCATCATACCAGACCGGTTCGAGAAGACTTACTTTCACTGGATCGACAACTTACAGGACTGGTGCATCTCCCGCCAGATCTGGTGGGGGCACCGCATTCCGGTGTGGTACAACGGCGATGAGGTATTTGTGGGCCTTGATGCGCCGGAAGGTGATGGCTGGAAACAGGATGAAGACACCTTAGACACGTGGTTCTCCTCCGGATTATGGACATGGAGCACGCTCATCGACCCTGCTATCACCGAAGACAATACTCTGTCGCTTGATGACCTGTTTGAAGGGAGCGCAGATTTCCAAAAATTCCACCCCACCCAGATGTTGGAAACGGGTTATGACATTCTGTTTTTCTGGATCGCCCGCATGATTCTGATGACCACCTACGCCACCGGCCAGATTCCGTTTGAAACGGTGTATCTGCATGGGCTGATTCGGACGAGAGAAGGTAAAAAGATGAGCAAATCCGATCCCGCCACCTGCATCGACCCGCTCGATATGATCGATAAATACGGCACGGACGCCCTTCGGATGAGCATGGTTATCGGGAACACTCCCGGCAACGACATGCGTTTGTACGAAGAAAAGATCAAAGGTTACCGCAACTTCACCAACAAACTGTGGAACGCCAGTCGTTTTGTGCTGGGAATTTTTGAGGAAAAAGGAATCAGTGAGGAACCGGCGATTGACACTGAAAATCTGACCGACGCGGATGAATGGATCATAGGCAAACTGAATAAAACGATAAAAGCGGCGGATTCAGCTTTAACAGACTATAAAATAAGCGAAGCGGGTCAGGTTTTGTACGACTTTTTGTGGAATGATTTCTGCGACTGGTATCTGGAACTTTCCAAAGGCGACAAACAGAACACCGCTGTGCTTTACCACGTGCTCAAAAACATCCTCATCCTCCTGCACCCGTTCATCCCCTTTGTAACGGAAGAAATATGGAGCCATTTGCCGGGAGCCAAAGGGATGCTGATCCATGAACCTTACCCAGTCCCGCAAAATGAAAAATACAACCATGTTCCCATCACCCGCCTCATCGACGTGGTCACTAAAATCCGCTACTTAAGAGCGGAAAACAAGATCGAACCCGCCCGGAAGATCCCCGTGATCATTTACGCCCACGCTAAAACCAATGAACTGAAACGGAATGAGGAAGATATTCTGCGCCTCGCCCGCGTGAGCGAGCTGACACTACAGGAAACCGGCGAAAAACCTGACAAAGCCGCCGCCGACGTGGTGCACGGCATGGAACTTTTTATTCCGCTGGAGGGATTAGTAGACACGGATAAGGAAAAGGAACGGCTGGAAAAAGAGATCAAAAATCTGGAAGGCTACCTGAAAGGCCTGAAAGCGAAACTCGGAAACAAGAAATTCGTAGAAAATGCCCCCGACGCCGTGGTGGAAGGTGAGAAAAAGAAACTGGAAGAGGCGGAGGAAAAAGTGGAAAAACTAAAGGAACAATTGGCACAGTTCTAAGCAACACAATAGTGAATAGTGAGTAGGTTGTAGTTTGTAGTCTTTGGCTACTTACTATTCACTACAACCTACCCACTATTTAGGGTGGATTTTTTTCTCTAAAAATGCTATAATATATAGATTAAATAAACAAAAACCATGAACATCAATCCAAGCCAATTTATCAATCCGGGTGTAATTGAATACGACAAAAAACGTCAAACATGGCTAGAGCGTTTTAAAAAAGCTGTGAAGCGTGCCTTCTTTTTAAATGATGATGAAAAACAGAACTGGACCACCCTTGGCTACCTCTTGACCAACCGGCAGCTGGAAGAGGCGGAACGGCTCATTATCAATCAGGATTTAAGTCGTCTCAGGTCTAAACAACAGATTGAAAAAAATAAGAAACAACCCAATCAATAAAAAAATGACTGGAAACCCATTTTCGCAAAGGCAATCTGAATCTTCAGAAATACCTACCGGTAAAATCGAAAGCGGTATTGACACTCTGCAAAAAGCAGTAGATCAAATGCCGAAAATCGATATAAATCTGTCCCACACCACAGCCATGGCGAACGTGGATGTGATGAAGCCAATGCCCGAAGATGTGGATGGACTGACCTTTATGCAGGCTGAATTGATGAGTGTTCTCGGAAAAATCGCTAAAAAATACCCCAAATTGGAACTTGCCAAAATCTCCGGAGGTAACCTGCCTGAGCTTGCTAAAAAAAGTCATATTCCTATTTCATCGTCAGAATCCATCGCCCTGACCAAACTGAGTGAGATCAAACGGAACTCAGCCAGCCCCCTCGCCCGTGAACTGGAAATGGTATGGCCTGAAATGATTAAAGACGTCGAAGAAAAACGACAATGGGATGAAAAAACTGTTTTGGAAAAAATCAAAGAAAAACCTGAAACCCTTTTAACCTATGCGGCTATCGCGGGTGGGATTTTTCTGGGAATAAAACTGCTCAGCTGGATAGCCGGGAAAGGGGTTAAAAAGGCAAAGGCAAAAGTGGGTAAATTTTTCTCCACCGGCAATGTTCTGGCTATGCTGGGGCTAAGCGCCTTTGGGGCTTTTAAGGGAAAGGACTGGTTGGCGGATATACTGGGCTTTACAGATGAAAAAGAAAAAATAAAAGGCTGGATAGATAAACTGAAAAAAACATCGGATCCTGAAGAGCGTAAAAAATTGTATAAAAAAATTGAAGAATTAAGCAAAAAACTAAAAAATGTGCCCGGAAAAGTGATAGAAGGGGGTAAAAAAGGAATCGATTTCACTAAAAGGAGTAAGGAGGTGGGATTGGCCTGGGCCATGGCTGAAAGACATATGGGCAGGGAAATAACTCCTGAAGAAAAAATAGTGTGTGAGAATCATTCAGAAACGATTAAAAGCCTGAATAAGGATCTGGATGTGAAGCCGGCACTGTTTGCAATCATCGGACATGAAAAATATGAAGATTATATCAAACATGCTCCAAGTTTAAGCAAATTCCTTTTTGAAGGAGGCAGACTTGCACTTGGAAGAACTAAACGCACCAAAAAAGCTTTTAGTGCATTAGGTATCAATTATGGCGGTATAGAATTAGCCGAATTTCTAGACAGCAATTTATTAAAAAACAAAGACGATTTTAAAGAACTGACCATCCTTGAAGTGATGGAAAAAGTCGAAAATAATCCGGATCGCTATATTGACAAAGAAGCCGTGGCTAAAACTAATGAAGTTAATGAGCATACTGACAAAGTCTTGCAAATGGCCGAAGAAGCAGAAAATAATCCTAAAAAATTAGAGGACACAAAATTCTTAGGTGAATGGATTGCTCATATGGTCATTGCCGGAATTACATTCACGGCCAGCAAATTATGGAATGGTGGCGTTTATATTCTAAAAAATGGATATCCTATTTTAAGATGGGAATCAAAAATAGTCTATAATGCTATAACAAGTGCGGCTGAAGAGGTCGACAAATATTCTAGCGTTTTAGGGGGCTATTTGTATTGTGGCGCTTATACAGCTGCAATTGGTGCACCGATTGGAACTGTTATGGGTCCTATCCGGACTTTTATGAAAACCGGTATGGTGAACTATTCACTATTGAGAGGCGGGATAGGAGGAACACTAAGCGGAGCGAAAAAAGGACTTTTTTTACCGGGTCGAGTCGTGTGGGCGCTAACAGGGAAAGGTCTTTACGGAAAAATAACAAAAGGAGTGGGGCCGATTCAGAATGTTCAGGCAATTATGGATGAACAACGATTTATACTGGAAGACCTGAGTCTTAGCCGGGCGGGCAGTAAATGGTTCGGCATGCGGACATTAACGGAAAAAATGCTGGCAGGAGAGGTAAAAATCAACGAACGCCTGGTAAGACGACTGGTCACTTATAAAGACGCGTTGGACACCCATATAGCGCAAATGACCAAGCTCGCCCGTAGCAAAAAAGGAAAGATGATGATCTTTAATCAGCGCAAAGAACGCTATGTAAGGATGAAGGATGAAATCGACTCAATTCTTAAATTAGTATCTGAACAGGACGCAGTAGGAAAATTAAAATTGATCGGCCAAGCCAGATGGGCAGAAAAAATGAATGGACTGGGCGAAACCTTAAAATTAGACAAAGAGACACTGGATATTTTAACTAAAGAAAAAAATTTCCGGTTGGGAATCATCCTTTCGGATAAAGCCCATCCCATTGCCAAGATGCTGAAAATGGAACAATACCAAAACGGGGCGATCCTTAGGCTAATGGATGGGAATGAGACTGTTTTAAACGCCCTGACCCGTAATCGCGGACTCATCAATGACCACCACATTTTAGCAAAACTGGAGAAAATGGATCCTGATTTGGCAGATGTTATTGTAAAACGGGCAGAGGTATGGAAATCCTTCAGCCGGAATGAAAAATACATTCTGGATATGTATCCGGATGTAGCCTCACGGTACACTAAATTAATCGACTATATTAAAAATGCTGGGGAAAAAGGAAGTATCGAATACCGTCTGCTGAAAAAAATCCTCATGAGCAGTAAAAGCCGGCGGGCGCAGTTTGTTTATAATCACATTAATGACCTGGATGTCCTTTTCGACGCGACCAATAAAAACCATCGCGCTGCTTTAAATCAATTTCTGGAAATGAATGAGGGGATCTTTAAAAGAATGGAAAAAGCATCTGCAAAAGGAAAGGCAAAACCTTTTACTGAACTAGCAGAATATTTCCGAAATTTTGGGAAAAATGAAAAAAATATTAAAGAGCTGGCCAGCAGTTATCAAACGGCACTCGGGCGCATGACACGAAATTTGCGGAGTACAAAAGCAGGCTGGCGCGGAACCGGATTTTCCGAAGCCGCTATCGAAGGATTAGCCAAAGAAAAAAATGCAAGTAAAATCGTAGCCTTGTTTGCGAAAAAAGGATTACAAATCGATCCTGAAATAACAGAGCTAATCATCAACGCACGCAATACCAATGATATTAAAGCGGTTATTGAAATGGTGGCAGAGGAAAATGCAGCCACCCGCGAAACCGCATCAATCATCAGCCACGCCGATGACTCATTAAAAGCTGCCAAAGCTGACCTCGCAAAAGTCGAAAAAACCGTTCAGGAGGCTCAAAGGAATCTGGAACAGGCCCAAAAAACCAATAAAGGAATTTCAGAAGCCAGACAAATTCTGGACAAAACAGAGGAAGCAGAAAGACGGCTTAAAAATTTAAGCAATGAACTTGAATCCCTTCAGACTACCAAAAAGGCTCTGGAGGGAGTTGAAGAAGGAAGCAAAGAAGCCGCCCAGTTAGCAAAACAGCTGGAACAAAGCGAAAAAGCTTCTGAAGAAGCCCTGATGACCGCTATAAAAGCAACGGAGGAGACAGGGCAAATAAGCCGGCTTGGGAAAATATGGGGTAAGGTAAAATGGGGAGGAAAATGGCTGGGTCGTGCGGGCGCTGTAGCAGGAGCGGGTTACAGCTTCTGGGAAGCAGGGAGCAGTGCTTACGAAGCATTCACCACAGACATTGAAGGCCGGGCCGGCATTGAAGCGGCCAACGCGGCAATGTGGGGAGTAAACGGCGCGGTGGATACCGCATTCGTCGTCTCCCTGTTCAGCAAAGGAGGGCCGTGGCTGACCAAATGGACAGGACGTGTCTGGGCGCCTTTGGCTACAGCGGTTTATATTGGCGACAAAGTGTTCAAGACCATGAAAGAAGAAACTGCCACTACAGGAGAATGGGCGCAAAGCTGCCCCTATGATCAGCTCATACACGAATGGTTCACCACTCACGGGCACGTTTCCGTAGGAGATGCCTACATCACTCTTCTTGGCATTGAAACAGTCGATGAAAGCCTGGAGGCAAAAAAGAAAAATATGCATAAAATATTTCAGGCGCTCATTGCGGCACAAAATGAAAATTTGGACGTTTTAAAAGCTTTAGGGGAACAAAAATCCAGACATGAAATTGACGAATTGATAGCTAAAAATTTCACCAAATACCATGAATATTATTTCCAGGAAGGGCGGATGAGCCAGTTGCAGAACTACCAGGCAGCCCAACGTTTCATCGTAGAGGCGGAAACATTCAACAAGATCATGCAGAAACGGGACGAGCTTAAACGAGAAGGGGTAAAAGAATTCAGGATCGGTGCTTATAATCTGATGGAAGACCGTTATGATGTACGGGAAGGAACACCGCAGGTCGACCGCTATTTTTCCCCGCAGGATGTTATTGCAGAATATCAAAAACAGATCATGCTGCCGATTGAAAAAACGCCTCAGCTGAAAAAAAATCTGGAAGCCATGGAAACTTCTTATCTAATGCGCCTGTATATTCAGGCGGGCAGGATTTTGAAAGAATGGGAAGGCGGAAAATGGGAAATGGATCAGGAAACAATAGGGAAAATCAAAGGTAATATGAGCCTGATCCGAGTCTACTTGACCACTCAGAGAAAAGTGATCTTCAATATAGCCATCCTGAAAAACCAGCAATTTGCGGAGCCGCCTATGAACCCGGAAGAATTATTAAGCTGCTTGGAAGATTTTAGTGTTAAAAACGCATCACGCCATCAGGAATTTGCTGAACAGCATTTTGACAGAAAACCAGGGGTCCGTGCGCTTTACAGGCTAGCCGAATATTTTGGTTATTCGGGACTTCAGAGGGAAGAAGACCTTAAAATATTCTTCAGTGAAGATAGGGCTAATTATCAGGGAATTTACTGGGATGGTTCAGAATGGCATGTGCAGGAGGCCGGCGATGAAGTTGATGAAGACATGGGCACAGAATTAAATTATAAGACGGTGAGTAAAATGGTAAATGAGTTAGTTCAAAACCCGAACAACATCCTGGAAAGCCGTCATGAATCATGGTTTGTGTCATCGGAATACACTTTTAACTTCGGACATCAGGTCAGGGCCATGGCAGAAATCCTTCAGGGGGGCTACAATGAGGGGGTGGATCTTTATACTAAAGAAGGGGCAAAAATAGGATTTGTAGCCCCGCAGTCATTTGAATCAAATGAACCGAAAGGAACAGAAAATTATGAATTGGAATATGGTAATGAAATCGGCCGGATTAAAAAAGAGGCGAATTGGAGCCAGCTGGATTACCATGTAATCGATCAAAACACAATCGAACTGGCACGCCTGGATACTGATCAAAAAACCAAAATAACCCGGTCAGGCGATAGGTGGCAGATTGAAAACTATGCCGATGGCCTATCATTTGACCAGGCGGTCGCTATGGGGAATCTGCTGAATTATACGAAAAAAATAGTTACCGAAAATAAATGGGAAGGGGGAGAAATACGGCCCTTTGAGATCGATGGTAAAGATATCGATTTTGACAAAGCCGGCACCCCATTTGACACGACTTTCATTGATGGAGACTTGAGGGGAGGGTGGCTGGATTTTATGGAACGTATTGGGATAAACAGACAAGATATTGTTGACACGCTGAATGAATGGTATGCAAATGAATATCATTATACAACAGCATAATCCCTACTCCGCCCCCTCCAGATCTCTCCGCTTCCCGTCCGGCGTGAAATATTTCACGTATAAATTCTTCAGAAACCCAGCCGCGGACATGAAAAGTGCAGAAAGCGCCTGTTTAAGGCTTCGAATCCGGGAGATGGATTTGTTGTACCCATCGGCTCCCCCGCTATCCAGACTCCCCTGAAACTTTTTCGCCCGTTTCCATTCGAGTTTGATCTGAGCCTGAATGGCGGTACGGATTTTTTTAACCATCATTTCCTCGGATGGGAACTTATAATCCTTTAAATCCGCGCTGATCGCCTGAGCGGCCTGATCATCATCGGAGGCCGCTTTGCCGGCCGGCATTTTCCCCTCCCCTTTTTCGCCGGCTTTTTTAGACACTTTTTCTTTCGGCTTATCCACTCCGCCGATCACCTCGGCCACCTCCCCCTGAGTATCAGCCATTTTTTCGGAAACCGCCTCACCTGCTTCAGCCTGCTTTTCCGCCTTTTTTTTATCAATAAACGACTCCACCGACTGGTGGGCGGATGGTTTTTTAGGTGCGGATTCTTTTTTTTGGTTTGGATTAGCCATGAAATGTGATTACCAATCTTATTATTATACCAATTTTAAACAAAAATGGCAATAAAACACTGTTTTAAATATTGTATCACACCGCTCACTTTCCCGTCTAATCACTTTCGTTTATAATCGGCTCATGAAAATGACCATTAAAACACCTGCATTCGTCACGGATGGAACCAAAATCATCCCCATAAATTTATACGACACGCTGACGCTTGAAGCAATCAGCGAACGAAAGATCCATATTCTTAAAAAAAGTGGCTATAAGATCCCGACCAACGACAAAAACCCTGTTTACCGGATCGCGGTGGCTCTTCAGAAACGAAAACCGACTAAATTCGGTGTTAAGATCCGCATCGAAAAGAATACCCCGACCTTCAGTGGCCTTCATTCTCAGCTAAGCAACGCGGCCGGAACGCTGATCGCCCTCAATCAATTATGGAAATTTAATTTACCTGAGAAAGAACTTCTGAAAATCGCCCGATTGATCGACCCTAAAATCCCCCGCCTTCTGACAGCTCTGTTAAAACCAAATCCTGACCCAAGAAATATTCTGCTCATCCGCCCAAAACACATCGTCATCAATGCCGGATGGAGCAAAAAGCATAATCCCCTGTCTTATTTTCCGGACCTTAAAGCAATCATTAAAATCCTGAAAGAACACGGGGCCGAAAAAAGCGGATTAAATGGAGGAGGTCCGATGGTCTTCGGATGGTTTAAAGGCGCAATAGACATAAAACCGTTTAAAAAAATAATAAACAAAAAAACCGACTTCATCTGGGCGGGGAGCTCTTGTAATAAAGGGGTCGAATTGATACATTAAGGTCATGAAATTATTTTCCTCCACCTTCATCAGCATTGTTTTGGCCTTTTTGGTGTTTATGGGGCAAATGGGGCAACCCATTGTGGTCGTGGAAAACCCGATTCCACCGGATTTTACCTATACATTCCGCCAGGAAGGCCCTGTCCTTCCCGATAAAGTCCGGATCGAAGTTTTTGATGACCTGATGTGCGCGGATTGCACGGATTTCGCGAAAAATACTTTGCCAAAAATCAAAGCGCTGGTGCAGGAAACGGGCAAGATCGACCTGCGCCTTTATTTCGTACCGGATATCAACAACCAATCGCTTTACGAATCCGCGCTCGCCTTAAAATGTGCGGCGGATCAGGGTCATTTTTGGGAAATGTATGAGAAAATCCATGAAAACAAAGAAGATCTCAGTCTAAAATCGCTTATCGGGTTCGGAAAAGAAATTGAACTGAACACCGAAGCTCTTGAGGATTGTATAGAGATAAAAGTTCACGAAAAATCCGTTCAGGAAGATATCGAATACGCCTCTTTAAGCAATGTAGTGATCAAACCGACCCTGCTGATCAACGAATACAAACTGATCGGCCATCAGCCTTTTGAAAACATAACAAAAGTGATCAATGAGTTCCTTGGAGAGGGGGAACCGGTGGTTAAAGCGGAAGAAATAAAGACGGACCTGAAAGAGGAATTGGAAGATCTGAATCTCCCCATAACAAATTTATAAACTAAGTTTTCGAATATGGATGATTGTATTTTCTGTAAAATTCTCAAAAAAGAGATCCCGTCAGAGATCGTGTATGAAGATGATGACCTTATCGCCTTCAACGACATCAGTCCAAAAGCCAAAACCCATATCCTGATCGTGCCCAGAAAGCACATCGATACGATCAAAGACCTGAAAGAAGACGAGGCGGATGAAGAGCTGGTGGGCAAAATGGTGCTGGCGGCACGGAATATTGCGAAAGAAAAGAATCTGGACGGCTATCAATTACTCTTTAATGTCGGAAGATCCGCCGGCCAGATCATCTTCCATATCCACCTGCATCTGATATCAAACGGATAAAGTTCGAATATCAAAATCCGAAACACGAAACAAATTTAAAATCCAAATATTAAATGTTCTAAATGTCTTATAAATTCTGATTTTAAACATTCAATATTGTTTCGGGCTTCGACATTCGGATTTCGGATCTTAAAAAAATAATCCATGAAAGGAAATTTGTACATCATCGCTACCCCCATCGGTAATCTGGCCGATCTGACATTCCGTGCCAAGGAAGTTTTGGAAACCGTGAATCTGATCGCCTGTGAAGACACACGGCACTCCAAAATCCTTCTGGATCACTACGGCATTAAAAAACCGCTCCTTTCATTTCACAGCCACAGCGGGCAAATGAAAGTGGATAAAGTACTGGCCTACCTGAAAAACGGAGATGATGTGGCCTTGATTTCGGACGCCGGGACACCGGGCATTTCCGATCCGGGCTATGTACTCATTCAGGCAGCCCTGGAAAATAATATTGAGATCATTCCGGTTCCGGGCGCCAGCGCCGTCATCACCGCCCTGTGCGCATCAGGACTTCCGACAGACAAATTTCTTTATCTGGGCTTTCTGCCGGTTAAAAAAGGAAGGCAGACTGTATTTAAAAAAATAGCCGGCTCAGAACACACGGTCGTGTTTTACGAATCCCCTCACCGCCTGCTGAAAACGCTGGCTCAGCTCAAAGACTTTTTAAAACCGGAAACAAAGATCGTGGTCGCCAAAGAACTGACGAAAATCCACGAAACCTTTTTTCGCGGAACCGTTTCAGACATCGGCAAAAAACTACCCGCCGGAAAACCAAAGGGGGAATATGTGATTATGGTCGGTTAAAGCGAGAAAGCATCGAAAAACCGGTCCGGAATGTATTCGATCGGCAGTTCAAAGACGGGTAAAAAGTCGAGCGGGTCCACCTGAACACCTTCATGCCATACTTCAAAATGCAGATGCGGTCCGGTGGTCTGCCAGCCAGCCCCTTTCGTACCGGGAGTGCCGCCGCTTAAACCGATGACATCGCCTTCTTTTACGACCGTTCCGGCTTTGGCGCGAATTTCGGAAACATGGCCGTAAACGGTGACGAATTTGTTTTTATGCGCAAGAATAATATAACTGTATCCCATGCCGTTGTCTTTCGTCTGGAACACATACCCGTTGGCAGGCGCACGAATCTCGGTGTATTGCTTCGCACGCAGGTCGACCGCCTGATGTACACCCCATTTTGTAGGATAAGTAGGGTCATGAAAATAGGCAGTGACTGCCACAGGAGGAACAGGCCATAAAAAGGCATACTCACGCTCCACCTCATCGCTATCTTCATCAGTAACTGAATCGTCAACGATTTCCTGCTGAAACGCTTCCAGTGATTCAACGGACTCTGAATCAGAGTCTAACGATTGGACCTTTTCCAACGATTCATCCAGCAGATCCAGTTTTTCTTCAATAAACTGAATATTATCCTGCATATTCTGAATCGCGATCGCGGATTCAAGCTGCTGCTGAATGGACTCCTCAAGCAATTGCTGGTAAAGCGCTTCTTCACCCATTGTTTCTTCCAGCAGATCTTTTTTGGTCTGACGACCTTCTTCGAGCATCTGCTCTTCCTGAGAAAGGGAAAGATACAGTTCATTCAGCTTTTCACGTTCTTCATTTACCTTGTCACGTTTTTCTTCCAGTTCCACTTTTTTGTCATGCAATTCGTAAAAAACCTCCCGCCCTGCCTCTTCCAAAACCTCCAGATATTCTTTTCCTAAAAGATTTTCACTGAGACTGTTGTCTGCCAGGAGTAATTTCAACGTGCTGGAGCTTTCATCATAATAATCAAAAAACTTCTCTTCCTCCTGATACACCAAAAGAACGTATTGAAGAACAATATTCCGTTGAATATTAAGCTCTGTTTCACTTTGCTTTAAATCCCACATCAGATCACGAAGAAGGATTTCTTTATCGGCGATCTGTATCTCCGCATTGGTGATCTTGTTTTTAGTCTCGACCAGCTGATGATTAAGGAGATTGACCTGGTCTTTCAGGCTTTCGATCTTCTGATGAAGCGGTTCGAGTTTTTCTTCTAGTTCGCCGATTTCTTTTTCAAGCTGAGTAAAACGATTCTTTTCTGACTCTATATTTGAACGAATACCTTCCAGACGGCTTTCAGTAAATGCCCGTTTGCCACCCCAATTCAGCATAATGCTTTCTTTATACGCCTCAAAGGCGTCCTGAGCGTCAGTCACCGCCTCTTCCGGAAGACTCACTTCCTCAATCGACACAGGGTCTAAAAAATAACCCTCCGAATCATAAACTCCCTCCTCAGTGATCTCATATAAATCCTCACTGTAATCCACAGTACGCTCATCAGCATTATCTGAGAACGCGTCGGTTTCTTCAAAATCCAGCTGGGAAAACGGAAAAATCTCCGCCTCATCTTCAGAAACGATCTCAGCCGGAATCATCTGCCCGAAAGCACTGCTGACAAATATAAAATTTAAAAGTATCAGCAGGCTGGCGACTTTCCGGTGTTTTTGGAAGAAAGAAACTTTCATCAGAATTCAAATAGATCACTATATTATACCATTTCTAGAGACAAAAAGCCACCCTAAATACCGGCAATGGCAAGAGAAAAGAGCAATGGCAATAGTTTAAGCTACATGCTATTGCTCGAGCTCTAAACTATTGCTGTTATCGCACTTTTAAGGTTACAATAATAACCACTTAATCAAACCCTCATGATTGGTTACCTGAACGGCCTCATCATCGATAAAAATGAAAAAACACTGCTTGTTTTGGCTCAATCGGTCGGCTACAAAGTCTTCACGACCACTGAAACAATCGCCGACGCGAAAACAGACCAGAAAATCCAGCTCTATATACATACCTCCGTGCGGGAAGATGACATTTCACTGTATGGTTTCCCCAGAAAAGAAGAATTGGCGTTTTTTGAACAGCTGATCAGCGTTTCAGGAATAGGGCCGAAGATGGCGCTGGATATCTTATCCACCCCGATGCACATCACCCAGCAGGCCATTTTGAACGGGGACATCGGACTGCTTACTAAAATCAAAGGGCTGGGTAAGAAAACCGCCGAACGGCTGACATTAGAGTTAAAAAACAAAGTCATCCCTGTCGCGGCAGATGGAAAGGGGGCAATCTCTATGACCTATAACGAAGAAGCAGTTGAAGCGCTTGTCGGACTTGGATACGAAAAATTCCAGGTGATTAAAGCCCTTTCAGCCCTGCCGGCCGACATCACAAAGACTGAAGAAGTGGTCAAACATTTCTTAAAACAAAATTGACCTTAAAAATCAGCAAAAAAATCCCTTAGTTTCGCCCATAAATTAAGGTATAATTAATCGTGGCAAAAAACATCCCACCAAAACAAAATATGCTCTACGTTGATTATCAAAACGCTTTAAGCGAAAAAGTCGGGGTACTGAACGGTGTTAGCAGGCGTGCTTTTTTAGGTGCACTCAAAAAGAATGATCGATTACTCAAAACCGTTTTCCGCTCAAAGAATAAAGAAGGATACGCGTTCTTAAACTTACCGGATGATCAGGCAGCACTCCTAAAGATAAAAAAATGGGTAAAGAAGCAGGGAAAACATCAATGGGAAAATATCGTACTGCTGGGTATTGGCGGTTCCGCGCTTGGAACGATTGCGATCAAAGAAGCGTTGATCGGACAATATCAAAATCCAAAAATCAAGCCGCAATTTTTTGCAGTCGACAACATCGACCCGGATCATGTAGCGGAATTGCTATCGGTAATCGATCCTGTAAAAAGCCTGTTTGTGGTAATCTCCAAATCCGGCGGCACAACTGAACCCCTGGCGCTTCATAGTGTTTTCCGGGAGAAGCTGATAGGAAAAGGGGTAAAAGACTTAAAAAAACATTTTGTATTCATAACAGGTACAGGGGGTAATACCCTTCGGAAGTTTGGAAAAAAAGAGGGCATTGACTGCTTCGATATCCCGCCTAAAATCGGAGGGCGGTTCAGCGTACTGTCTTCAGTAGGACTGCTGCCAGCAACACTGTTAGGGATTGATACAAACGCGCTTTTAAGAGGGGCAAAGAAAATGAGGGAAATGGTTAAAAAAGCAACTCCGGAAAAAAACCCGGCACTCATCCTGGCCTGCCTGCAATACCTACTCGACAAACGAAAAAGGAAAGTGATGACCGTCATGATGCCTTACTCCAACCGCCTCTTCCGCATCGGTGACTGGTATCGGCAGCTGCTCGCGGAAAGCATCGGTAAAAAAAGCACCGTCGGCCCCACGCCGATCACCGCGCTTGGAACAACCGACCAGCATTCTCAGCTTCAGCTTTACAATGAAGGGCCTAATAATAAATGGTTTATCTTTTTGCGCCTTTTAAAATATAAAAATGAGATAAAACTCGGCAACCACCTACCGGATAATCTTAGTTTTCTGAATGGCAAAAAGCTTAATCAGATAATCGATGCTGCCCTTCAGGGAACCGTCGGATCTCTGACCAAAAACAAACGGCCGAATGTAACGATCGACATCCCGAAAATCGACGCGGAAAGCATCGGAATGCTCTTGATGCTCTTTGAGATCCAGGTCGCGCTTCTGGGATTGATGTATAAAGTCAACGCGTTCAATCAGCCTGGAGTAGAGGAAAGCAAAAAAATAACCAAAAGCCTCTTATCTAAAAAAACTTAAGATGATTGTGATTTTTAAGATTATTACGACTATTGGGATAAGCAGAATATGGAGAAAACATTCTCCTAATAGTCGTTATAGTCTTAATCATCTTAATAATCACGATAAGAAGGGTTTTACGATCGCGGAAATGTTCATTGTAACGATCATCGCCGGCATCCTGATGGGCATCGGGGGACGGATTTATTTTCAGGAACGGGATCGTTTTGAATTCAATGAAGCTTTCATCCAGATGACAGGAATACTGACTGACGCGCGCAATTTTGCCAGTACGAGCAGAGGGGTTCGTATAGAAGCACTGAATCAGGATCTGATCCCGGCAGACGGATACGGAGTATATATAAAACTCGAACCGGACCCTAATACCAATTCCACTTTCACCTTATTTGCCAACCTGGGATCTGGACCGGATTATGAAAACTATCAGAACGATGACAATGAAAACAGCGCCAAACGATTTGACGGAAACGATAAAATCATCAAAACATTTGAAATTCCCGGCAATCTGCTTCACTTCCATTCATTCTATTTTGAAGACGAATGGAAATGGGACACAGAAGAACCCGAAGGGCCGACTGCCACAGAAGCGGTGGTGATCTACACCCCGCCCCTGGCCGACACGTTCATCGGTGATAATATTTTAGGAAGCGGAACTTCGATGGAAGAATTGGGACTTAAGTTTTTTAACCCTGCCGCCCCGGAAGATTCGGCTAAAAAATGCCAATTCATCCGCATTAACCGTATCAAAACATTCCCGGCTCTTGAATACAGTGCCGACGAATGTAACGAGTAAATTTTATGAGACTTTCTTTAAAAAGCAGGGGGGGAGAAAGTATTTTAGAAGCCATCATCGCGATGACGATCCTGTCTTTTGGAGTCATGTTTTCGAGCGCGATCATCGGCTCGTCATTAGGGAATGTGCACATTGCGAAAAACCGGGTCGTAGCGGTAAACATCGCGCGTGAAGGCGTTGAGGCCGTCCGAAACATCCGGGACACGAACTGGCTCAAATTTGCCAGCAAACGCCGGCAATGCTGGAACTTTGAACCTCAATCCGACCCAAACACCCCCTGCACCGGCGCTGACAATGAACTAATCCTGCCAGGAGACTATATTATTTATAAACAGGATACGGAGCGCTGGCGACTGAATGATATTCTGAATATGGACTCAAGCGGTCCCGATTTTCCTGGATCCCATGCCAAAGGCGATACCTTTCGTCATGAGGGTGAAAACAAAAGTTATGTGTGGGATGGAATCGCGTGGATCGATTTCGCGACTCTGTATCTGGTCGACATCGACCCGCTCACCGACACGGATCTGGACCATAATTATACGAATGACACGGATACCTACAATCATATTTACATTGAGGAGGATGACGGATTGGGAATAGAGGCGGAGAAAACCATTTTCCGTCGGACGGTTAAAATCCAGTATCTTACTGACGGAGGCGGGCTGATCAGCACTCCGGGGGAATTTAATGCAGCCGTCCCCAGCAGTCTGAACCGCATGCGGGTCACGGTGACGGTAATATGGCGGGACAGCCGGATGGAACATAACGTGAAACTATCGACCCATATTACCGATTATTTAGGACGCGAACAGCTGAACGGCTAAATATTTTTTAACGACACGACAATACAGCGAAATAACAATATATCAGAGGCATATTCCAATAGAGGGCCCAATCGAAGACCCAATAGACTGAGGATCGGATTTTCAATCCATCGGGTCCTCAATGGGTCTTCAATAGGCCTCAATCGGAAGGGTTTCACAATCGCCGAACTTCTCGTCTCCACGTTTATTCTGGGAGTTTTAATCACCACGGCAACCGGGATCTACACCAATTTCTTCAATTCTTACCGGAACATCAAAGCAGCCAACACCGTTTATGAAGAAGCCCGCTTTGTTATGGAGCGGATTGTGAAAGAGATCCGGAACGGCAGTGTGGATTATGAAGAATATTATAACCAGTCCGCTAACTTTTTCGGCACCGGCATTAATGAGACGTATGGCCAGAACTACTGCCAGTACAGCCGGCAGTTTTATTCCGCGGGACCTGATGGAAAATACGGTACTTACGACGATGAAAGCACTGGTGTCCGGAATCCGGATACAGCCGCCCCGATAGAAAGCCCGATTCAGGAACAGCTTTATCTTATCGATCCTGCCGGCATCCATCGGACGTATTTAAGACGAATTGAAACCACCGATGAGCTGGGAAACCCCATCGGCAAAGTCGCGCTTTTAAAGCTGGTGGGTAAAGATTATGGAGTCGATCATCTGGCGGACGGAGAAAACAGCTTCAACTGCGGACGGGATGAGGGAGAAAAAGACGGCCTGGTGGACACGTGGGTATGTGATGACGGTTTTGACTGCAGTTTCGTAACTCCCGGTGACCTTGCTCCAGATTGTTCAGGACAAGTGGAAGTGATTCGTGACGATCCCGACAACCTGGAAAACAGCAGTTATGTAGACATCACTCCTTCCTCGTTAGACGTGGTAGATCTGAAATTTTTCATCACTCCCAGCGATGACCCGCGAAAAGCTTACGCAGATCCTGATGTGCAGATCCAGCCTCATGTAACGGTAAAATTAATCATCCGCGCCAGCCCGCGTATTGCCAGTCAGATCAGGGGAAATACGCCGGATATTGTTCTGGAATCCACCATCTCTTCCCGTACGCAGAGTGAAATCATCACGGAATGCAATTTGCAGGAATGCATCAACGGTGACATCAGGCCCTGCCCAAAAAATCAGGGAATCGTCTCGGGAGCTCAGCAGACTTGTGTTCAGGGAGTATGGCCGGGATGCAGTGAAGAAATATATAAGGAACAGGCATTTGATAATATCGTCAGCGGTCTCATCACCCCGGTTCGGATGGAAGGAGAACTGCTGGTACCCATCGATCCGCCGGAAACTGATGGGCTCGACCATGAATCCCCATTTGACGGGGAAGGGGGAAGGACTTACTACGAAGGCGGAAAAAATGAAATGAATTCCTGCGACGGGAATGATGGATGTAAAAACCGCCGCTGTCATGACGGCGTAGACAATGACGGAGACGGCCTGATTGATGAAGCGGACCCAAACTGTCTGGTTCATCTGTGTAACAACGGCTATCTGGACCCGGGGGAGGAGTGTATCGATGTGGGCGGGGCGTGTTATTTCCGCCCGCTGACCCTGAATGAATCTAATTGTTCAGACGGCTATGACAATGACTGTAATTATGATTTTGAACTCACGTGGGATACTATCGTGACCGCAGGCCAGGAGGATTATATGACTTATGAAGGATTGGATGAAAACAATTCCGTGGCGGAATGGAATATCGCCTTACGGCAGGGCGCGGATGAATATGACCAAAACTGCATCGAGATCATGTGTAACAATGGCATTAAAGACCCAGCCGATGGTGCGCTGGGACCGCGCTTTTATGACAATCCGAATTATCTGATCGGAAAAACTGAATCCGACGAACTGCATGAGGTCTGCATTGATATCGGCGGATTGTGTGACCGCGCCACCAATCCTGATGACGACGAACACCACCGGCTGGTGGATGAAGGGGATGAAGTGGGCGTACTGTGCGTTGACGGCCTGGACAATGATTGTGATTACAATCTGTTAGACTACTCAGGCGGCGCTGATGAATTCGATTTAGACTGCACGACCACCCTTTGCAGTAATACCCTGCACGACCAGGCCTTCGCGGGAATGGGCGTACTGGCTCAAAACCCGCCGGATCCCGATGACTATGTGTGGTATGACTTCCTTGGAAATTATGAAGACTTTGACGCCCCTTTTGATATCGATACGGAACTGGATGAAATATGCACGGATACCGGCGGACTGTGCCAAGGCATCAAGCCGTATGAAGCAGGCGTGGAAACGATTTGTGATGACGGAGTCGATAACGACTGTGATAGCACTTATGACGGCAATCAAGGAATCAACAGCGACAACGACTGCTGTCCGGACAATGACAATGACAGTTTTATGGGACCCATCGGCGTAAACACCTGTGAATCAGAAGATAAAAAATCGGATTCCTACGATCCTTATGGCATCATCGACTGCGATGACACAAATATCGATATCAAACCGGGTATTGATAATGACGCGGACGGACTACCTGATGAGGATAATGCCGAAGTGTGCGATGACGCGACATACGGAGTCGGCTCACCCTTAGTCGGTGAACCGATCGACAATAACTGCAGTTTTGTGAACGCCCGTTATGCCGTAGCAATTGGAGACGACGGCTGGGACCACAGCGACCCGGCCTGCTGTGTAGACACCGACGCGGACGGCTTCGGTATTCAGGAAGCGAATCTATATAAAGGGAATCCTCCTGAATGCAGTGCAACCCTTTTCTCACTCGAAGAACGGCCGTCTTATGACTGCGATGATACCGACGCCAGTATTCATCCCAATGTTCTGGAAAACAATCAGGTCAAATGCACCGACGGCATCAACAACAACTGCCGGATCAGCGCGGCCACAGGCAATCAGCGCTTTGACCACCTGGACACAAAAGCCGACCCGATTGCCGCCCTGGCCGATGAGACCTTTGAACCGGAATGCTGTAATGTAACCGGCTTCCCGTTCAATACAAACCTCGAGGTATGCAATGACACACTCAGCCTGGCAGGCGACGGTTCGAATAGTGATGACAACTGCAACGGACTGGTGGGAATAAATGATTACTATTGCCTCAACTGGAATCAGCGAAGTTTCTTTGACCAGCTTTCCTCACAAAATTATATTCAGTCTTACGACAACGATACCATCACCTACGCGAATGGCACTTACACACTAAACGTGAACACGGGCGCCATTGAAGGCGAGATCATCAGCGAGTCTATTCCGTTTAATCCGGCCAGCTGTCCTCGTGTGCTCACCGCTCAGATACAGAACGCCACCTTCGATGACAAGGTGATAGAATCAGGAGGCCAGACAAATGTTTTATGGCAGCTTTCCAATGACGGCGGCCTGAACTGGTGCGGTAAGAATGATTGTTCAGGCAATGACTGGCTTACCGCGGCGGACATTGGCTTCAACGTTAATTTCGGAACGAATGACAACAGTCTTGTCTGGAAAGCAAAACTGGTCGATACGGTCGGCACATTCAACCCGTGGCTGTCGGACCTTCGCGTTTCGTTTACCTGCCCATAATTATTATTTTTAATGCCCATTAAAATTCTGAACAGCAAAGGGGTTTCAATGCCGCTCGTCATCGGACTCGTTACCCTGCTGATGGTCTCATCTGTCGCAGTCAGCCAGCTGATTATACGAGGACTTCAGTCTGCCTCACGCATTGAAGCGAGTAATCGGGCCTATCTGGCCGCAGAAGCCGGCTTAGAGGACGCGCTGTATGAACTCACTCCCCATTTCGCGGGCTACGAAACCCCGCCCTTAGGAGATGAAGGGGTGCGCAACATTAATTTTATAAATGCCGACTCATGTGACTCCGGAACTTCCCTTTGGTGCAATGAGTGGGAAGTGGAAAGCATCAGCAGCGGAGAAACCACGTTCTCCGGCCGTTTTTACGCAAATCAGAAACTGATGATCTATCTTTATAATGATACGAATTACCGCACCGATCTCCCCGCCAACGCCATCAACCAGGGGCCGTTCTCTGACACCGATATCGAAACCATCAATGGAACCTTCAGCATGGCGTTTAAAGTTCCCGAAGGAATCGTCAGCTCGGGCAAATTAAAAATCGATAATGACCAGGATTTCGACGGAAGTCAGGCAAACATCAATGAAGACCCTGATGAACCTGTTGAACAGGAAGACCTTGAAAACTGCCCCGAAAATCCGGAAGACAGTGACTGTGACGGCAAAGTGAATGAAGACAGTGAAAAAGACCCGGTGATTTTATGGAAGATGTCGGACGGCGCAGAAAAAAGTCTGAATCCCATCCGTGGCTGTCTGAGTGAATCCGGTGCGGCAGGAAGCGGAAATGAAAAATCAGAATTGTGCGAGCAGGAATTCGGACCGGGAAATGATTATACGATTACCCTTGATCAACTCGATTCCGGGATCAATGAAAATGGAGAATTTGAAACGATTGAAGCTTTCATTAACCGTGCCTCAGCCGACACTCATTCGAAACTTCTTTTTGAGTTCCTTATCGTTGCACCGATGGAGCATATGCAGTTCTCAGGCGGCAGCATGCATCGGATCGAAATCCCCTACTTTGAATACAAAGTGGACTCGAGCTCTGATTTGATTCCCTATCCCTTTATTCGTATCAAATCCGACGGATATTACCGGAATTTCAAACAATCCCTTACCACAACCATTACACCAAAAACCACCGTGCCATTATTTGACTTTACGATCATTCAGCAGGAATAAGGAGGTCTGAACTGTGATTATTATGATTCATTGATTTAACATGATCCTATTTTTATAGATTATTACCAATCATAAAAATCATGTTATTAATCATGACCTTCATTTAATCACATAAATCACAGTTCAGACAGCTACTATATTTACCAATTTCTTCGGCACGTAGATCTTTTTAATCACCTCCTTTCCTTCAATATTCCGCTTAACACCGGAGTCGGCCAGCGCTTCTTTAATAGCGTCTTCTTCAGAAATATCCATCGGTACCTCTTTTTTACCCCTGACCTTGCCGTTCACGGAGAATACGAGTTCAAAAGTGCTATCGACCACCAGCTTCGGATCGAATGACGGCCATTTTTCGTAAGCAATGCCGCCTTTGTATCCTAACTTTTCCCACAATTCCTCACATAAATGCGGGGCAAAAGGAGATAAGATCAGCACTAATTTTTCCATCGCTTCTTTAGGGATTTTTTTCACCTTCATCAGTTCGTTCGCCAAAATCATCATCTGCGAAATAGCGGTATTAAACCCGAATGTCTCAATATCATCCCCGACTTTTTTAATGGCTTTGTGAACCAGACGATTCAAATCATCGTCCGGCTTATCGTCGGTCAGCCCCCCTTCTTCCGCCAAACGCCACACTTTCTGCAAAAACCGAAAACTTCCTTCGATGTTTTTCGTGCTCCAGGGTTTTACCGCGTCAAACGGCCCCATGAACATCTCATACAAACGTAAGGTATCAGCGCCGTACTGTCGGATCACGTCATCGGGATTCACCACATTACCCCGTGATTTGCTCATCTTTTCACCATCTTCCCCCAAAATCAGACCCTGATTCATCAGTTTTTGGAATGGTTCTTTGTCTTTTGCAAATCCAAGATCAAAAAGCACCTTATGCCAGAAACGGGCGTACAGCAAATGGAGCACCGCGTGCTCCGCACCGCCTACATACAGATCCACATTCATCCAGTAATCCAAGTCCTCCTTATCCGCAAACGCCTTCTCACTTTTCGGACTCAGGTAACGCAGATAATACCAGCAGCTCCCCGCCCATTGAGGCATGGTGTTGGTCTCACGGCGCGCTTTCCCGCCGCATTTAGGACATTTGGTATTCACCCACTTATCGATGCCGGCCAACGGCGATTCACCGGTGCCGGTGGGTTCGTAATTTTTGACATCAGGAAGGAGTAACGGCAGGTCTTTTTCATCCAGAGGAACCACTCCGCACTTCTCACAATGGACAATCGGAATAGGCTCGCCCCAATATCGCTGACGGGAAAAAACCCAGTCTTTTAATTTGTAATTGACCGCGCCTTCACCCTGCTGTTTTTCTTCGAGATGCCGAGTTATTTCGAAACGAGCTTTTTCGGACGTTAAGCCGTCAAATTTATCTGAATTAACTAAAATTCCATCATCGGTAAAACATTCTTCAAAGTTTTTAACACGCTCCCACTGTTCATCGCCCTCCGGACGGATGGATACAGTGATAGGAATGTCATATTTTTTTGCAAATTCAAAATCTCGTTCATCGTGGGCATCGGCAAAAACTGCTCCTGTGCCATAGCTGGCCAGAACAAAATCACCAATCCAAACAGGAATTTTTTTGTCATTAATCGGATTAACAACGTAAGCTCCAGTAAATACACCTGTCTTATCTTTGGCTAAATCAGTTCTTTCAAGATCACTTTTCATCAAAGCAAATTCTTTGTATTTCTCGACTTCTTCTTTTTGCTCATCAGTTGTAATTTTATAAACAAGCGGGTGCTCCGGGGCAAGCACCATATAAGCGGCACTAAAAAGGGTATCGACCCGCGTTGTATAAACATTAATTTCGGATTTCGAATTTAGGATTTCGAATTTGACGTTAGTTCCATAACTTTTCCCGATCCAGTTCTCCTGCATGATCTTAATCGGCTCCGGCCAGTCCAGATCTGACAAATCATCCAGCAGACGGTCGGCATAATCCGTAATCTTAAGCACCCACTGGCGCAGGAGTTTTTTGGTGGTTTTGGTGCCGCACCGGTCGCATTTGCCGTCCACCACTTCCTCATTCGCCAGACCGGTTTTACAGCCTGGGCACCAGTTGATCGGCAGTTCGGATTCATACGCCAGTCCTTTTTTATAAAGCTGTAAAAAGATCCACTGCGTCCAGCGATAGTAATCCGGATCGGTCGTGTCGACTTCGCGGTCCCAATCGTATGAAAAACCGATGGACTGGATCTGTTTTTTGAACGTGGCGATGTTTTCTTCGGTCACCTCCCGCGGATGGCGGCCGGTCTTGATGGCGTAATTTTCCGCGGGTAATCCAAAGGCATCCCACCCCATGGGATGAAGTACATTAAACCCTTTCATCCGTTTATAACGGCAGATAATATCCGTCGCGGTGTACCCTTCGGGATGGCCCACATGTAAACCCGCTCCGCTGGGATAAGGGAACATGTCCAGCACATAATACTTTTTCTTTTTCGTATCAGCATCAGCCTTAAATGTCTTATTTTTCAGCCAATATTTCTGCCACTTGGGTTCAATCTTTGAGGGATCGTACATAGAAACATGGGTATTAGAAACTCAACGGATAGTATAATACACTTTCCGCCCTTCTTAAAATGAAAAGCAAAAGAGTTAACAGGCGGCAACTGACTGACGGACCTGATCGATATTTCCCTCGAAAGAAGAGAGATCAATCACTTCCGCATCTTCAGAAGGCTGATCAGCAGATCGGTTCCCGTAAAAAATGGTTTCTAAAATCAGCCGTTCTGACTGGCTGAACTCTCTCAATCCTCCTTCGCATACTCCTGCGCAAGGTATTAGATGTTTAATAGGTTCGATAGACATTGGAATTTTGTTTTTATTTCTAACTAATTCTACAACAAAAAAACTGATCCCGTCAAATATTTTGTCATCAAAAAAGGATTTGTTTATTTATTTTTCCGGATTTTCCGCACTTCCACCCGCTTCACATCCTCTAAAAGTTCGTGCACCACATCTTTACCGCCCAGACCAAAAGCAAGACCGCCGGCCAATGTGAGCATGGAAATAAAACCAATAAACATGGTTTGGATAAGGATTTCCGCGATATCGAGTTCCGAAAGGGCTCCCAGTACCGCAAACGTGATTATAGTGTATTTAGCAGCCATCCCCAAGATATTAGCCGTTTTGGTTTTAGTGATACTGAGGGAAGTGGCAATCAGATTCTGAAGCAGATGACCCACACGGATACCTACCAGCATAATAAAGATAGCAATGATGACATCCGGAATATAGTTAAGGACACGAGTTAAAAATTCTGAAATCTGAGTGAGTTTGGCAATTTTAGTCGCTTCTATAAAAAACACAAAGATCAAATACCCCTTTACAGCTTTCGCAATCACTTTAGAAGAAGTGGCCTTGATTTTAGCGCGCTCCAAAAAATGCTTTAAACCGACTTTTTCCGCCAGCCATTCGATTTTAACCTTATGTCCAAGGGCGATAATAGCGCGTGAAGCGACTTCCGCCAGAATCCAGCCGAACAGGAACACCGCGAGCGCCCCCAGGATATACGGACTAAGCTCAATGGTCCGTTCTATCTTAGAATTGATGGCATTGGTAAGGTTCGTGGCGATTTGTATTAAAAGTGCTTCCATAAGTTTCAAATTATCCTATTATTATACCAAATTTACCCCTAAAAAGCAAGTCAGGAGGCTAACATCTTGCATTTCGGCGCAATTAATTATAGACTTTTTGAGCAATTAGCTATGGCGGGTGTAGCTCAGTTGGTTAGAGCGTCCGGTTGTGGTCCGGAAGGTCATGGGTTCGAACCCCATCACTCGCCCCACACCAAAAGAATTTTTTGTATTTAAATGAATAAGAGTTATGTTATTACATCGCGACAGCCAAAAGCGCATTTATTTTAAGGATGCGTGTTATTTTATTTCGTGTAAAACGGAGGGGAATGTCCCGTTTTTCCGCGAACGGATTTTTTGTGATTTGTTTATGGCCATCGGCTCTGAGGTATCAAAAATTGTCACAAAACTTTTGCGTTGTAAATATGGTGAAGAAGCTCAGGCTCGAAGAGAAAATTTACGGTTGTGTAAACGGTTGAAAGGATTTTTGTTGTTTGGGTGGGTTTTGGTTTACAATCATTTTCATTTATTGGTGATGCCGGATGACAAATGGAATTATTCGGAAATAATACATAATTTAAAACGAACAACATCATTACATATTAATCAAACCACCGAAGGCATGGCCATACGTTTATACCAATCCTGAATATGGGGATTTAACGGATGAAATTTAAAAAATCCAGGGGATAAAAAGACCCTCTGATGTGCACCTCAGAGGGTCGTTTTTGTTTTTGTTTTTTTCAGTAAAACATTAGGACTTATGATCACGGATGGTTTTCTTTCTGAAAATCCCCGTATGGCCTTTTGCCCCGGCCTCATCTTTTAATTTGGATTCATCCACTTTAATGGAATCATCTTCCAGAGGAACGATGAGAAGCCCCTGAGACGTGTCTTTAGCGATATAGATATTGGTATTGAAACGCTCCCGCCATTTTTTCGGCAATGTCACCTGTCCGCGCCCAAACTCTTTAAGTATAGAAATCATGTATTGTATGAAAAGCTGTATTTCGTGAATTACTATACTTTATGGAAATTAGTAAGGCAAGGGAATTTTAAAATAACAAAAAAGCCCCATCCTTCGCTAAAGCTACGGACGGGGCTTTTTTAAGGGGGGTTAAACAAGTTTGCGCGGATCAATCGTCCCATTCATCTCTGCTTGTTCACCGTCATCAATAATTACACGAATATTTTTAGGAGAATCGGAATAAGTATTGAAAAAATGAATGAACTGCTCCCGGAACCATTCGGTAGCCTTTTCAATCATCTTCACATCATCCGGCGCGTCGTTATGATAAAGGTCAGGGTGAAGTCCTAATTTTTTCCAATCTCTCATCGCTTGTATTTGTTCAAGCAGTTGTTCAGACGATCCTTTTTTGGCTTTAAATAAAAATAAACGTCCAGTTTCCGACGACACCAATAAGGTAAGATCGACAATATCAAGCGACCCAGCAGAAAAATGAATAAAATCTATATCTCTTTCCACTTCAGCATCCTCAATTAACTGAGCAAGCTCAGACACTTCTTCTCCCGTACAATCGACAAAATTTTCAGCGGTACAACCTTCTAAGGTCTCACCTTCAAGCAATGGTGACATAAATAAATGGATTACCAAATAAAGGTTCTCTATTGTATAAGAAGCCTTTGGATTTGGCAAATCTGTTTTTTACCAAAGTCCGGACTCCGATGGAGTCCGGACTTAACTATTTATTACTTTATTTCAGTCCACTCCCCGCCGGTCCTTCCGAACACTTCGGGGAAGTACATCTGGTAGGCGGTCGCCGGTAGGTGGTGATAAGTGCCGGGAAGCCCTGCACGGACCAGAAAGGAATACGTGTACACGCCTTTAGGCAGATAATCAGCAAACAGAAGCACACGATCATCACGGGTTTCACGGTGGTTAAAATGCCACAACGGATTATCGATCCAGTAATTGTCGCCTGCTTCGTTGTAATTCTCTAATTGATGCTGAAGGCTGGTGTCTGCCGTATCCAGATTAAAGTTAATAGCTTCGACTCCTGCCGGCAATCGCTCCTCGACCACCACATAATGCATATCTTCGGGAACGATGAGATTGAGTTCCCCGCGGTACAGTTTACCGGAGGTCATCGCTTTTGCCACCCCGCCCCCTTCATCAAATTCATAATACTGACGGGCGATATGAAGGCCTCTTTCCTGTGGGGGTACGATTTCATTCGGCAGATAATATTTAAATTCCATATCAAACACCATTTGCCCGTCACCATCTTTTTCAAAGGCAACGGTATTCACATCATCACCCACAATCAGATCCTCAAGCGGTGTATAAGCACTGAAGACTTCGGAGAGGTTATCGACATTGATTGCTCCATTTAAAAGCTTCCGGCCATTCAGCTCGGCGCTGAATTCAAAGTCGGCGGTCAGCACATCCTGACTATCCGCGTACTCCAGCATGGCCATGAGCATCCAGGCGGTTTCCTGAGTATTCATGAAAGGTTGTTTCGAAGCATGTGCCAGGTAGTTCACCATATTAGGAAGAATGGGATTATCCGTATTTTCGCGGTTCAGTGCCATGAGTACCATAGAAGTGGTTCGGCGATCGGTATTAAGATCCCACCAATGATTCCCCTCCTCTTCAAAATGAATCGTGCGGTCCTGCACAATCTGATGGCTAACGAGTTCGGATTTAAGCCGTTCACTATAAGGAGCCACACTGCGCTGACCCGCATCGTATAAATTCTCCAGACTCATCAGCATCAGAGCGCGGGAATACAGGCGAAGCGTTTCCCGTTCATCAAACAGCGACAAGACCATACCGGTATCCCCCTGACCGATCTCACTCAATACCCACAAAACAAATGCCCGTTCATCCGGCCGGAGCTGATAAGGGCCACTTGAAATATTGAGCTGTTTCCATAAATACTGGGAAGCCTGATTGAAATTATTTTCACCTACCGTGAAGCCCGCTTCCCGTGCCAGATATTGGGCATAAAGGATATAAGACGTGAGCATAGGATAACTGTTGGTCGCCCCTTCCCAAAAGCCGTACCCCCCGTCAAAACGCTGAAATTTAGACAATTTCTGCAGAACCTCTTCGATCTGCGCCGTACTCGCTTCCGCGTCGAGCCCCATCAATGCGAAAAGATCCGCATCGGTCTCCGCGTTTTTAACGGTGACCACGAGAAGCGGAAGAATCTGACTGGTGAGCTGCTCCGCGCAGCCATACGGGTAATCACGGAGTGTTTCAAATGCCTTGATAAACCGGGTAGCTAAACTGCCGCCAACGCGGACATCTAAGCCCCCCATAGACGGCTCTACACTATTCGGAATCAGGACTTTTTCGCTGTGAAGATTGTCGGTCGTGCCATTCAGCGCCACCACTTCAGCCACAGCAAAAGGATAAATCGGTAAACGATACTCCACCGTGTCTTCTTTGCTGGCAAAACGGAGTGTGAGAACGGTGTTTTCAGAAACCGGCTTAATGGTCACGGGCCAGTCGACCCGTTCCGTACCGCCATCGGCCACCGCAATGCTTTTTTTAGACGGACCTTTGATGGTAAGACCCTCTGCAATCAATTCTACTTTTGTGTCTGCCTGCTGACCGGACTGGTTGTGAACCAGTGCGCCAACCGTTAATACATCCCCGCTGATCACAAAACGCGGTAAAGCCGACGTAATGGCCACAGGTTTTTTCACCACAAAATCCTCTTTAGCCATTCCGAAACGGTCAGTTCCGCTGCTGGCCACCGCCCATAGTTCCCAGGTCGTGAGGTTATCGGGCGGATCAAACGTGACTTTAGCGTATCCGCCGTCATCCGTCTGAATAAGGGGATTGAAATAAGCGGTGTCTTTAAATTCCCCGCGCTCTTTATCAAACGTCTCCTCCGCGCCGCCTCCCCCGCCACCCTTGGCGCCCTTGGCCGCCGCCACATTAATGCGGTCTACGTGCAGGGTCAGGTTGCTGGCAGTGCTGACCTGAAGATCACGCGCGCCGTAAAAATAATCCAGCGGGTTCTCTTTAGTATTTGCCTTAAGCGCCAGCAAACTGGCGTCAACCACCGCCAGTGACACCACCGACGATACCGGGCGATTCTGATAATCATAGGTATGGATCTCGATTTCGACTTCTTCACCGACCTGATAACTGGGCTGGCTCGGCTCAAGATCGATCAGGATCTGCTGTTCCCGCTTGCTCACGTTCAGGTTCACGATTCCCAGTTTAAAATCAGGTTTGGTCAGGTCAAAATCAATCGGTTCGGCTTCCCCTTTCTTAATTGCCTGAAGGGTGCTTTCAGTGTCATCAAGTTCCGCTTGCAAAGCGGTACGCTCGGTTTCTTTTTTACCGATTAAAATCTTATTGCGATTGGCCTGAGCTTCATCTTCCGATGTTTTAAGGATCGCGATCTCGTCATTCAATGTTTTGATTTTAAGCGACAAAGTGGCTTTCTGGCTCTGAAGACGCGACTGATCCTGATAATCAAGAAATTGCTGAAAGGTCTCACTAATATCCTTCAGGACCATGACCGTGACATACACATTGGGAACCATTTTGTCGGTGATGGGGATTTCAATGGTGTCGGTATTGGAACGGATATCGATGACTTCGTAATGCTGAATACCGCCCCGCTCATAGGTAACAAGCGCCTTGGCGGGCTTGTCTTCCGTACCGTACGGAGATTTGATGAGTACGCGGGCCTTACCGCCGACAAAATACTCAGGCTGATCCGCCACCAGCTCCATACGGTTGTTGTTATCATTTCCCCAGTTCACCCAGGATCGGCTGGAAACATAAAAATTGATTTCAGACATGATCTCATGACTGCCTTCCGACCCTTTCGCCTGAATCACATACCGGCCTGCGGGCATATCCGAAGCGATCTCAAACAAAACTTTGATGGGGTCATCTGAAGTCGTGATGTCTTTTTTGTCGACGGGCGTAAGTTCCCGGACGCTTTCGTCATAAAACGCGCCGTCCACCCCCTGCTTTTTCACCGTATTCCATTGCTCACGATACATTTCAAGCGTGACCCGTTTACCGGAAACCGGCTTCGCATCGGGCGACACCGTAATGACTTTAAGTTCAAAGGTCTCTTCAGGCTGAACGATATAACTTTTGGAATTCAAACCTATATAATAGGAACCCTGATGCACGATGAACGTCTCGCGGTTGGCTACAAACTCGCCATCCTTGTTTTTTACTTCCGCATTCAGAGTATAAAGATAGCTTTGCCCCGGATCCCCCTCCTGATTAGTAGGAAGTTGTAGGGAAAGTTTCCCCTGCCTGTCCATCACCTCATCCCCTTCGGCAACGATCTCGGTTTCGGGTTCACAGTAAAACCAGAAACAGCGGAAATGCGACCAGGTACCGAATGAATAATAATCATCTCCTTTATAGCGGTCGAAGAAATACGGTTCGCGCATCAAACTCCAGTGAACCGCCCCTTCCTGGATCGCGCCGCCGAAGTAATAAGAGGCCCGGATGTCGGCAGGAATACTTTCTCCTAAATTATAATCCGTCTGAGCGCTTAAGACCTCGACCTTGAACTTGGGTTTTTTATATTCTTCAACGAAGAAATAATGATAAAAACGCTGATCGAATTCATGGCCGACCGTTTCGGCATACAAATTATAACGGCCTAACCGGGCTTTGTCGCTAAGGGTGATTGAACCATTAAAAGACCCGTCGGGAAGTATAAATAATTCCTCGGATTGGACCTCATTGTATTCGGAATCCTCCAGAACAATGCGGACTTTCCGGTCTTTAGGCAAGCTGAGCGAAGCGTCCTGATCCACACGGTATACCCCCTTAAAAAAGAGTTCATCACCGGGCTTATAAAGAGGACGTTCGGTATAAAGATAAATACGGGGTTCACCGTAACCGACCCACTGGCCGCTGACCTGATATTGCCAGGGCTGAATGCCATCACTCCAGTACTGCCCCACCATAGACCATCGGTCTTCCCCCTCAAGGGTTTTCCGGCCGACCACATACACATTGTCCTCAAAATCTTTCGTGAGTTTATAAAGACCATTCCCATCCGTCACCCCGCGCTGAAGCTCCTGACCTTCAGAGGAAAGGACTTTAAGTTCCATCCTGCTGACAGGCTGGGCGGTTTTTAAATCGGTCGCCCACACCAGAAGATCCGTTTCTGACCGCTTAAGTGTCAGCGTGGTATCGCTGATGAAAAAGGTCTGATAAAAACGCCTCGGTTCTTCGTTTGAATCCATGTACTGGCGTGAACTGATCTCGAAAAAGTAGATCCCCTGATCAAAGTCCCTGTCAAACACCTCGTTCAGATCCAGATTAAAGAAATGAGATTCGTTGAGGTCACTTTCGATATCGATCGTCGCACGGAGTGGACTAAGGCAGTGGTATTTATACCAATTATAATTTTTACTGACACTGAAGAACTCCTGTTCACTCACCTCACACACTTTGACATTAACCTGTGTGATATTGATGGTCTTGATTGGATAGACAGGGTCCAGACCGTCCATAAAAAACCCAAACGGATCCGTGGTTAAAAGGTTTAAATTAGGATCCCGGGGAGCGGTTTTAAAAGAAGTCTTAAAACCCTTATCCGACTCATTGCCGTTTTTATCTTTAAAAGGAGCCTTGAATTCAAAATCGTAATACGCGCTGGGTTTAAAGTTATAGATGATCTCGGCATGACGGCCCTGATTGGAAAGATAAACCGCCGGTTCATCGGACGGTGCCGGAGAAAGAGAGGCATACTCAAGCACCAGCTCCTTGGTCATAGGAGACGTAAAATCGATTACCACATAATCCTTTTTATAATTTTGCTCGGCGCGGGCCGGCTCAAAGGCCGTAATGCCCGGACGGTCGGAGGTTTTAAAAAGCAGAGTAAAATCTTCGGTCATAGGCCGGCCGCCATACACACCACCTGCCTTAGAGGTCGCACCCAAAAGCCCGGCCGTTACGACCAGTTTGTAATCCTGATTAAAGCGATAGGAAAATTCAGGATTGAAGACGAGCTGAGTTTTATCGATTTTTCCGTCTTCATCTTTTCCGTAAACCACTTCCGTGTTAAAAAACCCGTCTTCACGCAGAGTCTGATCTGCGTCCAGATCATTGGAGGGATACAAAAGAACATTATCCCCCGGACGGATGAAATCCAGATCCATCTCCTGATTAAAGTAAAGCGTAATAGTCCCATCCACAGGGAACACGTCGCTCCCCTCCACCGGATCACTGATTATCACACGCGGAGCATCCGTGGAAAGCTGCCAGATGACGTCCTGTTCCGTCTGACCGCCATCCAAAGCCGTAATACCTTTGGGTAAAGTGAGAGTATAGGTAGTGCCCATGGGCCAGGCGTCGGGAATAAACTGAAACGCGGTCGTACCTACCCAGCGGTACGTACCTTTTATAGGAGGTGAGATCTCAAGCGCCGGAAAATCCTGAGAAGCCGCACTTTCATCGATCGTGGTCAGCGCCCGCATGGGCCTGTCAAACATCACCGTAATGATCTGATCAGGCGGAATAATAAGCGGTTTGCTCAAGGGGCTGATAATTTCCTCCACCGGCTCCTCTTCGATCTGACCCTCAATCTGACCCTCAATCTGACCCTCAACCGATTCAACGATCGGTAAATAAGGTGAAATAAATTTCACAAACGGCGGCCCGGTAACCATAAAGCGAAGTTCGATCGTGACGCCTGGTTTTTTTAAATAAGCGCTTTTGGCGCGGGAGCCGATCGTAACGCGATAGTCATCTCCGATGGAAAGCGGAGCGGTTGGCTGATACTCCAATGTTTTGCCGTCTTTCCAATTAAACGTGCCCGAAAAGGACGGCTCGACCGAAAAGGCCTTTTCCACACTGGAACGGTTCATGGGCTGACTGAAATGGATGGTCAGAGGCGCGTTGAAAGAGACCTTCCGTATTTCATCCGGCAAATACCCGTCATCGATAGACGGCGACGGGATAAAAGCATAAATAAAACCGAAAAACAAAAGTGCTAAAAAGATCAAGGCGCTGATGCGCCCCTTCGGCGATCCTAAGAATTTTAAGATGTTTTTAAATGTCCGTTTCATTGAAAAAATCGTTAAGAAAAGCCAGAATATGGTAGCATAAACAGGAGGAAAAAACACGATGACTTTGCAAAAAATTGACAAAATTGGACACAAAGTCGATAATTCATCTCCTATTTATTAACTTTCAGACCCATGACTCTGCCAACGTATAGAATAAGTAAATGTTTCATCCTGGCTCTTTTTTTGACGGCCCTTTTGCCTTTCGGCAGTTTCGCGGCTGAAGAAAACGATCAGGGAACGGTCGAAATCAACATCTTTAACCGGGAAGGAGAAGCCGTGGTGGGGAACTGGTATCTTCATCGCGGCATTTCACAGGTGAATACGATTGTGAGAAACGGTGCCAGCGGAGAAGTGTTCAGCCAGCCCGAAGGAACTTATTTTCTGGAAGCCCAAAAAAGCTCCTATTATCCTTTTCGCAGGATAGAATCGGATAATCCTCAATGGCTGACAGCAGGTGAGACCATTGTCTACAATGTACGCTATTTTAAAACGGAAGAAGAAATGCTGACGTATGACGAGCGGACTCCGCTGACAGCGGAGGAAGCCGATGAACCGGAGCCCGTGCCTGCACCGGAAGTCACGGAACCGCCAGCCCCTAATCCGCCAGCGCCTGTATATGACCCGTACAATGACCGTACTTACATGGGGCCTGAGGGACTCTATCCTCCGGCATCACCTTCTCCCGCCCCTGCCACGTCCGCATTCAGCCTATCCGCTCCGCTGGAATTAGCCCAGACCGGCGCGCCTGCTTTGATACTCCTGATCGGATCCGCCGTTTTAGGCGGATTGGCTATGAGAAGAAAGAAATAGGGAAGGAGAACGGCGGCTCCCCTTGGATCAAGGGGAGAGGAAGAGGGGTTAGATGAAGAAGGAAATGTGTGTAATCATAACACCCCTTCCTCCCCTCTTATCTTAAGAGGGGCCACCTTCCTCCTGCCTTCGATTTTTCCCTTTTTTCAAAAAAACTTGACTTTATCAAAAAAATAAGTAAAATAGTAGAAAATCCTTTTGTCAAGTTGTACCCCCTCCCGTAGGGGCTACCACTTCCTTTTTATAAATAAATTTCACCCACTATGCCAAAAGATATTCCCCGCTTTCTCACCTTCGATGACGTCCTGCTGATCCCCCAGTATTCGGAAATCCTTCCGAATCAAACGAATGTAAAAACCCATCTGACAAAACGCATCAAGCTGAATATCCCACTGATCAGTGCGGCCATGGACACCGTGACGGAACACGACCTGGCTATCGAACTGGCACTCTTTGGGGGCATCGGCATCATTCATAAAAACATGACCCCGGATCAGCAAGCGGAAGAAGTGGATCTGGTCAAACGTTTTGAAAACGGGTTCATTCAGAACCCGATCTGCGCCAAACTTAATGACACCATCGACGACATCTACCGCATCCGCGAAAAATACGGTTATAAAGCGGTGCCGGTAACCGACACGGGCAAAACCAACGGAAAACTGTTGGGGCTAATTACCGCCAATGATTATTTTTACCACAAACATTGTAAGCTCAAGGTAAAAGACCGCATGACTAAAGTGGAAAAACTGCTGGTGGCTTATGAAGGCCTGACGCTGAGTGAAGCCAATGACATTCTGGAAGAAAGCAAACACAGCAAACTGATCATCGTGAACAATAAAAAGGAGATGAAACTGCGGGCACTGGTCACCCGCCGGGACATTGAAAAGAATAAACAATACCCTGATGCCTGCAAAGACAACGAAAAACGGCTATGCGTCGGCGGCGCCGTCGGTCCGGCCGCCGATATGGAAGAGCGGGTGGAGAAACTGGTGAAAGCGGGTGTGGATGTACTGGTGGTAGACACCGCTCATGGCCACAGCAAAGGAGTGATCGATACCATCAAATACATCAAAAAACACCATAGAAAAGTGGATGTGATCGGCGGGAACATCGCCACCAAAGAAGCGGTGCGCGATCTCGTTAAAGCCGGCGCGGACGCGGTAAAGATCGGCATCGGCCCCGGTTCCATCTGCACCACCCGCGTAGTGACCGGTATCGGTGTCCCGCAATTATCCGCGGTGATGGAATGTGCTGCAGAAGCCAAAAAGCATAAAATCCCTGTCATCGCTGATGGCGGTATCCGGTATTCCGGTGATGTGGCTAAAGCCATTGCCGCCGGCGCCTCCGCGGTCATGATCGGAAGCCTGTTTGCCGGCACCAAAGAAAGCCCGGGTGAACTGATTTACCACGAGGGAAAAACGTTTAAAGCCTACCGGGGTATGGGTTCTATGGGTGCTATGGGCGCAGGGGGAAAAGAACGTTACGGACAAGCCGATGTAAAAGAAGAAGCCAAATTCGTTCCCGAAGGAATTGAAGGGCAGATCGTGTACAAAGGCCCCGTTGCCCACGAGATCTTCCAGCTCGTTGGCGGTCTCCGCTCATCCATGGGCTATTGCGGAAGCAAAGACATTCCTGCTCTCCAGCAAAAAGCCAGGTTTGTGGAAATCACGACCTCCGGCATGCATGAAAGCCATCCTCACAACATCCAGATCACCAAAGACGCACCAAATTATAAAGCGAGGCAGTAAATTAAAACGGACTTTTTATCTTTCGTATCGCCTGCGTGGTGACCTGGGTATAGAGCTGGGTGGTACGGATATTGTTATGCCCCAATAACGACTGCACATACCGTATGTCAGTCCCGTTTTCCAGTAAATGCGTGGCAAAACTGTGCCGCAAACTATGGAACGTGGCATCTTTAGTGATACCCGCTTCTTTTTTTGCACTTCTGAATATCTTGGCCGCTGTCCTTGCGGTCAATTTTCCGCCCCGCTCGCTTTCAAACAAGTAATCATTAGGTGTCTTATTCAAAACAATGACCTCCAAATCCAATAACAGCTTATCTGAAAAAATTGATAGCCTGTCTTTTTTTCCTTTCGCGTCTTTGATGTGCAGGGTCCCCTCCGCCAATAACACATCTTTGGCTTTCAGTCTCATCACCTCGCTTATCCTAAGTCCCGAACTATACGCCAGCGCCATCATTAACCGGTGCTTCGGGTTACTGATGCAATCCAATATCCTCAGAATCTCCTCTTTCGTTAAAACCACCGGCAGTTTCTTGCTCCGTTTCGCGAATTTAATATCCAGCTTAAAATAATTCCTCACTACCTGATAATAATAAAACTTAATCGCATTCAGATAGAGGTTTACCGTCTGCGGGGCGTATCCTCTTTCCTGTTTCATCAGCAAAAAACGCTTGATCATATCCTCATCCGGCCTTTCAAAATCCATTTTTACCCAATCCAAATACTCCCGTAGACATGACAGATAGCTTTTTACCGTCTTCGGGCTATAATTCCGCAGGACCAACTCGTTTCTGGTCCGTGTTAAGGCATCTTGTGTATTCATACTACATATTCGTTAATTAATATTGATTCAAGAGAGCTTGTTAATTTAACCTATTTTTACAAAAAGTGCAAGCTTTTTCGCTAACGTTTGATACCCACCCACCTCCCTTTCTGTCGATAAATGTTGTGTTTGTTAACCGGCAAACAGTTCCGACAATATGCAGAAACTGGTATGCTAGGGACACAACACTTCCGACAGAAACGAGTTGTACGAAATACTGCCCATTTTTCTGGTATACTTAACACACTTTTGGATAAGGTACTTTTAGAACATTTTTAACAATTTAATAGTTATGAAGAAAATATTTTTAATAATGGCAATTTTATTATTAGCAGGTTGCACTACTACAAAAAAAGAAACTAATAGCTTATTCCAATTTAAATATGAAAAAAATCCCATATTGAGTATCAATGGGGAAATTGATGATGGGATTAATATTGTAGGTGAAATAAAGAATGGATTAGTCTCTTTTGCTGATAATAATTGTAAAACTGGAGACTATATTTTTATAATTTCCGAAAACGCACTAAATTATGACGCTAGAATTAATATAGATTGTGATAATAATTCAATAAAATTTGGTGAATACGATAGTAAAATTTTAGGAATTTTATCAGTTCTATACAATTACGATGACAATGGTATTTATATTGGTAAAAACTTTAAAGAAGGTGAAATAAAGACCCAAAGAATTAATGATGGCAGTGGAGAGTATGGGGTAGACCAATTACATAAAGCAATTGTTGTAGATGGCGCATTCATTCTTGAGGGTGAATATGGTTGGGGTGAACTCAGAAGCATTAGCAATCACAATTGTCATGAAGGCTCTGTAGATAGAACGGGGAGAGATGTGGTAGGCGCAAACCATGCTGGCACTCATCTAACTAAAAAAGAGACTGCTTTTAGAAAAGTTCCATTCAAGAAATCTTGTAATGTAATTGAATTAATTCCAGCAGGAGAAGAATTTAAGGTTTTTGAAGGAAAAACACTGGGAGCTGCCAGCTCAGACGGCCTTTTTCTTGAGTTGGAATACAATAATAAAACGGGTTGGATTTTATATGATGATTTAGAAAAATTATAAACAAATATGCAAAATATTAGTCAATTTCACCAATCAACGTCAGACGAATTAAATGCAATAAAAGATAAGGTTAGAAGCCTTATTGGATCAGCAAATTGGGGAGAGGAAGGAAGATATAAAGAGGCTATATTAAAGAATGTTATAAGGAAGTTTTTACCTAAAAAATTTGCTTTAGGTACAGGTTTTGTGGTCAAAAGAAAAAGTACGAATGATCCTCATGAAATATCTAAACAAATAGACATTATTATTTATGATACTGCTTACCCATTATTATTTTCAGAAGGTGATTTTATCATTATCGGTGCAGAAGCAGTAAATGGAATAATAGAAGTTAAAACTAATTTAAAAAATCAGACACCTGAAAATGTTATAAAAAAATCAAACGAAATGGGTAAATTCGTTTTTCAAGCGAAGGCAAACAGGGGATCAACAAAACCATTCTTTAATGGAATATTCTCTTATGAAGGCTTTACTAAAGCAAATGCTTCGAGCTTAAAAAGTTCATTAAGCAGGTCAATAAGCGATTTTACAAAAGAAGATATATATGTACATCTTTATTGCGTAAATCATGTTTCATTAAATGATGACCTATTTATTAGGCTGGATAAGAATGAAACACCATCAAAATATAAATTATATGAACTAAAAAAACTATCATTCTCATTTTTTGTTTCGAATCTAATATATCTTGTTACCAAAGAGTATATTGAACATGAAAAAGCATTATGGTTTCCAAGCGACAAGAAATTGCATGAGCTGCAATAAAAATTGTTAAAAATGTTCTAAAAACGATATTTAGATGGGAAAATGGGCAGTACATCGTACAACACGGGCTATAAGATTCGCTCGCACAATTATAAGTTAAACTTCAAACCCATGAAAAAAATCATATTAGTACCTATATTAATAGTAATACTTTCACTAACCGGTTGCTCAAACAAATCAGACGTAAAACAAGGAATGGATTTAGTCGAGGCAACTATTAAATGCGAAGAGTTATTGGAGAAAAAGCAAGAAAAGTATTTCGGTAGTGAAATAGGTCAAATGAAAACGACATTCAATACCGATTTGAATACTTGCTTAGTATTTAATATCTATAACAATTCTTCCGCTGGACACTATTATGGCATGGTTAAAGACCTAGTCAGTGATAAGACCCTTCTATATTACTCAAGTGATACTCAGGGACCTTATTTTAGAGATGGTGAAAGCATCGATTGTGAACATCAATTCGATAATCTCGAATATTTGGATGGCGACAAGAAAAAGGAGGAATATGGCTGTGAAAGATATGATTTGATGGAGAAGATGTTTGAGATAATACAGAGTTATGGATTTGAAGTTCTAGGTGGTGGGTTGATGTAAGACTAATTGTGCTCGCTCATCCAAATTGCACGGCGTTGGAGCGCTATCGCGCAAATTATAACGCCATGCAACTTCTTATAGCCCGAAACGTTATATGAAATACATGTTTTCCTTTAGGGCTAACCCTAGCTCTTAAAAAGAATCCGATTTTGTTTTTCTTTTATTTTAAAGGGGAATATAATGTGTTTTCTCAGCTTCACGCTTAGAATTTTAATCATTTTAACTT
>JAHIUN010000008.1 GCA_018817125.1 Patescibacteria group bacterium | reverse complement strand
GGCAGGCAGGCCCTGCCCCAGAAAATACAGTCGCTATCGCTCCTTTCACATTTTCCGGGGACCCCGGTTTCTTTTGGTCGAGGTTCCAGGTTGCATATCGTCCGATGCTCCGGAGGCTTCTTCGACTTTTGCTTGTTTTGGGGATCCCGATTTTTTCGGAGTGATTATTTATTTTTTTGTTGCAATTCTATTTTAAAAATTTTAATATTTTGTGGCTCCAAAAAAAATGGGGCCCTGAAAAATGGGGTCCCCGCGAAATGCGAGCGCAGACGACGAAGGAGACGAGCAGTATTTTACGGAACAGGAGGAAGAATTTGCGTAAACTGAAGTTTGCGAATAAAATGAGCAAACGGAAGTTGAAGAAAATTCTGACGGGGGCAGATACCAGAGCGGTCAAATGGGTCTGGCTGTAAACCAGATGGCGTAAGCCTACGGGAGTTCGAATCTCTCTCTGCCCACCATTCAAACAATCCCCCTTTCGTGTGGGATTTTTTGAAAAATAGGCTTTTGATAAAAAATTAAAAAATTAATTTTTTATATGTCAATCAATTTTCTCTCTAAGACGCTCTAGTTTATTGACTATACGAAGAGGGATTTGATATAATTTTTCTGAAATAATCATTAACTAAACAAAAAATGAAAAAACTAATCAAGAAAACGGGTAGCGCCTTTGTCTTAACGGCTTTTTTTGCCAATAGCGCCTTTGCCCAGATGCAGGATTTACTGAGGGAAGATCCCGGACAGATCGGCGGGACTGCAAAAGGATCTCTTGGCCAGAACATCACCACAATCATCAACTATTTCCTTGGACTTTTAGGTCTGATCGCAGTGGCTATGCTGATCTATGCCGGTGTTTTGATGGTAACGGCTGGCGGAAATGACGAGCAAGTCACCAAAGCCCGCAAGATTATCATGTACGCGGTGGTGGGTATCGTAATCATCCTCCTCTCTTACACAGTCGTCACGTTTGTGGCGTCAGCTCTTGGCTAATTTTTATAACCCTAACTAAATAAGTAATGAAAAGCTTAATCAAGAAAACATGCGGTGCCTTTGCTGTGACGGCTTTTTTCTTTAATAATGCCCTCGCTCAAGGCGGTGCTTTTTTCGACAATCCTCAAGGCGGAACAGCTCCTAATGTTGCTGCTCAGGGAACACTTGGCCAGAACATCACCACAATCATCAACTACTTCCTTGGACTTTTAGGTCTGATCGCAGTGGCTATGCTGATCTATGCCGGTGTTTTGATGGTAACGGCTGGCGGGAATGATGAACAGGTAGGAAAATCTAAAAAAATTATGATCTATGCTGTAGTTGGTATCGTGATCATTCTCCTTTCCTACACGATCGTCACGTTTGTTTCCAGCGCTCTGGGGTAATCGACGTAAAACTATAAATTAAAAACCCTGTTCCCTTCTTGGGACAGGGTTTTTGGTACACAAATTTTAAGCGTCCATCACCGGCTGTTTGTCTTTCAATATGCCAGCCTCTTTGACCCTTTCCTTCTTTTCTTCCAATTCCTGTACCACTATATAATCCGGTGTTACCTGAATAATCGTATCGTAATTGAATATCCGCTGATTGTATTTAAAGACCAGAAAACTTTTTTCAGTGTATAAGTTTCTCAAATAAAGCTTTTCTGTATCGAAGTCCAGATCGAAAACACGGCCTATCGTCACTCCCGCTTCATTTTTTACCTGATTCCCTGTAAATAATATATCGCGTGAAAGGATTTCAGTTATCTTAATAATATCTTCCGGCTCCGCGATTTCCCGTTCATCTTTAATGTAAACATTTTTCTTCCATTCCAGAATCGATTCACTAGGAATAACCGCATTATTAACAGGTAACATTAAAGGCTTTACCCAAAAGCCCTCGATTTTCCCGGTGTCCGGATGGATAATCATGTCCTGAAGCAGGGCTACAGGCTCCCCGTCCTCTTCACGCAGAACCGGATTCCCGATGATTTGACTATGGGTTCGTATCATCAGTTAAAAGAATAGGTACTTTTAGGTTGATTGGCAAAGTTTTTTCGTATAAATTTTCTATGTTATATTTAACGGAGTGGATTTCTCACATTTTTCAAAAGGGAAATCCTTAAACTTTCAAAAATCTTCTCCGCAGATTTTCAAAAGTTTATTCTCACTTCGCTTTTGTCCGCAACATGTTGCGGACCTACGACTCCGTTCGAAACGGATTTCTCACATTTTTTCGCCACCTTAGCTCAGTCGGTAGAGCGACGCACTCGTAACGCGTAGGTCGCCGGTTCAATCCCGGCAGGTGGCTCCATCGGGGAGTAGTTCAGTTGGTAGAATGCACGGCTGGGGGTCGTGCGGTCGCAGGTTCGAGTCCCGTCTCCCCGACCACTTTAAATCACCGGGGTGTAGCGCAGTTGGCTAGCGCGCGTCGTTCGGGACGACGAGGCCGCAGGTTCAAGTCCTGTCACCCCGACCACCCCAAATGGGGCTTCATCTTACGAATGCGTCTCGAGCTGAGCCGCCTTCTTCAGATTGTACCGCCATTTGGGGCCCTGCCTACCGGCAGGCAGGCCCTGCCCCAGAAAATACAGTCGCTATCGCTCCTTTCACATTTTCCGGGGACCCCGGTTTCTTTTGGTCGAGGTTCCAGGTTGCATATCGTCCGATGCTCCGGAGGC
>JAHIUN010000007.1 GCA_018817125.1 Patescibacteria group bacterium | reverse complement strand
CGCGTCTTCTCTTGATTTTCCAGTTATCCGTTCGCCTCCTTTTTTAATTGCGCCGCTAAATCCTCCTTTTTCAGCTTCTTCCGCCCTTTCTTCAGCAGCATCAATAATGCCTTCAATATTACGATTAGCATGCGCTTTGATCATCGCATCTAATTTTTGGCCAAATTCCCCTTTAACTAGTTCGTAATGTTTATTTATTGCCTCACTTGTTTCAGCGCTATCAATAATATCTTTATACTTTTCGGCAATTTCATTTAATTGAGTTACACTTTTTTTAAGAATAGTATTCATTTCGTCCGCATAATCACGAAGTGCCTGATTAACTGCCTCTTCATTATCCCATGTCAGCATACCTGTATACTTATCCAATGCCTTCTCTTTAAAGGCACTGAGATGTTTTTTAACAAGCTCCTCCTGGTCTTTCATATAAAGGTTTAAACGATTGTTTTCTTCACCAAGCTCACCAATATTTTCCATATTCACCTGAAATTCGTGAATTTTTTCCCCAGTATCTTCAACTTTAACGGGTTCGAAAGCTTCTGGCATTTTTTTAAAGGTTAGAAATTAATTTTTCGGCTTCTTCTGAAGCTTCTGTTTCCTCAGAAGCTTCAGCTTTCTGCAGTACTTCTTTGGTATCTTTTAACATTTTTTCATCAATATCTTTCAATTTATTCCCCGTTCTTTGATAAAGGTCATTCTGCGCCTTCATCATTTTATGGTTCACCTCTATCATTTCCTGAGCCATTGATAAGTAGGCGGCAATTTTTTCCTTTTCCTCAGCTGTGAACACATCAACATTTTTTAATATCCGCTCGTAATTTTCAGAAGTTAATACGTCTTTGTTCTGATCTATGATTTTTATGATTTCTTCTTTGGTCATTATTTTTTCAATTTATCTTATTATTTTATCATACTTTTGCTCATAACTCAAATCTAATGTAAACAAAAAACCATCTTTTGATAGCTCATGCTAATCCAAAAAATATATATAAACTAGTGTTTACTGGCTAGCTAATTGTTCTGCATAATCACGTGCGGGAATTAAAACTGATTTAATTAAATGTAGTAATTTGTCATCATCTAACCCTTCGCTAAGTCCTTTTTTGATTTCCCGGTACTTTCTTTTTGCTTCAGATGTTTCAAGAACGGAGGTCAGGCGTAAAAATTCCTTTGCTTTATCGGAAATTTCTTCTTTGCCATCCTCTTTAATGGCCTCCTGGAGCCTTTTAAAAGCTATCATAAGCTCATCCATGCCCTCAATTTCATCAAAACCTGTCTGCCGGACAGACCGGTCCAATTCATCGTAGGGCAGACTCAGAAAAAGAAAAGCGACAGTTTTTTTGGGATTTCCGGTCGCATCAGCCTCCGGACCCGGACCGCCAAAGCCGATGTCATCGGGTACGTGGATTTCTGGTGCGGGTTCTTGCTTTTGGTTTAATGCGGCGACCAAAGCCTCTCTGACCTTCTGCTGTGATTGATTAATAGCGGGTGCCTGCTCCGCCAGCGCTGGCTTTTTGGATTCCGGTTTAACCGGAGTGCCTTCCAGACAACCCGTGGGTTTTAAAACGAAAAAACCGCCCAGTACACCAAGTCCGGCTATGGTTTTGCGATAGCTTAACAGCCTTCTTATCATCCCTGGCCGTTGATTTAAAGGCGACTGTTTTTCCATAATTTAAACCTGGTCACATTCCCAGTTATCATAACACTTCTGGTACGCTTTTGGATCCCGACGAAGCTTGTTGATCCATCTTTGGAGGTCTTCCCATTCCCTCTCTTTTTCATCTAAGTTTTCCTTATCCCCTTTCTTATTCCTTATATCCAAGGTTGTCCCGGAAGGCTTTTTATTTCCCTTTCCCTCCTTTTCGCTTTTTACTGAACCTGCCGATGCCGGAGGATTAGGAGGGGCAATTGTTGCCGCCCTTTGAGAAGCACAGCCAGCCGGAACGACCATTAGCAATGCTGATAAAAGAGCCATTGTAATCCGATCACGAAATCTAAGAACGCTGGCTTTTCCGCTCGCCCGTTCAACAGGGGCGCAAGAGCAAAGATCTAATTTACTCATGGGGTCTAAACTTAGCAGGATAGGTCGTTTACTTTACATTGATTTTTTCTTTTGTCAATATACCCCTTCTCCCTTATTTCTTTTACAACAAAAGGTTTTTGGCTTTATTAAGCCGAAAAATAGACTTTTTAGAGGGGGTTTAAAACAAATAGACAGATATTATAAAATATTGTCTAAGAATATAAATACTCTTTTATCCCTTACAAAGTCCTTTCTTTCTTTTCAATCTTATACACTTCCAGCTTATCCCCTTCCTGCACAGGCTGAGGTGTTTTAATTCGGATTCCGCATTCGGATCCTTTTTCCAGCTCCGTCACATCTTGGGCCACATGCTTAAGGGATTCGATCTTCGTTTCAAACAACGTCTCCCCATCACGTGTTATACGGGCTATAGAATCCTTGATGACTTTTCCTTTTTTCACTTCACATCCGATAATCATCCATTTCTTTTTATCGAGGAATATCTGTTTCACAACCATCTCGCCCAGTTCAACCACGTTGATCTCGGGTTCAAGCATGCCGGAAAGAATCGCATGGACATCCTCAGTGAGTTTATAAATAATCGTGTAATCTTTGATGTCCACATGCTCTTTTTCGGCCACTTTTCTAACATGCACATTCGCCGTGACATGGAAGCCGACCAGAAGTGCCTGACTGGCAGATGCCATCACCACGTCTGTATCAGAAATATTCCCCACACCGCAATGAATCACTTTTACCGCGACATCGTCGTTCTTGATCTTATTCAATGCCTGCAGAATCGCCTCCAGTGACCCCTTAGTATCCGCTTTAACTACCAACTTTAAGTAATTGATATCTCCGGTATTGATCTGGGAAACAATGCGTTCCACCATAGAACCTGATTCCTCTTCTCTCTCCTGGCGCCTAAGTTCCACAAGCTGACCAAGACGCCCCTTGGCAACCTTTTCGTCTTTAAATGCCTGCAGGATATCACCGGCTTTCGGGACTTTACTTAAACCGGAAATCCGGACCGCACCGGAGGGGGGCACTTTCTTCAGACTCTGCCCCTTATCATCGTGCATGGTTTTAACGCGCCCCATGGCACTGCCGACCACCACCACATCACCCAACCTTAAAGTTCCTGTATTTATAAGAATTGTAACAACCGGCCCTAAAGAAGGGTTAAGATGGGATTCGACGACCGTTCCAACGGCCATACGTTTGGGATTGGCTTTAAGGGTTTCCATCTCGGCGACCAGAAGAATCATTTCGAGAAGATTATCGATACCTTCGCCTGTATGAGCGGACACCGGCACCATGATGGTCTTACCGCCCCAGTCTTCTGCCTGCAGTTCATATTCCACCAATTCGCCCTTCACCTTGTCGATATTGGCATTGGGCTTATCAATCTTATTGATGGCTACGATAATAGGCACACCGGCTTCCTTGGCATGATTAATGGCTTCCACCGTCTGGGGCTTAACCCCTTCATCCGCCGCTACAACGAGGATGGCGATATCGGTGATCTTGGCACCCCGGGCACGCATTGCAGTAAAAGCTTCGTGACCGGGTGTATCCAGGAAAGTAATAAGATGATCGTTCTTTTTTACCTGATAAGCGCCGATATGCTGGGTAATCCCTCCGGACTCACCCGCGATCACATTAGTGTTTCGAATGGTATCCAGGAGTCGTGTTTTACCGTGATCCACATGACCCATTATCGTGACGATAGGAGGCCTTTCTTTGAGTGCGCTCTTGTCTTCCTCCTGGAGCAGAGCTTTCATATCGCCAGCAAATAGTTCTTCAGAAGTGGCTTGTTTCTCGATCATTTTGACTTCCATACCCAAGTCCGCTGCTATGACCGAGGCTGTGTCGTAATCCAGCTTTTGATTGATGGTGGCCATAATGCCGTTTTTCAGCAAATTGGCCATCACATCCGACACAAGCAACCCGCATTTTTCGGAGAGTTCCTTCACACTGATCACACTGGGGATTTTGATGACACCGGTCTTAGCCTTGATCTGAGGCTGAGCCTTCGTAACTCTCTTCTGCCCCACAGCACGATTTTTCTTTTGTTCCTTGAATCGCTCTTTATCGATTTCACGCTCAATGGCAAGCTCTTCCATGCTCAGACCTTCCCCTTCCCCTACTTCATAATTAACTCTTGCCACCTGAGCCTTTCTGCCCGTATGAGGATGGCGCATCATGGTCAGAATCCGTTCTTCTGTTTTTACCCTTTTTCCCTTTCGCCTTCCTTTGGATTTGTAATAAGTTTTTGGCAGATGATCGGTCGAGACATCGACAGATTTTTTGTCGACTTCAATACGCCGGGAAACCGTTACATGAGCACCTTCCCCCTTGCTGATTGTAGGCGCGGATTTAGGAATAGTGGCTCTGGATTTGATGATAACTTTGTTGCCTTCTTCCTGAGGAGCTTCCTTTCCCTTCTCATCAACCTCCTCAACCTTTTCCTCTGCAGACTTTTTTCGTACGACCTTTTTCTTCTTGGGTTTGACCTCTTTTTCGTCTTTAAAAACCACCGCACTCCTCTTGTGGCTTAACGTGGGTTTTACCTTGCCTTTCAAAAAACGAACCACGCCTTTGGCTAAGGAGTCATCCACCTCATGAGCGGTTGTACTGATACCAAAATTAGTCTTGGTCAGCTCACGACGAAGCTCTTGCGTGGTAATACGAAGTTCTTTAGCGATGTCCGCTAAGCGCATAGGTTCAATGATAAAAAAGCTTCCACAGAGTAGCACTCTTGAAACACAGAGGCAAGCCATTATTCATTTCAGATTTCTGATTTCAGATTTCAGATTTAAATCACAATTCGCAATTCACAAATTTCAATTTTGTACGATAGTTTTCGCCATCTCGTCCATAATATCTTTGAACTCCAAATCGCCCTCCAGTAAAAAATGACTGTCACTATCCCGCGGGACTTCAATGAGATACTGGTCTCCTTTTATCTCCTTTTTGCCAGATGATGACTCATCCAGAATCCGTAGGGCAATCACCGCATCGAATATGCTGTCCAATGATTCTTCCGAAAAACCGACGGTCCACACCGTGTTTTCGATGGAGCCGAAACTGCGGTAATACCAGTTCTTTGGGTATTGGACGGAATAATCCTTATGCGTATTTTCATACAAGCGCATGTCTTTACTGATCACCTGACTGCCGGAAGCAGTACTGCCGACCTTAATGATGACTTTGTCGTTGGTGATTCGGATATCCTCACCTTCTATCAGGATCCAATCGCGATCTTCCCCCTGTCCAAAATAAGCGAGGCGATTGAAATTGTATTCATTGGCAGATAATTCATAAGAAAAAAGGGATCTGAACATCGCTTCGTCCACCGTATAAATCACCGCCAGGAGGCTCTGCTCCTCCACAATTTCAAACTGGGTCACCTCAGCATCAAGCGGGAGGATTTTATTCTGATATTTGTCGAATGTGGCGACGACCGCCTCGCTCACGGAATGTTTATCTTCCGAAATAACATCTTCCTCATCCGAAGCAGGCTTCGTTTCATCTTCTGCCGGGTCTTCCAGACATTTATAACTTGTCGGGCAACCGTCTTTATTAAAACTGGATGCTTCATAGTTCATACAATTTGAAGGAGTAGAAATAAACGGACAGTCCAGATCATTTACTACTTCATCCACAGGCACACAAATCCCCTCTGCCTCCAGATCTCCGCTCTCTAACTCACATCGGTATTCCTCGGGGCAAGTCAGATTTTCCTCTCCGCCGCACTTTTCCCCCTTCTTAATCTGACTCGTTAGAATATTGAGACTTTCCAGAAAAGTGTAAAAAAGTTTTTTATGGACTTCATTATTTTCCTGTGACTGATCAAAGGTGATTTTATAGATTTTCTCTTTTGAAGCGTTCCGGGTATAGATACGGATCTCACGAGAATCTATGTAACGGATGGATCGCTGACCGCCGATTGTAACCGGCGTGCCATCTTCGATCTCGTAAGAGGCAATGAATTCATCCAGCTCAATGCTGGTGTTAAAAATATCGATTGTAACCCAACTGACCCCGTTACTTCTTAAGGTAAGGCCATCCGTATCTTCTAATAGTTCCCACAGATCAGGGTATTCAAAACGAAAACCGAAACGCTTGTTTTCATAAGTCATGGCTTCCCCACTGTCACCTGCTTCTTCTAACTGTATCTTTTCCACTGTAAAGACTTCGCCTTTGTTGTCAATCAGTTTTTGCATAGAGCCGAAAACCGTGACTTTTTTGTCTGTGTAATGGCTTAGATTGACCTTGGAGCTCTGGATGATGAACTCACCGGCGTCCGTGATGATTTTATGAGTCCCGTCCTGATAAATGTCGATTTCAATGGGTTCGATTATACCTGTGTAGCTGATTTGGCCTTCCACGTCCTCAATAACCCTGTCTTCCAGGTCAGGCAGTTTTTCGCCACAACCGGTTAAAAGGATGATGCAAAGGAGGGTGCTGATGATGGTGATTGTTTTTTTCATGATGATTGATTAAGCGTGTGAGAAATTATAGCGGATTTTTTATAAAAGCCAAGGTTTAAGGTCTGGTTTTGATTTTCTTTCTTCCTTTTTCTTTTATTTATTTTCTTTTTCCCCTTCTTTCTTTACCCCCCTTCATGAAGGGGCCCCAGAAAAACATACAATTTGAATTTTTAAATTTTGTGGTATCGTCATAATGCATTAATCATTCAATCATGTTCATCGCGTTCGAAGGATTAGACGGCTCGGGCTCCTCCACTCAATCACGATTACTCTCTGAAAAGCTGGAGGCAAACGGCCATGCTGTTCTGCTGACCAAAGAGCCAACAAACGATTCGCCTATTGGAAAATTGATAAGGGAAGTACTGCAGCATAAATGGGATTGTTCTCCGGAAGGATTACAGCTTTTATTCAGCGCAGACCGGGCAGAACATCTGAAAAATAAAATTGAGCCCGCATTAAAAAATGGGCAGATCGTTATCACCGACCGGTACTTTTTTTCTACCATTGCCTACGGAGCTTTGGCGGTAAACGATGTGAATTGGTTTAAGAGTCTGAGCAAGCATTTCCGCATTCCCGATATCACCTTTCTGTTCCGCCTCGACCCCAAAACCTGTATTGAGCGTATTCAGGGGCGCGGGAGCGATTTTGAACTGTTTGAACAGCATGACAAACTGGAAACGATTTGGAAAACTTATGAAAAAATCGCCAACGAATACCCCTATTTTCATCTGATCGATGCCAGCAACAGTATTGAAGCAATTTCGGAGGAGATCTGGAGTCTTGTTGCCAGCGAATTATAACCTGACGATTTCATAGACAAAATCTTCATCCGGCTTAAGGGAGGTGATCAATCGATTTGGAATATACACAGATATGCCAAAGCCCCGCACTAAGTGCGGGGCTTTAATATCATATCAAGTTAACGTGATTATCCAGAAACACACATCACTGGGTAATTTCCTCCTGCTCCATCAGGAAGATCACATCCACCATCATCTGTGAATACTTCTGTTCCTTCAGAAAGGATGTAAATACGCGATACAGGACTGGCTAGATCCTGGCAAATCCAATAACCGGTAGCAGCAGCAGAATAAGTATTGGTAGGGTCGATTGGAATTTCACGCAAGTAAGATGGTACTAATGTGGTTGAGCAGTCATAAGTGTCAGCGTCACCTGGTGTTCCAAGTTCAACAGCACCTTCAAATCCGCCGTTTCCAATGCCAGCGCCACTGTCGTCCGTGTCGCATTTAGGAATGGCGGCGGCGGCTACCAAATCACATTCAGGCAAAGCGCCTCTTGCTGTTGGGGAAGTCTGGTATTGATAAACGGCACTCAAAATTGTGCCAATCTCAGATTTTCGTTCTGAGTCATTCGCTTTGCCGAACTGCTGTGCAGGATTAACTGCAACTAAAACGATACCGGCCAGGATGGAGATGATACCGATAACGATCAAGAGTTCGATCAGCGTAAAACCTTTCTTATTCATTTGGTTTTTGTGTTAAAAAAATAAATTTTTCACGGGTTTGAACAAATTTTATACCTATCCCTCCTATAAATCAAGTTAATTTGTTATTTTAAAAACAGCCTTATAGTGAACTCCACACGATCAAGCAGATTCGTCCCCTCGTCTCCGATTGGCTTATAGCCCATTTCAAAATTCATAAGATTCATAATAAAACGTGAATTTTCGAGTTCATCAAAAGCTTTATAAAGGATGCTTTCAGCTCCTTTAATATCCATTTGCACTGTATAATCAGCAAAATGATCAATAAAAATCTGCTCTTCTTTGCTTTTAATAATGATTTCTGCCTTTGGGTCAATGACTGAAAACAGGCTTTCTAAGAAGGCGATAAAAGGAACGACTTCTTCATAATCCGCAAAAGACTTTTTCAAAAACACATCATCTTCGGCAAATGCCTGAACATTAGACTGAGCAATAATCTGAAGGTTTTGGTATGCCTGTTCATTCTTCAGGACTTCCTCCTGATTCATTTGATATTTTGAACGGAAGGATAGCTGAATCGAAACTGAAACAATAATCAGAACCACCAGAAGCGCAATCAATAAGTTTAAAGACCGCAGGATTTTACTGCTTTTGATAATAGGCCAAATTGTTGATCTTTTAGCGGATTTCAACCATTAAGGGGTTAAAGATTCGGGTATTTCTTCCTCGGGAGACGGTTCTTCCTCCTGAGGCGGAAGATCTTCCGCCTCTACAGCGTCACCTTCCGGTTCCGCCGTATCGTCGGATACAGGTTCTTCTTCAATAATTTCTTCGTCCTGAGACGCATCGCCATGCGTCTCTACGTCGTCACCTTCCGGTGCCGCCGTATCGTCGACAGGCTCTTCGTTGCTGTCTGTGTCCATTTCAATATCCAGAGCTGTTTTGTCTAAGTCTATATCGAGCTGAATAAACCGCTCCCCTTTTCCGACCAGATTCGATAAGGGTGAATGGACCTCAACAAACAAGGGTTCCTGCTCAAGATTAAGAATAAATTTTTCAGTGTCTTCGCGCGAGGCTGTTTTAGCACGAATATTCAAGCTCATGGCTCCACTCATGTCCAATTGATATCTTACATTCACTAAGCTGATTCCTTCGTTCAGGTTGTAATCGTTGATTTTTTTTACTATCCGGCTCGCCGATAGATTGTCTTTTAAAATCGTGTTTACCTGACTTTCGAGCTGAGCTTTTTGCTGATTAGCCTGTGCCGCTTGTGCTAAATAAGGATTGCTGACCTTCTCGATTGATGTGAGTCGCCCCTTCTCGCTGACCAGATAATCAAAATAGGTGCGGGCTGTCGTAAGCCCTGAGTAGAAGAGTACACCAGCGACCAGCAGAAAAACGGCCGCAAAACCCAGCCGTAATTTGGGGCGCACTTCCGACGCGTGAATCTCTTCTTTTTTGATGTGGGGCAAAAGATTGATATCGGCTTCGTGTGCCTCCGGCAAAATAGCTCTTAAAGCCAAGCCAATGGCATTAAAATAAAGCCGCTGATCCTCCTGTCCTACCTGACCGCATTCAAACTGATCCACCATCTCAGCTTTCGGGAAAGCTTTTTTAAGAAATTCTTTAAGCCCCGGCCATTTCGGCCCCAGTTCCACAATAAAAAATATCTCAACCAACGGGCAGTTCTCGCTCTTTATCATCATGTGCAGCTCCTGTGCCCTATTGACCAATGTATCGTAAAATTCCTTCAGGCGGGCCTGAATCTTCTGCGCAGACGGATCCTTGCTTTTCAGGGCATTCTGCACCAACGCACGGGCCTCTGCTGTAGAATTCACATTTAAATCTTTTTTGACGTTCTCCAGAAACATGCTTTCCCCCATGCTTAACGTTAACGTATGTGAAAGCCCGCAACTGTTCCGAACGGTCAGAAGTGAACGTGCATGATTCACCTCGATCATCATCGTGCTGGTGTTTTTGACCGTACAGGCATAACACACACGCATCAGGCTGTTTTTGTCCACATCAATGGCCACCACCCTCAATCCCGCCTCCTGCAAAGTCGTGATCAATGGCTGAATGATGCTTTGCTGGACTGCTACAAAATTAAAATCCACGCTTTTTTTATTTTTCTTCTGCTCACCAAAGCGCTTATAATCTATGGACGCCTCGCTCAACTCAATGGGAACCAGATCTTTGGCATACCCCATTACCCCCTCATAATCATCCGCGTCCTGCGCCGGAATACTTAAATAATGGGAAAACGTCTTTTCTTCCGGAATGGAAATAATGACATTGGTGGATTTAATGACCCCTTCATGCCCCTGCTGGATTAATTTCAGAACCGATTTTTTAAACGCGTCCGGGTTCAGCAGAATGGCGTCTTCGTCGATGATACCGGGTTCCAGTTCTACACGAGAATAGTTCACTACTTTAAAAGTGTCTTTTTCTTTTACCAGTTCCACCGCAGTTAAAGCGGAATTCCGGATATCCAGGCCAATTGTTTCTTCGGGAAGCTGTTCCATTTAATTAATTAACTAATTCGTTCATATCAACGATATCGATGACATTGTAATACTCAAAAGCCCCGTCATCATAATGTACATCATGCCGGGCTATTTTCAGATCATATTCAAAGGTACGCGTAAAACTGTGGCTAATACCCGTGACGATCAGGCTGGCTAACCGTTCCACAATCCCCAGAGCAATCTGTTGAGGGGCAAACCATTCAATGGTGGTCTGGCAGGATTCATTCTCTAAAATAGAATAATTCAGGTTTCGTTCAAATTTTTCTTCCTGGCGGATCCGTGACAGGGCATCATCCAGACATGTGTTCGCGTTTACCCGTGCGGATTCGTAATAGATGCTGCTTAAAGAAAGTGAAGCATTGTTCACCCCGTCCAAAAGCATGCCGATTGCAAAAAACATCGCAATGGTCGCCACAATCAGCAGGCTGACGATGGCGATGAAACCCTGTGGTTTTGGGTGAGTATTTTTCATTATTTCCGGCTGAAGGCCCGTTGAGGACCCAATTGACCGTATTTTGGTTTTACAATCAATTGGGCCTTCCATTGGGTCTTCTATTGGATTAAAAACTTTACCATTTCAAATGCACCGTGAAGTAATCGATTACCATAAAGACAGGGGCGCTGGGCTGGCCTTCCGGCGGCGCGCCGTCCCAGTTGAACTGCATGCGGGCCTTGATGATACGGTTCTGGAGCCCTCCTAAAAATTTCTGCAGATCGGCGCTGTCATACTTCACTTCAAATTTCTGCTGATCACTTATTCCGCCGTCCAGCCCCAACGCGCCAATCACTTCCCAGCTGGCCGTATCCCAGTTATACAGTTCCACTTCCTGGGAACCGATAAGCGCGCCGTTCATAGGACAGCTGGCGGCCAGCGTATCACAGAAGAATTGAGTGATGCTCTGATAAGCGATTTCTCCGCCAATTGTGATACTTTCCAAATTATCGATCTGACCTCTGGAAAGGATGGTCTTAAAGCTTTTTTCCCAGTAAAGATCCTCTTCCCCTTCCTGAGTGCCGCCCATGTAAGCCGAATTAGCGGCATCGTTGTCGATAAAGGTCGACCACCGGGAACACCATTCAGGCAATGTGCCATCTGCCGCCCGATAACATTTATCGGTAAAAAGATTGCCCACGACCATCCCCGTTCCCATATCTCCGCAATTATCCGAACAGCCGCCTTCACAATACCAAATATACCGTTCCGTGGTGAATGTGGAAGCGGTGGGCTGGATCACTTCAACGGTCTCCCCGTCTCCGAAATCAAATTGGATTGATTCAAGCGGAGACGTATTCAGGATATTACTGACTGTAATTACATAGGTCTCCCCCATAATACTTTCTAAGGTTACCCAGAATCCGCGCGTGAAGTAATGGTCGCCCTGGTCGCTCAGCATAAAACTGCTGCTGCCTCCTGAAACCAATTCAACATCTATGTTCGAAGACCCGCCTGTCACTCTCATTGTAAAGACATCGGTTTTACCCTGGCCCACTTCACCTAATGGATAATCGGCATCGTAAAAACGGATCCAGTCGCCGTCTTCAGAGAATTGTGTTTGATAGGTGATCTGCATGGCGCCCCCCTCCTGCCAGGCATAATAAGAAGTGTCTTCCTGCGCGGCCTGAATCAGGCCTTTGATCCCCTGAGGCAAATCCATAGCCATTACATTATCATAGGTCTCTGGATATAACTTTGCATTAGACGTAAAAATCTGCTTTATATGACCGGACGTCATAGACGGAACGCGGTCAATGATCGCCTGCAGAACGGTCGGAGACAACGGGGAAGCCGCCATTAAAATAGCTTTCAGGATTCCATTAGGAATAGGAGGGTTGTGATTAATAAGGGCTAATAAAGGGGCATCATTACTGCAGTTGTAAGCGCCCAGTCCGCCGCCAGTTCCTCCCGCTCCCCCGCCTTCATCTTCGTCCAAATCACAGGCATCGCCGATGCCATCGCCGTCGGTATCCAGCTGATCGGGATTTTCTACCGTCGGGCAGTTATCCAGTTCATTGTCCATTTCATCGCCATCTTCATCTTCCCCAGCCGGCAGTTCGGGTTCGTTTCCCGGACCTTCAAAAAAGATGTCCCCGTCACATTCATCGCCGATATCATCGCCTTCATAATCTTCCTGAAAAGGATTGTACACCAACACACAGTTGTCCATTTCATCACAAATACCGTCTGCATCCGCGTCGCCGCAACACTGAGAATGGCGGGGATATTTGTCTTTATAATCAGGACAGCCATCGTCATCAAAATCCCCGTTTTCCAGATTTGCGGACATGGTATATTGCTGCGGAGCACTGTACTCTTCAGTGCCGGTCACCGTCATATGAGCCGTGGCTCCCAGAATGATCTCGGGATCATTCATATTATCGGTGATGCGGTCAAAATAAAGACTTTCCAGACGGAGGTCTCCAGAGGATAGAGAAGATTTCACCCCGCCTTCAGTGATGTCCACGGACTGATCCGCCAAATTAGCCTCGATTGTCACGACCGAATCGTCCGGCATAATCAGTGTCAGCTTCCCCTCAGAATTTCCTAAAATGGAATTGGCGGTATCTATTTTTTTGGCGCCAGCGATCAGGTCGTACATCCGTTCGACCACAAACTGGCTGTCTATATTGGCCTGTAGTTCTCCCTGATGCTGTTTATCAAAACGGATAGCATTGATAGACACCGCCAGTAAAACGGGCGTCAGTACCAAAAATACCGCGATATATAAGAGGAGCTCGATGAACGTGGTCCCCTGCTGGTTTCTAAAATAATTTTTCATGGCTTTTGTTAATTAATATTAAAAATTCAACCGGGTTACCCCTATTAATAGGTAATAACCCTTTGCCAATTGGTAATATAAAGCGTGTGGGTGAGCAGATCCAACGGAAGATAATCCGGTGCCCATACCACACTAACGTCAACTCGCTTGGTATTCGCGTCTTCATAAAACACCCCCGTATCCCCATCAAAATAAATGTCGTTAGTGCTTAAATGCCGCCTGGCATCGGACACCACGACACGCCGTTCAAAAATATCCATATCCGCCAGATCACTTTTTACCAGCCACGATCCCGTACCGGGATTGCGGATGAGAAAAAACGTCCCGTTGACCAACCAGTCAAAATCCAGATTGCGCATATAATGAAGAATGTCTGAGCTCTCGCTGGAAGTAATGGCCGCCTGATGCTGAATGTAAGACTGTCCTGTAATTTTACGGGCGCCCACAAAAATCGCCAACGAAGTGGGTACTAAAATCATAAATAAAACGGTAACGATAATGAGCTCAACCATGCTCAGGCCGCTACGATTTTTTAAACAATGATGATTGATTTTTTTATTTTTAATCAACAACCCCCTGAGAATTAATAGTAAAAGTATAACTATAAACTGCATTCCCGACGGTAAAACTTCCGATATTATCTGTTTTACCCGTTTGCCTCTTGAAGATTATATCATTAGTAACGCCAATATTGGGAATTAAATTTAAATCCGTGATATCAAGCTGACGGAGTTCCAGCTTGATATTGTCGAGGGCGGCAGGATTGTAAGTGTTTCTGAAAGTGATCAAACATCGGCACGGAACATCCAGATGCACGCCGTAATCGGAGCTATCCGGATTTTTAAGCGCCTGAAATCGGGCTTGCTTGATGTGGGTCATGGTTTTGGCCACATCGATATTGATCAGGGAAAATTGATAATATTTAAAATAGGCTCCGACCCCGACCCCAGCGAGCAAAAGAAAAAGCCCCATAGTGAGCATCACTTCCATAAAGGAGAACCCTGCGCTTCGTGAATTTTTGATTTTCAATTTTTATTTTTAGACTTATGCGTATTTTAATACAACTTTAAAAAAATGAACACTAAAAAAACAAAGTGTCGTGTCGTATTGAATTTTATTGGCCGACGTTAGAAATCAGCTGATAAATAGGACCGATTACCGTGATAACCAAGCCGGCAACCATCAAACCCAAGAGCACCATGATTACCGGTTCGATGATGGTGGTGATGTTTTTCACATCGTTGTCGACCAAGTTCTTATAATATTTTTTCATATATTCCACCACATGCGGTAATTTACCGGTACGCTCTCCTACCCGGATGAGTTTTATGAACATCGGAGGGAAAAAAGATTTTTCCGGAAAACTCTGGGAAAGCGCGGCTCCTCTTTTAATCTTTTCGATCATATAGCCGATTTCGCTTCGAAATATTTTGTTTTTGACGACTGTGGACGTGATCTCCAGACAGCGGACGATGGTGATGCCGCTCGCGAATAATGTGCCGAAATGCTGACTAACCTGAGCGGTGTTATAGTTCAAAACAATATGGCCGACAAGCGGAAACCTGATATAGACTTTATCCCGCCATTTCTGGACTCCCGGATTTCTAAAAAGCATGTAAATCAAAACCGCCAATCCAAAACCCACTGCAAAAATCATCACCAGATGATTGTTGATAAAATTCGTCACACCGATCATCACACGCGTGGCGAGCGGAATGTCGGCTCCCAGACTGTTGAATATGGTTAAAATACGGGGCATCACGAACAAAATCAGAATAAAAATGAATGTAAGCATTACCCCGATGATGATCTTCGGATAAATCAGAGCACCTTTTACCTTTCGGCGGAACTCCTCACTGTCTTCCAGATGATCTGCCAGATCCACCATGGTCTGCGCGAGCGTTCCGGATTTTTCTCCGACCTGGATGATATTGGTATAAATAGGAGGGAATATTTTAGGAAAACGCCGCATGGCATTGGAAAGGGCCTGACCATTGTTCAGGCTTTCAACAACGCTTTCCAGACGATCCCTAAAGATCTTGTTCCGAGCCTGATCTTTCAAAAACAAAATCGCTTCAAAAATCGTTATCCCTGCCCCCAGCATTACCGCGAGATGACGGGTGAATTCCACTACTTCCCTAGAAGACACGGTGCCAATAGCACTCAGGCGCTGAAACAGGCTTTTTTTACTCTTTTTTGATTTTTCATCCTCTTTTTTGATGCCTTTCTTTTTCGGGGTTGCATTTTCCTGCGACAGTGTACGCATGGAAGGCTTATCTTCCTCCGCTACCGGTGATTCAGTTTCAACAGCCCCTTCCTGAACCTCACCCCCAGAAGCAGATGATGCTTCCTGAACAGATGGTTGTTCCGCCTGCGGAATATTCTGAACAACCTGATCGGTCGCCGAAACGGTTTCCGGCGCCTTTGCCTCCTGGGCTTCCTGTGTTTCTTCAAGGGAAATGGTTGGCATAGTTTCGTATTTACTTCGGATGGACTTCGGATGGACTTCGGATGGACTTCGGATGGACTTCGGATGGACCAGTCTATTCGATTTCTATTCGATATCTATTCGGTTAAGCTTTAATCACACGAATAACTTCTTCAAGTGAAGTGTTGCCGGAAAGGGCCTTTTCGATACCATTGTCCAGCATGGTCGTCATACCGCTTTGAACAGCCATATCTTCAATCGCATCGGAACTGCCCCCCTGTAAAATAATTTTTTTAATTTCGTCGTTCATTTCCAGAACCTCGTACAGACCGACACGGCCTTTATAGCCGGTATGACCACAGGCTGAGCACCCCTGTCCTTTGTAAAAAATGAACTCATCTTTAAATTCAAGCTGTTCGATTTCTTCGGGAGAGTAATGTTTGGAGGCGATCCTTTTGACGACCTCCACCAGATTCCTGTCGTTATAAACCAACCCCAAGGTCTCTGATGAATAGACTTGCCCCTGAAGACAATGCGGACAGAGTTTACGCACCAGACGCTGGGCGATAAATGAATTGACCGCGGCCGTCAGCAAAAAGGGTTCTACACCCATTTCCACTAAACGAGGGATGCCCACCGCCGCGCTGTTAGCATGAAGCGTGGAAAACACCATATGACCCGTCATCGCTGACTCCACAGCAATCTGGGCGGTTTCCTGGTCACGGATTTCCCCTACTAGAATGCTATCGGGATCCTGACGAAGTAATGAGCGAAGGCCGTTGGCAAACGTAAGGTTCGTAGCATGATTCACCTGAACCTGATTGATGCCATCGATACCATATTCAATAGGGTCTTCGATGGTCGCTATATTGACCTCATCTGAATTTAATAATTTGATGATGTTATATAAGGTAGTGGTTTTACCTGAACCGGTCGGACCGGTCACAATCATCATTCCGTAGGGCTTGGTGGAATTCAGAATCACCTTTTTATACTCCGATTCGTCCAACCCTGAATCAATCAGATTGACGGATTCTTCCAGTTCAACCAGGATACGCATCACAATCTTTTCACCGAAGTGAGTGGGTAAAATCGAAACACGGAAAGCCACGGTGTTGTCATCGAGCTGTAAAGAAATACGACCATCCTGAGCCGCACGCGTCTCATCAATACGAAGCCCTGCCAGAATCTTACAGCGTGTTATCAGGGGTTCGTGGATGATTTTGGGAAAGTTGACGATTTTATGGAGTACGCCATCAATACGATAACGGATTATCGTGTGATTTTTACTGGCTTCGATGTGTATATCGGAAGCATGGTGACGGTTAGCATGAAGCAGAATCGCGTCAAAAATCTTCACAATAGGGATCTCTTCTTCAAATTCTTCGATTTCCAGAGTTGCAGGTTCTTCTCCCGGCTTCGCGTAACGCAGATTGGCGGGGAGCATGTTCAAAAATACGTTTTTCAGCTCCTGGTTATATTTACCGATGATGTTCTTAATGCTGGAGAACGTCGTATAATATACTTCCGCTTCCCGTCCGGTCTTTTTTTCCAGATCGTGGATCATTTCCAGATCAAACGGATTGACCGTGGCGATCTTGACCTTATTCTGATATTCATCAATCGCGAAAGTGATCACTCCCTGTTTTAACGCGATGTTTTCCGGAACGATTTCCAGCACTTCATTGGCTATTTCGATTTTTGACAGATTTATATAAGGGTAACCAACGATCTCCGCGACCAACCTGCCCAGTTCTTCATCCGACAGGACATGTTTTTTTTCGACCAGATCATACAAAGGTACTTTGCTTGCTTTAGATTCCTCATCCAGCGCCTGGATGAGGAATTTTTCCACTTTTCTGCCTTTAAGCCCTTCAATGAGTTTTTGTGAATCGATATTCATGATATCTCACTTAAATTATTGAACATTTACTCTTTCTGTTTCAGTTTCCACTGACTCAGGGGCTTCCTCGGCCACTGAATCGTTGATTTTTTTAGGCTCGGCCTGTTTTTTGACAGGTGATTTTTTCATTCCAACCTGCTTGGTCGCCTTAAATATTTTCTGACCGCAGTTGTTACAAAAATGAGACTTCCGCGGGAGAATCATGTTACAACGCGGACACTGGATTACCTTGAGATTGGATTCTGTTTCTGCAGATGAAAGAGATTTGATCTGGCTCTGAAGCTCTGAAAGAACTTTATCCAATTCCACCTTATTTTCTGTATGGCTCACGATCATCTGGATTAAATCTTCCATTTTCATCAATTGTTTCAGGAAAATATTATCCACTTTATAAGACGCCATCTTAGCTAAATCCTGCGGACTTTTCAGGCGGGAGTAGATGATGACCGGAATCTGCGCATAGTCTTTTTTTAAATTATTTAAAACATAATAACCATTAATAACCGGCAATATGACTTCGAGAATAACCAGATCGATTTTTTGTTCCGCCAATTTTTTAAGAGCTTCTTTGGCATTTTGAGCAAATACAAAGTCCAATCCATGTTTCTCTTTAATCTCGTGGTGATCGAGATAATCTTTCAGGTCATGGACCAGTTCTTTGTCACTGTCGACCAGAAGCACCGTCCGTTGTTTTGAAGTGGTTGTTATTTTGTCCATAGTTTCGTATTGTGGGGCGTATTGTGGCTCAGGTTGTGGTTACCACTATTCGAGCCACTACTCGGTCCACTATTCGGTTAATTAATATTCCATAAACACATCGACCAGCTCTCGGTTGGTTGCGTAAGCAAGGGCATTTTCTTTGGATATTTTTTTGGTCTTTATCATTTCAGCCAGGCACTGTTCAAGTCGGATAACCCCCGTCTCTTCTCCGCCCTGGAGAGCGTTATAGATCTGTTCACTTTTTTCACTCCGGATGATGTTCCGAACCGCATCGGTCACCATCATCTGTTCATAGGCAAACTGCAGTTCCCCATCCTCACCAGGAACCAAGCGCTGAGACACCACACCTGTTAAGGTACTGGCCAGCTGGATGCGGATCTGTTTTTGCTTTTCTTCAGGAAACACATCGATGATGCGATCAATGGTCTGGACAGAATTGTTGGTGTGCAGAGTGGAAAGGACCAGATGCCCGGTTTCTGCCAGGGTAATGGCGGCCTGGATGGTCTCATGATCCCGCATCTCTCCGATGAGGATCACATCCGGATCCTGGCGCATAGAAGCACGCAAGGCATTTTCAAAAGTAGAAGCGTGCGTACCGATCTCTCGCTGTTCGACAACAGATTTATTGTTCTTGATGATGTATTCGATAGGGTCTTCGATGGTGATGATATGCGCTTCCCGGTTTTGATTGATGTGATTCAGGATCGCGGCCATACTGGTAGACTTACCATGGCCTGTCGGGCCGACCACCAGGAAAAAACCCTGACGATAGTTTTCAGCGATATCGCGGAAAACCGGCGGAAGACCAAGCTGATCGAAACTAAGCACCCGGTTTCGGATCAGACGTAAGCTCATAGAAAGTCCGCTCTGCTGGCGATAAACATTCCCGCGAAAGCGATAATCATCCCCGTAACCGAAAGCAAAATCCGTATTGCCGTGCTTCAGATAATACTCGTATTGGTTTTCGTTCATGTACTCCTTGAATTCCGGAGTCCCTTCTTTCAACTGGAAAATGTCGGCGTCTTCCACAAGAAATAGTTTGCCGGATACACGTAAAACCGGCTTTTTCCCAGTCTGGAAATGAATATCCGACGCGTTCCGATTAACGGCGAGATCTAAAATTTTAGTAAATTGCGTGTCCATGGGTCTTTGATTTTTATTTTTTCAATCTAAATATTATAACATACACACCTCTAGAATTCAAGACCTTAATGTAAAAATAGTGAGGGTGTATAAAATTTGAAAAAATATGAAAAAATTTGGAGAAAATACCACTCTATTTTTTCAATTTTTTTGTGCAGAAATTGCGCCAATTTTCAAAAGGGTCTAAAATGAGTGTAATAATTGATAAAACAAATATGAAAAAAATCATTGCCATGCTTGTTGTTTTGGGGGTGGTGTTAATTGTGGGGGTTGCTGTTTTTTTAATGCCCAAATCCACCACTCATCTTACCCAATCCATACCGGCCGGAGAAGGCGTGGTTAAAATCAGAGAATTACATAATTCCAATATCCGCATTATCCCTGGCCGAACCAGTAAAATAACCATGTATCTTGAGGGGCCGGAAGATGAACTGAAAAAAATTCGTTTTTTCCGTGTAGGCGGTGACACAGAAATCGACGTGTCGGATGAGTGGAAGGGGGTTAGTGGAACCATTACCGTTCCCGAAGGAACCTGGGTCGACCTGAATCAGCCGGATGAAAATGAGGCAGGTGAAAAGAAAACGTCTGATTTTATCCGTTTGGGCGGTGGCTCTTCAATCACTATTAAAAATGATAAAGTCATTGTGACCGGTTCCGGCGGAGGCACCACTCCACCACCTCCCGTGATTGGTGAAGGTGAAGGGGAAGGTGAAGTCGAAGAGGAGCCGGTTGTTACCCTAAATCCTGTCTCACCTCCTCTGCCACCTCCCGTGATTGGAGAGGGAGAGGGAGAGGGTGAAAGCGAAGATGAAGAGGGACCGACTGAACCCCAAACCACTCAATACGCCCCGGAAGGCCCCGACGACCCGCATATCCGCTGCAGCATTGCATTAAAACAAACTGAGCGGAATGAATGCTGCCAAACCGCTTTTATGGATGAACCGCACCCTGACTGTTCTTACGATGGTTACTGGCTGTTTAACTACCATACACGCTTGTGCTATTACCATTGTTTCCACCCTTGTCATCTAGGAGATGAGGCAACTCAGGATGCCTGCTGTGCTGAACAGTATTATTACGATACAACCTCACCCTGTATCGGAGATTGGGTCTATAATGACGCAACCAACGGCTGTTCTTATGAGTGTATGGACGCAGAAGATCTGGAAGAATATTTTGGAGAAGGTGAAACGGTTTTTACCGATTTTATCAGCGAGGCCTGCAGTACTCATAGTAACCCGGATCTATGCTGTGACTACAATCTGAAAAACGACCTTTCTATCGGCCCCCATCCCGGTTTCCCTGACTGCATCGGCCAATGGGATTTTAATAATGCCACCTCCACCTGCGAATTTGAATGTTCCAGTTATGGAGAAACGCTTGAGATCCTGGAGCTACTGAAAGAACAACGAGGTGAATAACATTTGTGAATGGGGTTTTTCTGTCTCGATGGCCATAAATTCACGATAACAGTTTCTTAATGTATTCGGGCTGCTCCGGCTTGTCAATTTTTTACTCATTTCCTCCTTGTCGACCTCCCTATTCGTATGTATAATAAAACAGCCTTAGACGGGCTATTTTTTATTTCCCTCCCTATGGAAATCCTGGACGGCAAAGCATTGTCGGAGGAATTGATCGATTCCGTAAAGGATGAGGCGGCGAAGTGGAAACCAAAACTGGCGGTGATTCTGATTGGTGAAAATCCGGCGTCTTTGGTATATGTGAGAAATAAAAAAAAGGCCTGTGAACGAGCCGGCATAGCGTATGAGGAACGCCGTTTTCCGGATACGATCACTCAGGAACAGCTAATTGCAGAAATTGAAAAAATCAATGAAGATGATGAAATCAATGGGCTGATTGTTCAGCTTCCGCTCCCCGATCACATTGCGGTGCCTTTGGTGATCCGGGCGATTGACCCTAAAAAAGATGTGGACGGGTTCCATGCTTATAATCTGGGGAAGATGTTTTTAAGCCCTGAATTTGAAGATCTTCCCCCAGCTACTCCTTCCGGAATCATAAAACTGCTGGATCATTATGATATTCCGATCCGCGGGCAGGAAGTGGTAGTGGTGGGTCACAGTAATCACGTGGGCAAACCGGTCAGCACGATGCTGCTCAACCGCAACGCTACGGTTACCACGTGCCATATTCACACCAAGGATCTAAAAAGCCACACCAAACGTGCCGACATCCTAATCGTCGCGGTCGGAAAAGCCGGCCTGATCACTGCGGATATGGTAAAGGATGGTGTGGCCGTGGTGGATGTGGGAATCAACCGAACGGATGACGGCAAAATATGCGGAGATGTTGATTTTGAAAACGTGAGCAAAAAAGCCAGTTTTATTTCTCCTGTTCCCGGCGGTGTCGGCCCTATGACAGTAGCGGCTCTGATAATGAATACGGTCCATGCCGCCAAAAGACAAAAAACTGTTTAACATTTCTGAATTCTGATTTCTGATTCAAATCTGAGATCTGAAATCTGAGATCTGAAATAAAAATTTTTATCTCATAAAAATTTTATAATATGTGTGGAATCCTCGGAATCATTAGAAACACCGCCGCCGTCCAGGACCTTTACGACGGACTGGTCGTCCTCCAGCACCGTGGGCAGGATGCCGCGGGCATCGCCACCTTTGACGGACAACATGTCCACCTGAAAAAAGGCAATGGATTAGTTCGGGATGTTTTTCGCACAAAAAACATGCTCCGCCTTCAGGGAAATATGGGTATTGGCCACGTACGCTACCCGACTGCTGGCTGCAGCAGTGCCGAGGAGGCTCAGCCTTTTTATGTGAATGCCCCTTTCGGAATTGCGCTGGCACACAACGGCAATCTCACCAATTATGACAAGCTTAAAAAGGAGGTTCACGAAACTAACTTGCGCCATCTAAATACCACTTCGGATTCGGAAGTGCTTTTGAATATTCTGGCTTTTGAGCTCAGCATGGAGACTAAAAAACGCTCTGAACTCAAGCCTGCTAAAATCTTTAAGGCAATGAAACGTGTGCTTAAGCGGGTCGAAGGCGGATATAGTGTGGTCTCTCTGATTGTAGACCACGGACTTCTGGCATTCCGCGATCCAAACGGCATCCGGCCGCTCACACTGGGGGTACGGCAGAACGGAGGAAGACCTGAATACGCGATATCTTCTGAAAGCGTAGCTATTCAAACCCTTGGCTTTAATATCTTGAGGGATGTGGCGCCGGGTGAAGCGGTTTATATCGACAAAAACCATAATCTTCACACCGAACAATGCGCCAAAGCCGTTCCACGGCCCTGTATTTTTGAACATGTCTATCTGGCCCGCCCCGACAGTATGATCGACGGTATCAGCGTGTACAAAACCCGCCTGAGGATGGGGCAGTATTTAGCCAAACAGATTAAAAAAGATAAACTGGATATCGATGTTGTAATCCCCATACCAGAGACCTCACGCCACATCGCTATCACACTGGCGTCTGATCTTAAAGTGAAATACCGGGAAGGATTCATGAAGAACCGGTATATCGGCCGCACCTTCATTATGCCCAATCAGGCCGTCCGTAAAAAATCCATCCGCTACAAGCTCAACCCGATCCCCCTGGAATTCCGGAATAAAAATGTACTGTTGGTGGATGATAGTATTGTACGCGGAAACACTTCAAAACAGATTGTTGAAATGGTGCGGGAATCGGGCGCTAAAAAAGTGTACTTTGCCTCCGCCGCCCCGCCACTCATCAACCCGTGTGTGTACGGCATCGATATGCCCAGCCGGAAAGACTTTATTGCCAATCAGATGGAACACGATGAGATCTGTAAGATGATCAATGCGGACAAACTGTATTACCAGAAATATGAAGACCTGGAACGAGCCGCGCATGTGGGAAATCCTAAGATCAAAAAATTCTGCTGGGCCTGTATGGGAGGCGAATATCCTACCGGACAGATCACTGAAGAAGTGCTTCAGCGCGTGGAGCAGCAAAGAGACGCCTGTGAACAAACGGATGAGGATCAGCTGACACTATTGTAAGCTATTATGGATCAGTGTTCTAGATACCATTTCTGATTTCTGAATTCTGATCTCAGATTTAATCTTAGATTTTAGGTCAGAAATGTCAGACTGGTATCACCTCAATCCGTTTATCGACTTTTTCCTGAAGGGTGTATTCAATGGCCTGTAACGTGCCGGTGGAGGCCATGGGGCACCCCTGACACGCGCCGTAATAGCGAATGAGCACATCGGTTTTTTTGATATCCACGATCTCAATTCCTCCGCCATGGGATTCCAGCATGGGGAGCACATCAGCCTCAAGGGCTTTGTGGATCTGTTTGATCTGTTCTTTGATGTCGAGTTTGATGAAGTCTTTTTTCTTCATAATTTCGGATTGTGGGTCGGGTTGTTGACCGAATAGTAGTATTCCACAATTCGACCCACAATACGGCCAACCATGCGAAGTCTATTCGGACTCAGCTATCTCGTCCTTCATCCTCGCCTTGATCTCCTGAATCTCATCCAATAATTTTACAAAATCCTCTTTCGGCATTACTGACGTTCCGACCAGACCGAGCTTAAGGTTGTGGTCTTTCTTTTTAAGTAAATAGCTTAGCAGCCAGAATCCGCCGAAGAAATAGAGGAACATGATCGGAACCACCAACGGGATACCAAACGGTGTGAGATTAATCGTGAGGAAAAAATCATAAAGCGCGTGGATGCCCATGGAAAGCACGAGGCCGATAAACATCATCTCATCGTGGTACACATGGGATTTTTTAAGGTGCAGGACTTTTTTAAGAAAAACCAGGACGGGATGGCGCACTTGTTTCATATGCTGGATCTTCAGCATCGGTGAGGCAAAAAAGGCCATTCCGTAATAATAACCCAGTAAGCCGGAGCACAACACGTGAACCATGGTAACGATGGTGACGCGCATGAGCGCGAACGCGAAAAACCCGCCCGCGCTGATCTGACCCCAATGCTGACTGAAATAGAGAATGTTTTCTAAGAAAGCAAATCCCAGCGCGCTGATCACCGCCAGTTCGATCACATCATCGATGGACTTGAAGAAGCGATGATTGATCAGCCGCATAATCCAGAACTTACCGTATTCTTCAATCACGCCAACTCCCACAAAACTAAGAAAAAGAGCTAGAATCGGCCGGCTGCCGAACAGAGTTTTGATGTTTGCGGCAAAATCGGTGGGCTGAACATGAAAAAAGATAAGATTGATGGTCTGATCCCAGTAACCCTGATAGATCAGAATCAGCCTGGCTGCGAGCATGCCGCCGATGAACGTGAGGATGACCAGCCATTTGTTTTCGTGATGTTTGCGCAAAAAAAGATAAAGCCAGAAAATGGCCGGCACAATGGCAAGCAGGAAGACGATGATCGGTTTTAAAAATTCCATTTGGTTTTTTAAATCACTGGCATTATACAATAACTTGCTATGCTTTTCTTCATCAATTTACCAGCTGTGAGTAGGTGGCTCACAATCAGGATCTGACGAATCCACCTCTTTTACGTCTTTCAGATTGGATATATTCATTCGAACCGTGCGGATAAGGGCGCGCGCGTCATCGCGGAGACATTCGGGAAGCGTTTGGACTGCCGGTTCCGGATCAGCCTCTGACTGCACTTCCATTCTTTTTACCACCGCGTAAGCCCTGTCCATTAGTGACTGAACGGCTTCAATCCCCTGTTCGGTTTCGATTTTCAGGCCTCGTACAATATGCAGGCTTAAATGCCCCAAAGTCCTGAAGCTGAGTTTTGCAGGCGGGCGGAAATCAAAAGGATTTTTGGAATCCGGATAATCCTCATCCAGTGTGGAGTATTTCATTATAATTGATTAAATATTGCCCCAATCGTCTTCTGTTTCTATTCTATCCGGATGCCTGGCTCTTCTGTGTGAATCGGTGTCTTCCGGTGTATACCCCTTTACTTCAAAAATCCTTTCGACAAGAGGGCGAATATCAGCGGGTATGTCTTCCGGGCGCCTGGCTTTTGCCCTGCGGAGCATCAATTCGATCATTACCCTGCCCAGCTTCTCCCGTGCTTCCAGGGATAAATAATCGGGTAATTTTCTGCAGGCAAGCGGGTCAAAAGCCGGGGACTCTTTTAAACAGCACTGTTCAACGAAGTCATTGATCTGCCCTTCTTCTTTTTCAGTGAACTTTTTAACGGATGGCGCCATAATAAAAAATTATCAGTATTTGTTTATACTAGACTTCCCTTAAAAGATAAAGCTTAAAGCGCCGTTTTGGCAATATAATGGCAACCCAGGCTGGTGTCACGCGCCATAGCGGCCTGAATCATTTTATAACAAACAATCTGGCGATGCTGGATGCGATAATCCCGTGCCGGAATCTCTGTGATCTCCCGCAGGGCTGTTTTTAAGCCTTCCGGCGTGCGTACAATTCCCACCCGTTCCCACATAATGTTTCCGATTCGTTTAGCATAAGCTTGTACCTGAGCCAGTGGTTCCATGATGATTTTTGGAGGTGTGAGCGGAATGGTTTCGTCGATACTCGTTTTTTCATCGATTGTTTTACTTTTTTCAATAGCTTCCGCAATCGCCCTGCCGAACACCAGTCCTTCTAAAAGCGCGTTGCTGGCCAGCCGGTTGGCGCCGTGCACATGGCTGCAGGCCACTTCACCGACCGCGAAAAGCCCCGGCAGCTTGGTAGCACCGTGAAGGTCTACGGGAATTCCCCCGCATGAAAAATGCGCCACCGGTGTGATGGGGATACGTTGTTTAAAAAGGTCGTAACCGTACTGCTTTAAACGCTTGGTGATGTTGGGGAAATTCTGTTTGATCTCCTTTTTGTCCAGGTATCGCACATCTAAATGCACCGGTCCGTTCATCATCTCAAAATGGATGGCGCGGGTGACGGTATCACGCGGGGCCAGTTCGGCGCGGGAATCGTATTCCTCCAGAAAGGATTTGCCTTGGAAATCTACGATCTTTGCCCCGAATCCACGCAGGGTTTCGGAGAGCAGAAAATACCGCCCATCATCAGGAACCGCCAAAGCGGTGGGATGGAACTGAATAAATTCCAGATCTTCAAACTCTAACCCCGCATTGGCGGCCAAGGCCAATCCATCGCCCGCGGAAGCTTTAGTATTGCTGGTTTTGGCAAATAATTGCCCCAGTCCCCCTGTAGCCAAAATGGTGTGTTTGGCCAAAAAGGGTTCCACTCCTGTACTGTCTTTTTTACGCATAAATACGCCGCGACAGCTATTCTGATGTGTGATGAATTCTATAGCCTCCGCATCTTCTTCCACGGTAATATTTTTAGATTTCTGAATGGCTTTAACCAGATGATCGAGTACATCCTGACCCGTAAAATCGGTGGTTCGCCAAATGCGGGCAATTGAATGGCCTCCTTCCATAGCGGGTTCTTTTTTGAATTTAACACCTAACTTTTCCAAAAAACGAATGGCCTTGGGCGCCCCTTCTACCAAATGACGTACGGCGTCGCGGTTATTGTGGTGTGCGCCAGCGTCCATGGTGTCGTCGATGTGTTTTTTAAAACGGTCTTCTTTGGTCAGAACCGCCGCGATACCGCCCTGTGCCCAATAGGTATTAGCCTGCCGGAGTTTGCCTTTGGTAAGCACCGTGACCTTCCCCACATCTTTCAGGTGGTAAGCCGTGGTCAGTCCGGCGATTCCGGCACCGATGATGAGGTAGTCGGTTTTTTTCATAAATTCGTATTGTGAACCGTATAGTTGCTCGTATGGTGGCTCGTATTATTGGCCGTATTGTGTACTCGATCCACTATTCGAGCCACAACTTGAGCCACCATTCGTTTTGTATTATAGCAAGTCTTAGTACTTATTAACAAATAGACAACTCATTGATTACTGGTAGATACTGGTAGATAACTAATGGATATCGATTAGTAATCAATCAGCAGTCTATCAGAAATCAATTAGGATAACGGTAATTGAGAGTACACTTCCACCTTTCTAAAATCCCCTTCCTTCCGCGGACAAAAATATGCCGCTCCCGCAATCATTGCCGCGTTATCGGTGCAGTAAATCAGATTTTTTGGACAATGGAACGGGATGTTATTTTCTAATTTTTCAGCGATCACTTTACGAAGTAATTCATTGGCTGAGACCCCGCCAGCCAGGTGGACTTCTTTCACATCAAATTCCTGCGCGGCAGCAATGAGTTTATCGGATAGTACATCGACCACGGCGGCCTGAAAACTGGCGGCGATATCTGAAACGATTTCTGATTTCTGATTTCTGATTTCCGATTTTTCTATCTCGCGACGAACCGCCGCTTTCAAACCTGAAAAGGAAAAATTGTATTTATTTTTTTTATCCAGCATCGGCCGGGGGAAATCGATGGCCTTGGGATTTCCTTTTTCCGCGGCTTTGGCGATGGCCGGGCCACCCGGAAAGCCGAGATTAAGGAGGCGGGCGACTTTATCAAACGCTTCGCCGGCCGCATCATCGAGTGTTTCGCCGATCACCTCAAAATCATAATGCCCTTTTAATAAAACCAATTCATTATGCCCGCCGGATACCGTTAGAACGAGGATGGGAAAGGCAGGTTTTTCATCCCGTTCCAGAAAATTAGCGTAAATATGACCAGCAATATGATGAATGGGGATAAGCGGTTTTTTGTATATATAGGATAAAGTCTGAGCGGTGCTGATGCCGATCAAAAGTGAAGCGACCAGCCCCGGCGCATGGGTGACCGCGATGGCATCGATATCGTTCCAGCCGACTTTCGCCTCGTGAAGTGCCTGATCCACCACAGGGGTAATCTGACGGATGTGTTCACGCGCTGCCACCTCGGGAACCACCCCACCGGTTTTGGCGTGCAGATCCACGGATGAGGCGATCACATTGCTGAGCACGCTCACGCCATTTTCGACAACGGCGGCGGCGGTTTCATCGCACGATGTTTCAATTCCAAGAATTTTCATAACCTAAATTCTAAATCCTAAACACTAAGTACTAAACGAATTCTAATGTCCAATAATCAAAATTCCAAACGGATTGTTCATAATAAAGTTTATTATTTTTGAGTTGTAATCTAAAATCGGTTTAGGATTTAGAATTTAGAGCTTTGGATTTATGTTAGACCCTGTCGCCTTTAAAATCGGACCGCTTTCCGTTCACTGGTACGGCATCAGTTATGGTGTTGGCCTTTTAATCGGTATCTGGATACTGACTCAGCTGAATAAAAAACGAAAAGTGTTTAAAAACAATAATCAGCTTTTCGATTTCGCCTTCTGGGTCTTTCTGCTGGGCGTGATTCTTGGCGGGCGTTTGGGGTACGTTCTTTTTTACAACCTGCCTTATTACCTCGCCCATCCGGCCAAGATCCCAGCCATGTGGGATGGGGGAATGTCGTTTCACGGCGGGCTGATCGCTTCGCTGATAGTTGGATATCTATTTTGCCGAAAACAAAAAATCCGCTTTCTGGATGTGGCCGACTTATCCACCCTTCCCGGCGCGCTGGCGCTCACTTTTACCCGAATCGCTAATTTTATCAATCATGAACTGATTGGCCGGCCTATTGAAAACCCGACGTGGAATTGGACGGGAGTGGATTTTGGCGACGGCATACTCAGATACCCTTCCCAATTATTTCAATCCGCTTCAGCCCTTATTCTGTTCCTGATACTGCTTTTAATTTTCATCAATAAACCAAAAAGAGGCGTTCTGCTTTTCAGCTATCTGATGTTATATGGACTCTTTCGGACAATTTTGGAATTCTGGCGCGCGCCCGACCCGCAGATCGGGTTTATATGGCAGTATTTTACACTCGGCCAGTTATTTAGCTTCGCCATGTTTCTGGCTGGCCTCATCGGCCTGGCCGCCTTCAAGCGCCGCCATTAACTGCTTCCGTTTTCTTTTGGCGATGATATCGGCTGCGATTCTTTCCAGAATGATCTGCATTCCCTCAACGGTCGGCACGGGACCATCTTCTTCGCGTTCCACTAAAAATTCTTCCGACCCCGGAAGCTGCCGGCAGGAGGCGAGATAAGCCGGATCAAAAGGTTTTTTGTAGGCACCGATGGTATTCAGACCGTTGATGGCATCTTCGGATAAAGACATACTCTATTAGTTTAAATGGAGGTTTATTTTAATTACCTTTTTAAATTTGTCAATTAATTTGCTAAATAATAATTAATATGTTATAATATTATTATAAAAATAAAAAATCGCCATGGCAAACCCATTAATTACCGACGAACTAGAGCTTACCTCCCCTCAAAAAGCCGCTGCGCTTCCCGTTCCGCCGGAAGCCGCAGAAAAGGCTTTGCCTTCCGCGGAGCATCTTAAGCTTATGCGCGGAAGAACGAAGCGATTATTAGAAGAAGGTAGGGCTTAAGACCCGTTGCGATGATCATCAATGACGTCTTTTACTGCCTGAACCGATAGGCCCAGATTCAGGCAAAGATTACGCTGTTTTTCAACGAGCTGATGAAGCGCTATTCCCATATGAATAGAACCAAAGTCCTCAAAAAGCCCTTGGCAGATTTTTCGCAGATTTAAAAGCGCGCTTTCTCTTGGGTTTAACCCTTGCAGAGAAGGAATTTCGGCGGCTTCGGTGTTTTCGGAAACAAAAAACATATATTTTGTTTTTAAAAAATTAATTTTTTAATGATTACCGTTCCCATTGTTCATCTTGGGAAAGGCGTTCATTTTACAAGCTTTCATAATGTCTTCATCCGTGATCGCGCGCTCTTCCGCGGCTTCGGCGGAAGGAACGGTGCGCCGGGACCGGATGTAGTGGCTATAGCCATCGGCAATCGAGACCATGACATTCGGATGGCGGGGAATCCCTTCGTAATGAGCGTGGGGATGCATAGTCTCTGAGATGCTGGAGCGATGAAGACGGACGATCTCATAAATCGGCCAAGCATCCGGAAGCCGTACGTAATAATCCACATACTGTCTGTCTCCAAAGCACTGGAATTCATAATCCTTTTCCCCCTGTAAGCCCCCTCCGCTGATGATCATATTGAATTTATGAAACCGTAATGACGGATTGTCCCCGTCATTTCCACCTGCCCCATTTTTCATCTTGTCGATACGGGTGTCGTAATGCTGTCCGGTTTTCGGATTCGGGGCGCTCGTTATATCAATCATGTGTTGTCTGACCTGCTCATGATCCCCTTCCTGCGGATTGATCGGTATCATGCGGACTCCAGAATGGTCACGCGCCAGATCTTCAATTGGTCGATCCGGCTGACGCATTGATTTTAAAAGTACTGCTTTAAGCGACTTGATACGCAAATGGAACATTGCGTAGGCATCAAATTCGGATCCATCATCTCTCTTAACCCGCATCAGACGGCAGTCCATGGGTTCGATTAACTGATTGTCCTGCAGTGTCTCAGGGGGGATGTCTAAAAATTCACAGGACGTACAGCGATTGTTTTCATTCAGGTCGTGGTCGCTTAAAAGCCACTTGCGTTCCGTACCACCTCTAAACAGCCCCCTGCCCTCCCATATATCCACTAAGAATTCTATGTCTTTTTTTCTGACCTCTAAAGCTTTGTCAATTTGTGCCAGGGTCATAATCATTTCCAGTTTACGCTTGGCCTCATAGCGGACCTGAGTATCACGGCCCGTCTCATCGGCAACCATTAAAAGTAGTTTACCCAGATTATTGGTTGCCATCACTTCATTGCGCATGGCCAAGACCAATCCGTAACCTGGCATAGTCTTTTGGGAGACTTCTTCCACCACTTCATCGGCTAGATTACCATAGGCGTTTATACGATCCTGCATTTGCTCCATAGTCAGATTATCACCAAGCATCTGTTTTAATATCCGCTCATTGGTCGCATTTATAAATTTCATGTCGGTTGAAGAATCATCCAAGTCTGAAATGCTTTCAGCCTTAGTGACATCCAACACCAAATCGCGAATTTTCCACATAATTTCATAATGCTCAGGGTGTTCGTTTTTTAAATACTCGACATATTGCTTGTCGTGTAGCGGCAGCTGGACAGGAAACAGAGTTCCAGCTTCGAGATTGTCGCCTAAGGTGGGAAAATTCTTTTTAAACTTAAACATAGTGGGTTGGAGGGCCATTGTTGTTTGAGTGTTATATTATATCATAATTTATTATTTTGTCAACTACTCTTTCTTCTTTGACAAAAAGAACCTCGATTCATATCTGAGGCCCTCTCTTGCGTTCTTGATTTTTACAGGAAATAAGGCCTCAGATATGAGGTTTAATAATGAGTGTCCATGTAAAGATACGTTTCTGCATTTTGGAGAGGGCTAAATGCTTGAACACTTTAATTATACAAAAACTGAAAAAGATTGCAAGCTTTTTTATAAAAACATCCTAATTGATTGATAATTGAGCCATTTTTTGGTATAATATAATGATTGTAATTTGTCCCGCTTCGCGGAACGTAACTTGTAATTCGTAATTGGTAATTTTAAATGCCGATTGTTGAAAAATTACAAATTACGCGACCAGCGTTTAGCGGGGAGTAAATTACAAGTTACAAATTACTCATTAAATTATGCTCAAAAAATTGCTTAAATGGTTCGGCCTTTTCTTCATCGGCTACCTGGTCGGCTCTCTGATCGAAGACCGTTTTTTCGATGACCAGGACTTTGAAGTTTAAAAAAATCGATGCTTAAAAAACTGTTTTACTTCATTGGCCTGGGAATGGTCATTGCTCTGGTTATGACCCTTTTGGTACAAAGAGATTTTTTGATGGGATCCCAAAAGCGGCTCCAGAACAATTTCTATGATTTTGACTCCGCCAGTTCCGAAATCGTCATCGTGGCCATTGATGAAAAAAGTCTTCAGCCCCAGAATCTTGGCCCTCTGCCGGAATGGTCACGGGAGAATTACGCCAAGGCTGTTGATATTCTCAATCAAAAAGGAGCCGCTGTGATCGGAATCGATGTTACTTTTCCGGATGCCAGAAGCGGAGACGATGCCTTTGCCCAGGCCCTCAGAGCTCATGACAATGTCGTACTGGCTACCCATTATCATTTTGAAAATGGACAGGCAAAAGTCAACTGGCCTAACGCCGTTCTGGCGGCAACTGATCCGCTTTTGGGCTGGATCAATGTCCATCAGGATGAAGATGGCTATATTCGCGAACTTCCTGTTGTCAGCAGTGTTGACAGCAAAACGGCGGAAGCCTTTTCCCTCGTCATCGCCCGTCGTTATCTGCGCAGCGAACCTGGCCCGGGAACAATTAATGACTCATGGTATGAGTTTTCGGACCGTCTACGAATCCCTGTTATTATCAAAAAGGATGCTGAGAAAAACGAGACTGTGCATCATATGTACGTGAATTATTTTGCGGAACCCGGCCGTTACGCTCACCTTTCCATGTCGGATCTGCTGAATGAAAATTTAGCGGATGAGGCCGGCAATGTTATGGATTTTCAGGATAAAATAGTTTTAATCGGCCCCACCGCCACCGACCTCCAGGATGATTTTCTCTCTCCCGTCAGTAAGGGTATTCGAATGCCGGGCGTAGAAATCCATGCCAACAACATTCAGACAATTACTTCCGGCCAATTCCTCCGGAATCAGTCCCGCCTTAGTTTATGGCTGACGCTTTTTGGCTTAATCGCTCTCAATCTATTTCTGTTCGCCAAACTCCGTGTGCGTTACGCCATTCCGATTCTTGTTGGAGAATTGTTTTTGATGGTCGTCGCGGGGATTGCTGTGTATGAATATTTCCGTATCTTTATGGACGTGATCCATCCGCTTCTGACGATTATTCTGACGTTTGTCGGCGCATTTCTACTGCGCTATATTCTGGAGCATAAGAAGCGACAATTTATTGAAGGGGCGTTTGGGCATTATGTAAACAAATCCGTCGTGGAACAGATCATGAAAGATCCTAAGACGCTGGAATTGGGAGGTGCCAAACGGACGGTGACCGTCTTCTTTTCGGATATCGCCGGCTTTACATCGATTTCGGAAAAAATGGAGCCCGGCAAACTGGTTAATTTTCTGAACCGTTATCTGGATTCCATGACCGATATTATTCTGGAATACCAGGGGACGCTGGATAAATATGAAGGGGACGCTATTATGGCGTTTTGGGGAGCGCCTGTGCCTGTGGAAGAACACGCTAAAAATGCCTGTCTCGCCGCCCTGAAAAATCAGGCACAGTTAAAGATCTTCCGGGAAGAATGTGAAAAGCAGGGCCTCCCGCCTATCCGTATCCGCATCGGCCTGAACACGGGCGATGTGATTGCGGGGAACATGGGTTCTGAAAACCGTTTCGATTACACGGTGATGGGCGATACGGTGAATCTGGGCTCCCGCCTGGAGGGGATCAACAAACAGTATGGGACTGAAGTCATTGTTTCGGAATTCACCTATGAACAGATCAAGGATGATTTTGTGTGCCGGGAACTTGATCTCATCCGCGTAAAGGGCAAGGAACAGCCCGTGCGGATCTATGAATTAATCGGCACGAAAGACGGAGTGTCGCCTGCAATTTTAAAAACAAACAAAACATTTGAGGATGCTTTGAATTCTTACCGCCGACTCAGCTTTACGGAGGCTATGAAAAAATTCGCGGAGAATGAAAGCGACCCCCCTTCAAAAGCCTTTGTAAAACGGTGTCAGACTTTTATTGAAAATCCCCCCTCAGCCAACTGGGACGGGGTGTATACGTTTACGGAGAAATAAGTTTTCTTTTTCCCGCTTTTCTTTTTGCTTTAGTTTTTCTTTTGCCCCTTTTTTCTTACCCCACTATTTTGACAAATAGGGGCCCCGCCTACCGGCAGGCAGACCCGCGCGAAGGGGGGAATTATCGGCTTATCCAGTATAAAACAAATGTGATGCTCACGATCAGGGCATTCCGCGCCATTCCGCTGTAATTGCGTTTGTAGGGATGTGGCTTTTTAGTATTCTGATACGTCCAAACCGTAATGTCATACACATAGGTGACCAGTACTAAAACCAAAAAGAAATGAATAACCGTCCGGTCGCTGAAAATCTGCATAAAAGCGCTGACTGAAGGGAAAATTAAATCTCTCATCAGGGTCAGTGACACCATACTGATCACCGCCAGATGGGTGAACTGGTCCAGGGCGTAGATTGTAAAATAGGTTTGTTTGGGGCTGTTTTTTTCCAAAAATACTTTGGTTTGGTCGATAGCCACATGTGTCACAAAAATAATCCCGACCGACAGCCATACCTGCCAAAGACCCCAGAACGGAAATAAGATCAGGGTGGCGAATAAAAGATGCACCGCACTATGAAGGACTACTCCCAGGAAGGATTGTTTTTTATATTCCACCAGCCAGCCCGGCTGAAACGGGTAATCGGCAAGAAAATGAGTAAGAAAAAGATAAGAGATTACTTCCATGATTTTTTAAAATATTGCATTCGCACGCTTTACCACTTCATAACTGACAATCGAAGCGATGGAGCTATTGGTCTCGAGGAGGCGTTTAAAGTCGTCTTTATTTAAGGTCAGCGCTTCGACATCCGTAACGGTAACGATGCGGGCGTTTCGGGGCTCGTCGGACACCAAAGCCATCTCTCCGAAAAAGGCATTGTCTTCGAGCACGGCCAGCACCGTGTCGTCTCGGATTACCTGGACTTTGCCGCGCTTGATGATGTACATGATATCCCCAGTGTCATTCTGCTCAAAGATCACATGGCTCGCAGGAAAATACTCCAGTCTGATATTGTCCGCGATTTTCTGAACATCTTCGTCACTCAGTTCGCTGAAGAATGGGATTTTTTTAAGAATTTCAATCATGGGATTTATTTTTAAGTTTTACTGGGCATCAGTATAGCAACAGGTAAGTCGGAGTTCAAGGGAGGATTTTATTTCTGATTTTAGATTTATGATTTCAGATTTAATTTAGTATTTGAGATTTAGAACTCAATTCAGAAATTTTCCTCAATGATAAGAATGATAGACATATTCTTCTTTCTTCCCTTTCTTTTATTTATTTTCTTTGCCCTTCCCGTTCGGCTACGCTCAGGGCATGCTTTCTTTTCCCCGCAAACCCCAGAATGAAGGGGTGTGTATGCGTATATATAAAGAAATCCTTACTGCCAAAGTATTGACTTATTTTAAAAAATGTGAAACGATGTAAAAACTGCTTGCCCAAGCATTTTCTAGCCCTCCTAATCCAGCGGACTCCCCGCCTGTTCAATAGGGAAATACTCTCCTCCTGCACTCCGCAGCTACGTGCGGAGCACATCGGAGCCCTCATTTTACTTCAGACTTCCATTCGGTCGTCTTCGTTCCATTCGGAACATATTTCTCGCTACTTATTATGAAGAAAATAATCGTAAAAGGTGCCCGTGTGCACAATTTAAAAAATATTGATGTTGAGATCCCCCGCGATAAAATGGTCGTGATCACCGGCCCGTCAGGATCGGGCAAATCATCTCTGGCGTTCGATACGATTTATGCGGAAGGTCAGCGTCGTTATGTGGAAAGTTTAAGCACCTATGCCCGGCAGTTTTTACAACTGATGGAAAAACCGGATGTCGATAGTATCGAAGGACTTTCTCCCGCTATTTCTATCGACCAGAAAACCGCCTCCCGCAATCCCCGCTCCACAGTGGGAACCGTGACCGAGATTTATGATTATCTGCGTCTGCTGTTTGCCAAAATCGGCCGGCCCCATTGTTCACAATGCGGTAAAAAAATCAGCAAACAATCCGCCAGCCAGATGGTGGACATCATCGCAGATATGCCGGAAGGTAAGCGTATCATGATTTTGGCGCCCATGGTCCGTGACCGGAAGGGGGAGCATCAAAAAGTGTTTGAAAAGATTAAAAAGGAGGGATTTGTACGCTTTCGCGTCAACGGAAATGTTTACAGTATCAATGAAACGGTAGAACTCGATCCGAATAAAAAACATACGATTGAAATCGTGGTAGACCGTCTGGTGGTTCACGGCCTGAAACAGAAGGCCAGGAAACTGAAATCCGGTCAGGAAATCGAGGAAAAAAATGAAGACCGCTCCCGGCTGGCCGATTCGCTGGAGACCGCTCTAAAATTTGGGGAAGGTGTTGTTAAAATTCTGGATCCTGACAGTAAAAAGGAAGAGATTTTCTCTGAAAATTTTGCCTGCGATGAATGCGGACTTTCGATTCCGGAAATCCAGCCCCGCTCCTTCTCGTTCAACTCACCTCACGGCGCCTGCCCGGACTGCCATGGACTCGGCTCTAAACTGAAGATCAACCCTGATCTGGTGATGCCTAACCCCCGCCTTACTATCGCTGAGGGCGGTATCATCCCCTGGTCCACCTCTTCCATGCGCCTGGGTTGGTACACACAGCTGCTGCGTTCCGTGGGTAAAAAATACGGCTTTGATATCCATACCCCCATCGGCAAACTGACTCCCGAACAGGTCAAGATCATCCTGTACGGTTCAGGAAAAGATAAATTCCAGGCCACCTACACCAGCCAGAATTCCAATTACGAAACACAGACCACTTATGAAGGAGTGATCCCGAATCTGGAACGCCGGTATCATGAATCGGATTCGGATTATGTGCGCAAAAACATCGAACGGTTTATGGAGGAACTGACCTGTGAAATGTGCGGCGGCAAACGGCTCCGGCCCGAAGTGCTCTCTATCACGATCGCCGACCGGTCTATTTTTGATCTGACGGGAATGTCGATTGAGGAAGTGAAAGATTTCTTTCGGGTTATGTCACCGGAAAACAAAAAAACCCCTTTAACTAAATCAGAATACATCATCGCCCGCCTGATCATTCAGGAAGTCATCAGCCGTCTGGATTTCCTTCATAATGTGGGGCTGTCTTATCTCACCCTCAGCCGATCCGCCAATACCCTTTCCGGCGGAGAAGCCCAGCGCATCCGTCTGGCCACCCAGATCGGCTCCTCACTCCAGGGGGTATTGTATGTACTGGATGAACCCTCGATCGGTCTGCATCAGCGCGACAACAACCGGCTGATTAAGACCCTTAAAAACCTGCGGGATTTGGGCAACACCGTGCTGGTGGTGGAGCATGATCAAGAGACCATCCAGTCCGCGGATTATGTGCTGGACATCGGCCCGGCCGCAGGAAAACATGGCGGAGAAGTGGTGGCCTATGGCACAGCTGAAGAAATTAAAAACAATAAAAAATCTATTACCGGTGATTATCTTTCCGGACGCAAATCCATTGATGTACCAAAAAAGCGCCGAAAGGGCAGCGGTAAGTTTCTGGAGATCATCGGAGCAAGTGAACACAATCTGAAAAATGTGAATGTAAAACTGCCTTTAAAAACGTTTGTCGGCATTACCGGCGTTTCCGGCTCCGGCAAATCCTCCCTTATCAATTACATCCTCTGCCCTGTGCTGAATACCAAACTTAACCGTGCCAAACAGCGGGGCGGGGCGCATAAGGAGATCAAGGGGGTGGAGCACTTAGATAAAATCATCAATATCGATCAATCCCCCATCGGCCGTACCCCACGCTCCAACCCTGCAACTTATACCGGAGTATTCACGGATATCCGGGAACTTTTTGCCAACATCACTGAGGCTAAATTACGAGGTTATAAAGAAGGCCGGTTCAGTTTTAATGTAAAAGGTGGCCGCTGTGAGGCTTGTAAGGGCGACGGGATCGTGAAGATCGAGATGCACTTTTTACCTGATGTATATGTGCCGTGCGAGGTGTGTAAAAGCAAGCGTTACAATGCTGAAGCGCTCGAGATCACCTGGCATGGTAAAAATATCGCGGACGTATTGAATATGACCGTAAATGAAGCGCTGGAATTTTTTGACGCCATTCCCCAGATTAAAAACAAGCTGAAGACCCTGACTGAAGTAGGCTTAGGCTACATTCATTTAGGGCAAAGCGCCACGACCCTTTCCGGCGGTGAGGCTCAGCGTGTAAAACTAGCTACAGAGCTGGCCAAACGCTCTACCGGCAAAACGATTTACATACTGGATGAACCTACCACCGGCCTGCATTTTGATGACGTGAAGAAACTTCTGAGCGTTCTGCAGGCGCTGGTGGATAAAGGGAATACGGTGCTGACGATTGAACACAATCTGGATGTTATCAAATCCGTGGATTACATCATTGATCTGGGACCAGAAGGCGGGAATGAAGGGGGTGAAGTCATCTGCTGCGGAACGCCGGAAGAGGTGGCCAAAGTAAAAAAGAGCTACACCGGGCAGTATCTGGCGAAGATGCTGAAGAATTGATTAAGAATTGCTAAAGAATAGCCTGAGAATAGCTTGAGCGATACTTCAAGCAATTCTTTTGGCAATTCTTATACCGTCCTTTTTACCACAATAAGTGTAATATCATCCGCCTGAGGAAAATCACCCATGAACTCACGCACGTCTTTGATGATGGCGTCGTGAATGGCCTGAGTGGTTGATAACACTGAATTCCGTACCACCGATTCCTTAAAACGATCCATGCCGTAGTTCTCGGTATCGGTCTTCCAGGCTTCCGGAATGCCGTCGGTGTACAACACCGCCACGTCACCCGTCTCCAGCACGACCTCATCCGTTTTCACCACTTTAGAAATATCATCAATCATCCCCAGTGCCATCCCCCCGGTAGACAATTCGGTAATGGATTTATCCGCGGATTTGTAGTGGAGGATGGGGTCATGGCCGGCTTGTGTGAAGCCGAGCTTCCCCTCCGCGATATACCAATGCGCCATGACCATCGTCATGAACACGTTGGGACGGGTTTTCATTTTAAGCAAACGGTTTAAATGGACGATGAGCTCCTGCGTGGTCTGGTAATGATCCATAAACGCGGGCACCAGCGCATTGTTAACAGCAGACACCAAGCCTGCGGGCACTCCATGCCCCGTCACGTCCCCGATGTAGAAGATCATATTACCGTCGGGCAGCATCAAAAAATCATAACAATCCCCGCCGACTTCTTCGGCAGAGACCAGGCTGGCCGCGATGTCCAGATTCTGAATATCCGGTAAAATAGTAGGCAGAAGTTCTTTCTGAATCTGTCCGGCCAATTCCAATTCGCGCGTCATCTTCTCCTTTTCAACCAAATCCTGCGTACTTTTTTCCAGATTCTGCGCCATCTGATTGAAGGTGTCGGCCAAGCGGCCGATCTCACTTTTGCTTTTTACGGTGATACGGGTGGTCAGATCTCCGCTACCGATCTGGGCCGCGCCCTGTGAGAGAATCTTGATGGGCGAGGTGATCTTGCCGGCAATGATGCCCCCGATAAACAAAGCGATAATAATACCAAACGCCGCGATAATAATCATGTTATTACGCGTCTCCTGTACCCGGTCCACCAGGGAGTCATAATTAACGCGGTAACGGACGGAAAATGAACGCAGGGCGTTATTGGCATCCCTGAACGGATACACAATATCCACAATCCGTTCTGAAGCACTAATGGGTTCCACGGGCCGGCCGTTGAAATTGGCGTAAAGGATCTCTCCGTCTGCTTTATCTAAATACACAATCCGGTCTTTTTCCGTCTTCACCGAAGGCATGACGGCCTGAATCCTGTCCATGTCGTCCTGACTCAATTTATCAAATGCCTCGTCTTTAGGCCGGTACAGGATCTCTCCCAGATAATTAAAAATACTGATGCCCGACACGTCTTCGTTCAGACCGTAGATGTCTGCCATTTCACGGTCAAAGTGGGCAAAAGCCTGCTGGACGTAATTGGATTCGTAATTATCAATTACCCGTTCATGTGTCAGCTCCGCGTAACTCACGGCGGTTCGGAAAATATCCAGACTGATTTCACTCGTTTTCTGGTCAATGATGAAATATGTGGACGCGGTCAGAATCGCAATAATGATCAGCGAAGTCCCCAGGACGATTTGTGATTTGACGGATCTTAACATCTCTGTAATTTGTAACTTGTAATTCACTCCCCGCTAAACGCGGGTCGCGTAATTTGTAATTTTCTAACGAAATCGGTTTAAAATTACCAATTACGAATTACAAGTTACGTTCCGCGAAGCGGGACAAATTACAATCTTTATATTATATCACAAAACCCCCTCTAAAACAAGAGGGGAGGCCTGTCGTAAGCCAAAACTAGATATTGAGCAGAATAAATGCCACCACCGCGCCGAACACCGCGCCGATAATGACTTCCCAAACGGTATGACCCAATGATTCTTCCAGCTTGGCGCCAGATTTTAGTTTATTGATCGCTTTGGCATGCAGGCCGGCTTCGTTCCGGAGGGTCACCGCGTCGTACATCACAATCAGGGCGATCACCGCGCTCACCATAAAAAGCGTACTGCCCACCCCTTCCTTATTTGCCACGACCACCACTAAAGCGGATACGAATGAAGAATGACCGCTGGGCATTCCGCCAGGATTGATGAAGCGGATCTTTCCCCGCTTGCGGATAAGGTCGATCAGCGCCTTGACCACTTCGGCCAGCAGGATGGCGATGAAGGGGATGGCGATGGGATATTGATTGAGGAATTGCATAATACGAAATTTTTATTTATTTCAATTGTATTAGAAAATTTCACAAGTCTCAACACTAAAGGAGGAGGAAGGCGGCCCCTCTTGGGTCAAGGGGGGAAAGAAGATGGGTTAAATGAAAGAAGTTACTGAAAGTGAGGATAGCTATCCTCACTTTCATGGGATATCACCCTTTTTTCCCGCCCTTGCTTCATTTATTCAGAAGATTCTGAAACAAGCCTGCCTGTCCGGTAGGCAGGTTCAGGATGACGTAATGGATGGAATGACGTTAAAGGATGACGATGGCATCGCACCCGTTTATGACTACAGTTGCTGTTGCAGTTTTACAAGGGTGTTTGGTACAATAAATTAAAAGTAAAAAGACTTATGAAAAATTTCATCAAAAAAACCTGCTTAGCTCTGATTGCCCTGTTATTTGTGGGCTTTTTGTCTGGCTGCGGCGGTGCGGCTATATCAGCCCAGAACCTCCAACCGTATGACGGCGGGGATTTTACCCTGCAGGTCGATCCGACGTGGAAAGTTATCAATCAATCGGATTTTTACGCGGAGATCCCCGATGAGACGCTGGTGGCTTTTACCACCCCCGAAGCGTACAACGGCTTTTTCATCAATGTAAATATTGTGCGTGAGGATTTAAAACAGAATGTGTCTTCTATGGATTACGGACGGGCGAATATCAACCTAAGCGCTCAGAACCTGACCGATTACCAAAAGATACAGGAGACCACGATTGATGTCGGCGGGCAGTCAGCGCCCCTTCACATCTTCCAGGCGCGCCTGAACCCCACGGAAAAACTGATCAAGTTCGTTCAGCTATACGCCACTAAAGGCAATTACGGTTACATCGTTTCCGGCGGTATGCTCCCGGACACCCCAAAAGAAGTGCGTGACCTGGTGGGTGCGATGGTGACGAGTTTTAATCTTAAGTAGCAAGAAATCAGTTCATCGCCTTTATTGCAAAAAGAATCGAGCGGTACGAACCGCGCGGCCTCTGCCGATCTTATCGTAAATAGTGAGCTTAAAATTATAATCGCCGATGTCGGAATACGGACTGCCGATGAACACGCCGTTAGGTTCGGGCGCGTAACCGTCTTCCAGCTCCATATGGCCGGCGCCGGACAATGATTCTTTTTTGTCCATCACCACCTCCCCGTCCGGACCGGTGACTTCGATGTCCATTTCAAAAAAATGCTTACCATCCTCCCCTTTTTCAAACGGACCCGTGTTTAAAAGCCCGAAAACCACTTGCTCCCCGCGTCTGAATTTAGGGTTGGCTTCCGTCAAAAAAATCGGCTCACCATTTTCATCGATACGCACCAACACCGCCTCGCCGACGGTCAGGCCGTCGTCTATCGAGACCATCTGATGACCGCCTGTCATTAAAAAGCCCCAGTTGATGGTGGGTTTTTCGGCGGTGGTCATAAAAAGCACCAATGCCGCCAGCCCCAAGCCGCCGACCAGCACGCGGAAGAAAGCGGCCAGCCCTCCTTTACATTTTTTAACGGTTTTTTTCGTTCGTTTCATAGTATTTGGATTACATTTTCACGTGCCACTATATCGTTTTCATGCGGAAAAATCCAGCGTTGACAGTTGAGAGTTGATAGTAGTGAAGTGGTTTAATTCCCACCGGTAATTGGGATCCCATGATAATCCGGCGGGATAATCTTACGTGCTCGTCCCGCTATGCGGGACTGCGCGGTCGAATGCTCAAATAGTCCCCTGAAACAAGTTCAGGGTTCCTTTTTCGCTACGAACCCAAGGGTTCTCATCCCACCTGCCAATAACTTAAAAAGAATTTTTAGCCCGCAAGGGGCAAAAATTTTTTGGAGGTACCGGTGGGATTCGAACCCACGAATGGCGGTTTTGCAAACCACAGTGTTAAACCACTTCACCACGGTACCTCAAACATACAGCTCACTTTTTGTACCAAATTTCAGCTATAAAATCAAACCAAATCACTTTACTTTGTGAGATTACTGATGTCGTTCCACACATTCACTTCCGCCTCCGCAAGGATGTCCATGTCTTTAAACGACAGCGCCTCTTTTACGCCGATAGTCAGTTCTATGGCGAGCGTTTCCAGCTCCCCGCAATCCTCTTCATTTTCCAGGCAGTCTTTCATCGCTTTAAAATGGCCTAAAATGCGGTCTTTCAGATCGCTGTTCAGCAGTTTTTCGGCCGCTTTCTGCCCCTCGCCGATGATTGTGAGAACTTGCGCTTTCCGTACCTCTTTGGTCATAACTAAAAAAACAAAGGAGATGATTGTATGGCAATGATTTTTTGTTGTAAAGGTTTTATTTACTCTTCCCCCATAATCGTTTGGAAATCGGCGTTTTGGGAATCACAGCCGACCGTAACGGCATGATCCCTTCATTGACAACACTGACATCCTCCACGGAAAAAAAGGCGCGGGGATTGTATTTTTTGATCTGCCGAATCAGGGGTTTTAAATTTTTCCGTCGAGTCAGGATATACACCAGGTTCACATCATGATTATTTGATTTGGCTGCAATCGTGGTAATAGGATATTTTTCTTTTTTCAGATACTTGATAAGTTTTTGCGCCCGCCTTCGGGTAATCACACGGATCATTGAATTGCCGATAGCCATCCGTTCTTCAATCGACATCCCCAAACGGTTTCCCACCGCAAATCCCAGTGCATACGCCACGTACGCCATCATGTTCGTCAGGTTGGAAAAAATAATCCCGATGGTAATGATCCAGATCAGCACTTCGACAAACGCCACATACGGAACCAATTGCTTTTCTCTACGGGCCAGTAAAATCAGCCGTATGGTGCCTATTGATACCTCAAAGACTTTGGCCACAAAAATAAAAAGCGGGAGAATCATATACTGTGCCAACGCTGAATCGAAGACAAAAAGTTCCTGCATGGGTTTATGGTTACTCTGTTTTTGACAACGTGTAAAGCAAAAATGTGTTACAGAATTGATAGAATATAGCTTCTTTGCTAAAATACCTGAGCAATTTAAATCACAACCATGGCCGACGAACCACAAGACGATCTTCAAAAAAAAGTAGAGGATGCCCAGGCGGCGGACGAGGCGAAAGTTGAGTCCGGACTCAATGCGCCGGATCCGGACTCGGACATACAACAGCTGAAAGACCAATTGGCCCGTTGCATGGCGGATATGCAGAATATGAAACGCCGGGCCGAAGAGGATAAATTCCGTTTCATTAAATTCGCCAACGCGGAAATGCTCAAAATACTCCTCCCGATCATCGACAACTTTGACCGCGCCTGCCAGCACCTGCCGAAAAACCTGAAAGCGGATGACTGGGCGAAAGGGGTGGTCAGCACGCACGATGAACTGATGAAGGCGCTGGGAAAACTCGGCGTAAAACGCGTCCCCACGGTAGGTGAAAAACTCGACCCCACCCGCCACGATGCCATGCTGTCGGCTCCCGGTGAAAAGGATGTGATTTTGGAGGAACTGGAACCCGGCTATCTGTATCACGATGAAACGATCAAGCCCGCGAAGGTGAAGGTGGGAGACGGCTCTTAAAGAGCCGATTTGTGATTTGTGATTTCTGATTTGTGATTTTTTGTTTGACAAATTTGTCTAGCACTCTATAATGTCGAGTGCTAACGCACTCTCCAACGAAGTGACGAAGTGACGAAATAACAAAATGACGTCATATCGTCATCTCGTCATCTCGTTTTAAAATTTAAACAATTAGAATTATGGGTAAAATAATCGGAATAGACCTTGGGACCACCAACTCCTGCATGGCTGTGATGGAAGGCGGTGAACCCGTCGTCATCTCTAACGCGGAAGGTAACCGCACCACCCCGTCCGTCGTGGCGGAAAAAGACGCGGAGCGCCTGGTAGGCGTGACCGCCAAACGGCAGGCCGTTACCAACCCCAAAAACACCATCTTCTCGGCCAAACGGTTTATCGGTCACAAGCTGAACGAAGTGGAGAAAGAGATCAAACACATGCCGTTTGAGACCAAGGCGGGCAAGAATGAGGAAGTAGAGATCAAGATGGGTGACAAATGGTACAAACCGGCGGAAATCTCCGCGCGTGTTCTTCAGAAAATGAAAGCGGATGCCGAGGCGTACCTCGGCCAGCCCGTTACCGAAGCCGTTATCACGGTTCCCGCCTACTTTAACGACAGCCAGCGCCAGGCCACCAAAGACGCGGGTAAAATCGCCGGCTTCGACGTAAAACGTATTATCAATGAGCCAACCGCCGCGGCGCTCGCCTACGGCCTTGATAAGAAACATAAGAACATGAAGATCGCCGTGTTTGACCTTGGCGGAGGAACCTTCGACATCTCCATCCTCGACCTTGGGGACGGTGTGTTTGAAGTCGTCTCTACCAACGGTGACACGCATCTCGGCGGGGATGATTTTGACCAGCGCATCATTGACTGGCTGGTTTCCGAATTCAAAAAAAACGACGGCATCGACCTCAGCAAAGATCAGATGGCGCTTCAGCGCTTAAAAGAAGGAGCGGAAAAAGCGAAAATCGAACTATCTTCCTCTCAGGAAACTGAGATCAACCTTCCGTTTGTTACTGCTGACGCCAGCGGACCCAAACATTTAAACCTGAAGCTCTCCCGCTCCAAACTGGAGGAACTGGTGGATGATTTACTCGCCAAAACCGAAGGCCCCTGCAAAAAAGCCCTGAAAGACTCCAAAATAGACGCTAAAGAAATCGACGAAATCATCATGGTCGGCGGAATGACCCGCATGCCGGCTGTCCTTAAAATCGCTAAAAAGATTTTCGGCAAAGATCCGCATCAGGGCGTAAATCCGGATGAAGTGGTCGCCCTCGGCGCCGCCATTCAGGGCGGAGTTTTGATGGGCGACAGCAACGTGAAAGACCTTCTGTTACTCGACGTCACTCCCCTTTCGCTTTCTGTTGAAACTCTTGGCGGTATCGCCACCCCCGTTATTGAACGCAACACCACCATCCCCACGTCCAAATCCCAGATCTTCAGCACCGCGGCCGACAACCAGCCGTCTGTGGATGTGCATGTGGTGCAGGGTGAACGTGAAATGGCGGCGGGTAACAAATCCCTCGGCCGTTTCATTCTAGACGGCGTGCCACCCGCTCCACGCGGAGTGCCTCAGATCGAAGTCACTTTCGATATCGACGCGAACGGGATACTGAATGTAAAAGCGAAAGACAAAGGCACCGGCAAGGAACAATCCATCACCATCCAGGGCGCGAGCGGAATGAGTGAGGAGGAAATCGAGAAGATGAAGAAAGACGCGGAAACCCACGCGGAAGAAGATAAAGAAAAGAAAAACGCTATCGAAACCCGCAACAAAGCCGATGGCCTGGTGTTCCAAATGGAAAAGACGATGCGGGATAATGACGCGAAGATCCCCGATGATATGAAGAAGTCTGTAAACGAAAAGATCAACGCCGTTAAAGACCTGCTGAAAGATGAGAAGGCGGATATTGAGGCAATTAAAAAGGCGACAGAAGAATTAGAGCAGGAAGCGCAGAAAATCGGTACCGAGATCTATAAGCAGGCGGGTGCGGAGGAATCGGCGGATGAGGGCGTGAAGGTGACGGATAACAACGAAGCTGACGAGAAAGAAGGTGCTGAGGAAGGTGAAGTCGTTGAAGAAGAGAAGAAAGAGGAGGAGAAATAATTCTTAATTTCCTAATCATGAAAATGAGAAGAAACTGGCAACTTGGCTTCCTGGGCTTTATGACCGCCCAGGGCATCCCCGGGTTTCTTTCCGGCGATTACCTGCAGGCCATTTGGCTGGTATGGGTGGTATGGTTTATCTATTTCCTGCCGACTAATAAATAATCTGAATTACAAAAAAGCCCCGCCCCGGGAATCCGGAACAGGGCTTTTTGTTTGTAAAAAAATTACCGATTGGAAAGCCATTTGTTAAACCAGCCAAACAGGCTGAATCCTTTTTTGGCTGATTCAACTTCCCCCTTCAGCTCAGTGGCAATCTGTTCCATTACCTGTAACTGTTCCTGAAGAAGCTGGGCATCCTCTTGGTTTTTCACTTGGGCGCGAAAATCCTTCAGCTCACCCAATTGCTCTATATGCTTATTGAGCATCTCTTCGGCCTCTTTCACTTTACTGTACTTAGGTCCGATAAAAAATTTCACCCATGCCTTTCTTTCTTTAACCGCTTCAAGGCCTTGTTCCATTTCTTCATGCACGCGGTTCTGCTCCCTGGCAATTTCCCTGATCTGGGTTCCAACACCCTCATTTCTCTCTGCCACTTGTAACATTTCCTGTACGGCATTGGCCACACGGCTGCGGCGGGTAACACCCTGCCCGCTGGGCTCCTTCTGGCCTTTCATTGCTTTCACAGGCTCTGCCTGCACTTCTTTTGTGTCATCTTCATCCTCTTCTGCGACTGCTTCCTCCCCATCTTCTGCGGCATCTTCCTGCATCATAACTGCTTCTCCGGCTTCTTCACCGTAAAGAGCTGGTTCAGGCTGGGGATCACCAGGGCCTTCCTGCTGCGCAAGGGCGATTAAAGGAAAAATAAGGGCAACAGCCATTATGGCTATAAATGATTTTAAAACTTTAAACATAATATTTTATTAAAAGATAAATAATAGCTTGTGAGTTTAATTATACACAAAATGGCTGTTTTTTGTTATATCTGATTATGATTACTATAAGTATAGGAAGAGGCGGTGGAGGATGTGGGTTAGTACAACTGATTATGCGTTCCTAATCGCATAAAGCCAATTAATATATCATCCCCTGTCTTTCCAAGAATCTCATAAATGGCTCTTATATCTCCTGATATGTTTATCGAATAGAAACCAGTCATCCTGCCATGAAGCTTATGGTTTCTTAGGCTTGGGTGATCAGGGTGGTCTTGAAAAAGCTCCAGCTTTTTATTAAGCTGTTTCTTCTGGGCTTCATTCAGCCGGACCAGATCTTTCTGAAAATCCTTTGAAAACCTAAGCAATATACTTCTTTTTCGCATGCTTTATCATTTCATCTGCAGACTCAAATTCTTCATATTCTCCTTTTTTGTGGGTTTTTAATATACTCTCCTCAAATTCCGGGGTAAAGCCGTTTTCGGTCAGCCGTAAATCCACCCCGCCATCACGGACGGCTTTTTTAAGGAGGACGTTGATAAGGTCGCTGAAGCTGAAGCCGATGGTCTTAGCTAACTGATGGGCATTTTTCTTTAATTTTTCATCGATGCGGATTGTGGTAGAAGTCATTAGTTTTATATCATTTGTATAGCTTTAGTATATCAATTGTATATCATAATGTCAATGCTAATCAGCGTGAGGGTGTGGTAAAATAAAAATCATGAAATACGATAAAATCTTAATCGGCGGGCATTTGGGAGCGGGAATCGGGTTCATGCTGGGTGGCTGGTGGGTGTTTACAAATGGTGCCTGCAGTGTTGTTTCCTTTATCGGAGCCGGCGTAGCAGGGGTCGGCGCGGTGATTTTTGTAATGAGTTTGAAAAAGGTGGTGGGGCTTTTTAAAAAATAGCTTTTTTGTCACTCCGACCCTGCTGGAGGAGTCCCTTTTGTCTTTTTAAGGGATTTCTCGGTAAACTCGAAATGACAAAAAGGGGTTCGAAATGAAAAAAATGTCCATTCGAAGTCTATTCGGAATCTATTCGCAGTCAATCCGCAGTCAATTCGAACAACCTATTGACTATTTCAAAAATTACTGTATTGTTAAGCAAGTCCATTAGGAAATTTTTTATAGGGTTTATCAAATAAATTCCAATAAATATTGCTTAACGGAATTTATTTTTTTAACCTTTTATTTTTATGGAAGGTATCATTAAAAAGCTCAATGACAAGGGCTTTGGTTTTATCACTCCGGAAGGAGAAGACAGAGATGTTTTCTTCCACGGAAACGATCTTGTCGACGCTGAATTTAACAATTTAAGCGAAGGTCAGAAAGTCACTTTTGAAAAAGAGGCTTCTGAGAAAGGTCCAAAGGCAGTAAATGTTACACTTGTTTAATACAACGTTGTGATATAACTCGAGAAGGTCGTTTGAACACTAGTTGTCTAAACGGCCTTTTTAAATGTCCATTTGAAGCCTATGCCATATAGATATCAAATTGATTTCAGACTGATAACGGTTTTCAGTCCATTCGACATCCATCTAATCCCAAGTTATACTGCGGTGGCATTTTAATCAAACCATCATGACTAAGAAATCCAACAAGCCCCTTATTATCGGAGGAGCGGCTGTTATACTAATCGTTATTTTCAGCTGGTTTTTTGCCAAAGGACCCAGCGGTGAATATTCGGAGGATATTAAGGCTTATTTCGACGCTTTGAACGCGGAAGGATTGAATACGATTGAAACCATCGACCGGGCATTGGCGAACAAGACAATCGATTCCGAGACCGCGTTGGTTTACAAGGTGTACGCGGTGTTTGGTGATGAGCTTCTGCCGGAGGAATATTATACTCAAAAACCTTATCGGGAAGGAACCCCTCTTGTGAAGGAAATGAATCATCGATGGGATGAACTTAGCGCAGAAACAAAGGCATTGTTGGAGCCTTATCGCAAACGCCCCGAAGAGGAAGGCAGCTGGATGAATGTAAGGTTTGCTGATTCGCTAAGTAATGCCGAAACCAACTGGCTTATTCCAAATGCGTATGCGGAACGGAAGTCTGCTTATACGGAATTTCTGCTATCAAAAGATGAAAAGGTTAAGATCTGGTATCCAAGTGTGACCGGCATGATGAGAAACACCAATAGTCCAGACAATACGATGGTAGACGCGCCTACCGGCAAAAAAATAGCTCAAAAAATTAAAGGCTTTTTAGATGGTGATGAGATTATCGCGGATTTTGAAGATCTGCTCGGCGGAAAGCAATTGATGAGCGATGGAACGAAGGGGGGCGACAGTAAATATGATATTTATGTGGCACCTTGCGGGGGTGATTGGGGTCTGACTTATTCGGAGGGAGCGACCCCGGCTCCCGGTTATATTATTATGAATTATAATATTGGACTGAAGAGAGATAACCTTCTTAAAACCACACTGGCTCATGAGCTTTTTCATGCTTTTCAATACACCTATGGTTATGACGATAAAAAGGATAACTGGTGGGGAGAGGCGACCGCCGTGTGGAGCGAGGATTACATTTACCCGCATGTGAACTCTGAACATGGCTGGCTGAAACGCTTCCTCTGGTTTCCGGGAACTCAGGCCGATAAAGAGACTCCCCCTTCCAGCCATCATTACGCCGCCTATATTATGGCCTATTTTATGACTGAAAACTTTGGGGATGATTTTATGCGGAAGTCGTGGGAATACTGTGATGGAAATAAGTGTATCGATGGCATCGATAAAAACATCGATGGCGGATTTAAAAAGCAATGGAAGGAATTCACGCTGTGGAATTACAATCTGGATCCTGCCAATTACTATATGGACATGGGGCCTTTCCCTCCCATCTCTTCCCTTGCCAGCGGTGATACGGAGGCCGTGTTTGCCGGCGAAGGAACTACTGAATATGAAATTCAGAAAATCAATCCTTTAGCGGCGGATCTGGCCAATGTTAGTTACGAACTTCCTGATGACACGAAGGTGAAAAAACTGACGTTTAAAGATCTTAAAAAATTCACCGATAAATCGGATAAAACGGGAATCAAAGCGGTTATTTATTTCAAGGATGGTAAAAAAAAGGTTGAAGACTGGACGGATTTGGGTAAACGCTCCTTCTGCATTGAAAATAAGGAAGAGGATTTCAAAAATATCGTCCTTATTTTCAGCAATGGAGCGACTGAAGAAGAAGTCGATGCCACCACCCTCAACGTTAAAAGTTCAAACTCCTGTTTTGAAATCGATGAGAAAGAAAGTCGAACGGCCGTGATTCACTTCCCTTATTCGGACGGCGGAGCACTGAAGACTATTAATATCAACACAACAATCGATGCCGTTGCCGAAGGAGAGCCTGAGGAAGACGCGCCGGAAGACGCGACGTTCGCCTATCAGACAAAATGGAAAATGAAGTATGAATTTGAGCAGGTTAAAGATGCTTTTAGTGCCTCCTGTGCCGGCAGTTCGTTTAATTATGAGGCGGGCTGGACAACGCGGGCCGCAGGGTATTTACTATTTGATTTAAATCCTAAAAGTGATGGCTATGGCGAAGGCGATACGTTCCCCATTGATATGCAATACGGAGAAATCCACCCCAATGGACCCTATGAGGATGTGCCCAACGTGAACGTTAACTGCGCAGGCATCAGCTTCGGTTCAAGTAAAATCGACCTTTCGAGCTATAAAGGGGTTGTTAAAGGAATTTATACAGGAAAAATTACCGAAATGACCCCGAATGGCGCGAAAATAGAGATCGAAAATTGCTGTTTGTATCACAGCTGTACCACCCAGCAAGGCGCACCGTTTCAGGACATCAGCGAACCGGTGATTCTGAAGATTAAACGAATGGGGTCTTAACCTTTTGTCACTCCGACCCACCCCTTTTTTTCATTCCGGCCAAAGCGGTGAGCTCGAAATGACAAAAAAATGTCGAAATGACAAAAGTGTCCATTCTCATCCATCCGAGAATGGAGTAAAATGAAGAAAAACATTTAATAAAAAAACCATGACAGACGATAACCTGACCAAAGAAAAACTGCTCGGCATGATCGGCGACCGGCGTTTTAATAATGAAGAGGAGTTCAAGGATTTTATGATGCCGGCAATCAAAGACGCGCTGGTGATCGGCGAGGAGCGTATGGGCCAAGAGCCCGCCTCCACCGCCGCCAACGACAACCGTTACGACATTTACATTTACGACGCGCAGACCCGGCGCGAAAAGCTGATTGTTGTCGGTTTAAAAACCATTAAAAGCGCGGAAAAGCTGACCGAACATGATATTAATAACTTCCACCGCTACTGCCGGGATGAAAACGCGCTGTACGGGGCTCTGCTTTCCGAAACCGAATGCCATCTTTATCAATACAAAAAAACGGAGGTGGCGACGGACACCATTGAAGTGGATGAGATCCCGCCGCTGAACCATATTGACTACGAATTCGGCAAGGAGATGACTCCGGAAAAGGCAAAAGATCTACTGCTGTCAAAAAAATGGTTCGTCGTTGGGCTGATCGGCTTCCTTATTTTTCTTATTATTATCAACATCGGACGGGTTGTCTTCTGCGCAAAAAGCGGTCCTGTTAAAGCCAATGTGACGACACAGGGAGAAAAAATATATTACCTGCCGGACACCAAGGGGTACGACAATGTGACCATCGGCGACCAGCCAGGCGAACGCCGGTTCTGCCAGGAAGCGGACGCGATTAAGAAGGGATGGGTGAAAAATGAGTAATGGATGGACTGCAAATGGACTTTGAATGGCCTTCGAATTTCACCTTGCCTTTTTCGCCCATTTGCCCCATAATCTTTTTTGCAAGTTTTCCTAGTGTGCGTTACTCCAACTCGTTTGTGAAGTGAACTGCAACATAAGGACCTTTGCAGTTTATTTTTTAATTTTTTATCTCACTATGAATAAAAAATTATTCGTTGGAGGGGTCGCGTGGAAAACCACCGATGAAACCCTTCGTGACGCTTTCGCTCAGGCCGGTACGGTCGTGGAAGCAACTATTATTAAAGACCGCATGAGTGGACGTTCTAAAGGCTTCGCCTTTGTAGAGATGTCCACTGAAGAAGAGGCTCAGGCCGCTATCGATATGTGGCACGAGAAAGAGTTAGATGACCGCACGATCGTGGTCAACGAAGCTCGACCTCCACGCGAGGGCTAATCGCCTTTGTTTCAAACTTAAAACCCGCCCTCCGAAGCTTTACGCGAAGGAGGGACGGGTTTTTTAGTATTCTATAATTCCATACTATCTTTCGAAATGATTATTCACCACCTCGACCATCTCATCGATCCCGTATTCACTTTTCATTAAATACGAAGAAGTATAAGGTTCACGCTTAGCACGGTTTTTTTGTCCTTCTTTTTAATCATTTTTCTTTTGGTTAACAGTAGCGATTACGATTACAATACGCTGAATTCAAATCTCAATCCGAAAGCGATCAGCTCTCCCATTTTTTCTCCTGAAGCACATGATCATGGTGGCCGGCGCTCTCCGGATGGTCAATCAGGTCCTGGACCCGTTGCCTTATCTCTTCAAGCATTCCCCTGGCTTTATCAAAAAAAAGTTCCGGATACTCCAGCAGTCCTCCCAGAGCCGCCTTTATATTTCTGAACTCACAACGCCGGGCATAGCTTAAATGTGTGTCCTGCTTTTTTGTTTCATCGATTATTGCCTGACATTGTTTAGCCAGCGCCCTGATCTCATCAATGTGAGGGGGAGTTTCTTGTGACATAATCAATTAGCTGATTTTTTATCCAATAAGTTTATAATTATACCAATAATTAAAATTTAGTCAATGCCTTCCTGTATTCCTCTTTTTTAAAGAATACAGTAAAATGGTTTTAAATTAACCCCATTAAAATGGCTTGCGTGCAATGGAATCAAAGTTACAACGTCGACGTGCATGAAATCGACGAACAGCACCAGAAGCTGGTGGGCATTATGAACAAGCTCTGCGAGAGCATCGATGGCGGAGTGGATGATTTTGTGATTGATGAGATTGTACAGGACATGGCCGATTATGCTCTATCTCATTTTGAAACCGAAGAAAAGTACTTCCGTGAATTCGATTATGAAAAAACCGACGAACACATTGCCCGGCACCGTGACTTTTCTCAAAAAGTCCTATCGCTTCAGAAGGATTTAAGGGAGGGTGGAAATACCGTTTCCAGCGACGCTATCACTTTCCTCGGCCAATGGTTCGCGGACCATGTGCTGAAATTTGACAAAGAATATGTGGAATGTTTTCATGAACACGGCCTTTATTAAACCCCTGTACAATGAAAAAAAACAAAAACCGTAAACTCAAAATCACTCTCGGCCTGCTGATCGCGGTCTTTCTGTTGCTCATCGGCTATTTTGTGATTCCTATACCCCCTGAACTTAGGCGAATGCTTTTCTTTATGGTTCCCGTATTGGGTATAGCGTTTTTTATACTCGGGATTCTCCTGATTGTATTCACGGTAAAGCAAAAAGTGAAAGGGAAGCTGAAATGGTTCCTGATACTGACGGGTGCTTCCTCGGCGGCCGTGCTTCCAAGCGTGATCCTGCACAATGTTATGTATGGCTTTTTTATTTATTTGTTCGGCATGGATTTTTGGGGAGGTGGTGGTGATGAACCTTTCTTTTTTATTCTGGCGTTAATTATCTGCCCGCTGGTCTTTTTAGTCAGCGCGACGGGGAGTGTGGTGATGCTGAGGCAAAAAAATAAATAAAGAATGGCAAGTGTTGTTGACAATTTAAATTTTTATGTTAAAATAAACATAACTAATAAAATATCCTATGTCTCAAAAAGCTGCCAAACTTAATTTAGCCCCTCAGCTCGCTGTAGAAATCCCGGATGAGATCACAGCTGTTGAGCCTTACACGGAGGGCGGTTTCGGGGATACCTGTGAGATCGTGGTGCCGATCCGCGCGGATCTTCAGAATATCATCCTGGCTCAGCTGGAAGATGATTTAAGGTGGAACCGATCGATTATTAACAGCCCCTGCGCCAATGACGCCCCCTCTTGGACCGGGCGGGTAAAAAGGGCGTCTTTGGCCGTCAAGTCTATTGAGCAAAAGATTGTAAAAATAAAGGAGGAAATGAAAAAGAAATAAAAACGGATGGATATCGGATGGACTGCGGATTGATTTCGGATAGACTCCGAATTGCCTACCCCACGGAGTTCCTTTATTATCAATCTATGCGAGGATGATTATCCTCGCCTTCAGTTGATATGAACAAAACTTATCCATTCGCCTACATCCGAGGTAAAGTCGTCAAAATAAAAGACGCTCACATCCCCATTCAATCCAAAGTCATCCATTACGGGCTTGGTGTGTATACAGGCATACGCGGACATTGGAACAATGGTAATTTGTATCTTTTTCGCCCGAAAGATCATTTTGAACGACTGCAGAAAGGGGTTCAGATGCTGGGGATGCCGTGGACGATGAGTTATTCACAATTCAAAAAGATCCTCACAGATTTAATTAAGAAAAATAAGATCAAAAGCGATGTTTATATCCGCCCTATTGTGTACGCCGGCTCGACCGAAATCGTGCCGACCTTAGAAAACTCAGAACCTGATTTTGCCTTGTATATCATCTCGTTCGGCCACTATATGAGCACCGGCGATGGCTTAAGGCTGAAGGTGAGCAAGTGGGTACGGGTGGATGACGACATGATCCCCACCAAAGCTAAATGCACCGGCCTGTATGCCAATTCTGCTCTGGCAAAAAGTGAAGCGGTGCGCGCCGGTTTTGATGAGGCGGTGATGCTGAATCGTGACGGCTCCGTGGCCGAAGCCAGTTCGTCTAATCTTTTCGGTGTGAAAAACGGAGTGATTTACGCTCCGCCACTCTCCGCCAATAATTTAGACGGTATCACCCGGCGGTCGCTTATTGAGCTGGCGAAAAAAGAACTGAAGCTGACAGTGAAAGAGGCGCGGTTTAAAAAGGCGGATTTATATAAATTCGACGAAGTCTTTTTAACCGGCACCGCCTGTAAGATTGTTTGGGTTAAAACCGTGGATAAAAAGAAAATCGGCACCGGTAAAATGGGTCCGGTAGCCAAACAATTAAAAACCCTGATCGACAAAGCCGTATTAAACGAACTTTCCGGTTATAAAAAGTGGTGCGAAGGGGTTTATTAAATTGACTTTTGGGGCTAATAAAATTACACTACTTTGCGCGTGCCGCGGTGGCGGAATTGGTAGACGCGCACGACTCAAAATCGTGTTCCCTCGGGAGTGAGAGTTCGATTCTCTCCCGCGGCACCATACAACCAGTGAGAGTTCGCCTGAGCAAAGGAGCGTAGGCCGTCAGGCCGTCAGCGACTATTGCGAAGCTCGACCTCGGAGCCGAAGGCGAGAATGTAAGAAATTCTCTCCTCGGGCACCACCTAATAAAAATGAATAAACTTTCCCTCTGCAAAAAAGGTTTTGTAACGGTCAGCGCCATGCTGGCTTTGTTTTTGACTTTGCCGTTTGCCTCCAGCGTTTACATTCAGCAAAGCACCTCGGATCAAATTTATGAAACGGCTGAAAGCGCACCCGAAAAAAACGTGGCGTTGGTGTTAGGGGCAGCCGCTTACCCGTCTTATCTATCCGATATTCTGGTTGACCGGATGGAGACGGCTATTGAGCTCTATGAAACTGAAAAGGTGCAGAAGCTGATCCTGTCCGGCGCGCCCAATGAGGTGGAGGGAATGAAAAAGTACGCGCTGGAACGCGGGGTGGAAGAAAACGACCTTATTGAAGACCCGAAGGGGCTGAATACACTCGCTTCCGTCCGCAACGCGTCCGGCATCAGTGAGCTTATTATTGTGACTCAGGCGTTTCACTTACCGCGCGCGCTTTTTATTGCCAAACATTTGGGTATGGATGTGGTTGGCGTTGCTTCCGACCGACGTACATATACCAAAATCTTTGATTTCAAAAAACGGGAAATCCTGGCTACCAGTAAGGCGATGATGGATTTATTTGTGTGGGGGGATTGAACCTAGTTATCATCCTGAATTCCACCCCTTGTCATCCCACCTATTATGTCATCCTGAACTCGTTTCAGGATCTCCTAATCCTCCGATAATCCTTTTAACCAAGATGAAAGGGCTATTTATTTTAATTCTAAAAGCCTGGCATTGTAGTTGTTTGGTTTGTCGGGGGATCCTGAAACAAGTTCAGGATGACGTTTGGGGTTCAGGATGGGAGTTGGTAATTCAGGATGACGTTAAGAGAATATGCTGACAAGGTTTGATTGTCAGTTCTTTTTTGGTTTATCAGAGCCTTCTTTCTTTTATTTCCTCGGTAACAGATTTTAAGAAGCTGGTAAATTTAACAGTTTTCTGGTCCTTCGTCTTATAATCGCGGATAGTAACGGTCTTATCTTTCTTTTCTTTGTCGCCCACCACTAACATGTAAGGGATCTTCAGTTTTTCCGCATTCCGTATTCGCTTACCTAATGTTTCTTCAGCACTCATATAGTCCACCCATATATTGGCGTCGGATAATTGCTTTTTTAATTCCTCCGCATATTTTTCATGGGCCTGAGCCACGGGCAATACCGCCACCTGCACGGGTGCCAGCCACACGGGGAATGCTCCGGCGTAATGTTCAATAAGAACGCCGAAGAACCGTTCCAGAGAACCAAGAAGTGCCCGGTGGATCATGTAAGGCTGATGCTCTTTTCCATCCGTACCGATGTATTTCATATTAAACCGTTCAGGCAAATTAAAATCAAACTGGATGGTGGTCATCTGCCATTCACGGCCGAGCGCGTCTTTGACTTTCAGATCGATCTTCGGGCCGTAAAACGCTCCGCCCCCTTCATCGATCTCAAACTCCAGCTTTTCCTGATCAATGGCTTTCTGAAGTGCTTTGGTAGCCTGTTCCCATCGCTTTTCATCCCCCACGCTTTTCTCGGGTTTGGTAGAAACATATGCCTTGATGTTTTTAAAGCCAAATGCCTTCCACATCTTCAGCGAGAAACGGAGGACTTCCAAAATCTCATCTTCGACCTGCTCAATGGTGCAGATAACATGGGCATCGTCTTGTGTGAACCCGCGGACTCGAAGCAGACCGTGAAGTACCCCGCTAGCCTCATAACGATAAACCGTGCCCAACTCTGCCCAACGCATGGGGAGGTCGCGATACGAACGGGCGGAATTTTTGTACATCATAATATGAAACGGACAGTTCATTGGTTTCACATAAAATTCCTCCTCATCAATTATCATCGGCGCGTACATACTTTCTTTATAAAAATCCAAATGACCGGAAGTCTTCCACAGCCAGGAACGCCCCACATGAGGAGTAAAAACCAATTCATATCCGTTTTTAAAATGCTCCCCTTTCCAAAATGTTTCGATGGCGTTTCGCATGCGGCCGCCTTTTGGGTGCCAGTACACCAAACCGCCTCCCGCTTCATCGTGCAGGCTGAAAAGGTCGAGCGCTTTGCCTAATTTCCGGTGGTCGCGTTTTTCCGCCTCCTTGCGCGTGGCCAGATATTTTTCGAGCTCCTCTTTCGTATCAAAAGCTAATCCGTAAATACGCTGGAGCATGGGGCGTTTTTCATCCCCTTTCCAGTACGCGCCGGCAATTTTATCGAGTTTAAAAGTGCCTAAATCAATCTGGCCAGTGGATTCAATATGAGGCCCTCTGCACATATCGACGAAGGAACCGTTTTTATAAAAACTGATTTTTGTCTCCCCTTCTTCTTTTAAATCTGCCGCCATTTCGATTTTATAATCCTGCTTCGTAGCTTTTAAAAATTTCATCGCCGCTTCCATAGGCTCTTCATATTTTTCGAATTTTTGATTCTGTTTGATGATGTGTTTCATCTTTTTTTCCAGAATCGGAAGGTCTTCCGGAATCAATGTACGCGGAAGATTGAAGTCATAATAAAAGCCATTGTCGATATTTGGTCCGATGGCCAGTTTGGCATCGGGAAACATCTCGAGTACGGCCTGCGCGAGGATATGAGACAGGGAATGCCGTTTGGTTTCGAGGGAAGGTTGTTTAGACATGGTGTGTGAGGTTAGATAGGTGCGGTGACGTCACCGCACTTTCAGTGATTTAGATGAACTCTCAAAAAATTCCGCTAGATATAAAATCTACCGGGGCCCCGATGCTCTCGCTTACGCTCGAGTTCGGGGGGTTCCACCCCGCTTGTCCGGCTGAGCCCGTTAGGGCGAACGTCGGACCGCTTTTCAATGGTGTCGGAAAACATCTTTTAAGGTGGTATTTTTGGGGCACTGTGCAGACGGCTTCCAGTCGTGGCCGTCATTTCCTTGGCATCCGCTTTCCAAAAACATGTCCTTAAAATCCAGCGTTTTCGTTCAGCCTGATTGTATCCGCTTCTGAAACAAGGGTCAATTGGAAGTGTTTACAGTGACCAGTTCTGATTACTGGTTGCTGGTCACTGGTTGCTGGAATGTGGTATAGTAATGGCCGTTCAACCAATCGACTTATGGGCATTGTCCTGGCTATTTACATCGTCCTCTTAATCGGTTTTCTGGCGATCAGCGCTCTGATTTTCCGGCACACGGCTAAATACAGTTATCTGAGCCCTAAATTTAAAACCGTTGTGTGGGTTTTTGCCATTCTGGCTCTTGGCGGCGTTATTTTTTCTTTATATCTGGTCATCAGTTTATTCAGCACCCCTTCCGGTCCCTCTTATTCCTCACCCTCCGTAAACACGTCGTCGGATATTAATTTTTAGAAGATCAGGATAATTATCCTGATCTTCAGCTTTAAAATATGCAATATTTCCTTCCCGGATTGTCGGCGTTCGGCTTAACAATCCTCTGTCTTCTTATTGCTCTGAAGGTATTTCCGAAACTGGGTTTAGTGGACCGGCCGGAAAAATACGGCTTAAAACGCAAGGCCATTCCCTATCCGGGAGGCGTATTGTTGTTTTTGATTTTTACGGCGCTGGCCCTCATCTTTTTTGAACCGACCGTCAAACTCGTCGGCCTACTTCTAGCCGGAGGACTTTTGGTGGTGATCAGTTTTATTGATGACCGCGTAGAACTGCCGGCATGGCTGCGGCTTTTTACGCAAATAGCGGTGGGGATCATTCTGGTGGCCGTGGGGATCGGTATCGAAACGATCACCAATCCTTTCGGAGGACATATTCCCCTTAACGAGATCAAACTGAGCCTCAGTTTCGGAGCTATGGAGTACACGCTCATTCTTTTTTCCGCCCTCTTTACCATCGCCTGGGTCGTGCTCATCGTCAACACCATGAACTGGCTGGACGGCATTCCGGGGCTTGTGAGCGGTATTACTGTATTGGGGAGCCTGGTGCTTTTCTTTTTGAGTATTTCGGATCTGGTGAACCAGCCGGAGATCGCCACGATGGCGATCATTGTAGCGATGATGGCGCTGGCTTTCTGGCTGTTCGATTTCTTTCCGCCCAAGATCCTGCTCGGCGATTCCGGTTCGATGTTTTTTGGCTTATTGCTCGCAGTATTAGCTATTTTTTCCGGCGGGAAGATCGCGACCACGTTTCTGATTCTCGGCTTCGCGATTCTAGATGCCCTGTATGTGATCGTCTATCGGATCTATAACCGAAAAGCTCCGTGGAAAGGCGGCGAATGGGACAAATACCGCAAAGCCGTCCACCTGCACCACCGCATGCTGCAGATCGGATTCTCCGAAAGGCAGGTGCTTATTGCCATCTACGTTCTCTCCGCCATCTTCGGCATCATCGCACTGTTTCTTGGCACCTTCGGCAAATTCTGGGCGATTGTAGTATTGGCGCTGGCCTCGGTGGTTCTGGGGCTGATCTTGCGGGCGAAGAGAAGGAAATGATTTGAAATTTGTTTTAAAAACACATCTTATAAAAACCAGTTGTAGGAAATACACAAAAAAAGATTATTTTGACATTATGACAACTATATGCTATAATGATAACGATAAATAATTTAATAAAATAATTATGAATACAAACACACCAGATCAACAAGGTACAACAGTAGAAAAATTAGTTGCACCAGGCCAAAGAGAGGCGGTTGATATAACGGCTGATCAAAGACAAGAAATTGAAGACGTTGTTCATGAGCTTAACGTGGCACCATTTGGCGAAATGGAAGAGGATGGGCCAACTCCACAAGATTGGCTAGATACAGTGCAATACAACCTTAACCATGCTAGCCCTGAAAAATTAGAATTGTCAGAAAAAGCAATTAAATTTATTAGAGATAGTAAATTATTCCTGGTTTAATTGAACATAATCAATATATTGGAAAGGCTATCTAAAGGTGGCCTTTCTTTTTTTATGTACAACCTACAACACTGTATAAGTGGTTCGTGTATTTTACCTTATTTGACGTAAATTTCGGTGAGTAAAATACACTCACCCAAATTTACCAACGTTGAGGATTAATTATAACATTGGTAAACTTCACTTATACCGAAACGTTGTACGCAATTCAAAAAATATTTTTCTTTTTAAGGGTATCTATAATTTAGATCAAGGAACTTTTAATAGGCTTTTTAAATACAAGGGGAATAAATTTGTTAATAGAGGGCTTTCAGGGTAAAATAACTCCACTAATTTAAATAGATTTTTTATGTCAACGGAAAACACTTTCGACCCATTAGAAGCAAAATATACAAAAGGAACAGAAGCCGCTACAAATGCAATTAAGCGCGAATTAAGAAATATATTAAATTCTTACGTTGGTTATTACGATCCATTTTGCGAATTAATACAAAACGCATTAGATTCCATTGAAGAACGCGCTAAAACCGAAGATAAGGTATATCAACCAAAGCTTTGGATAACAATAGATATTAAAGATAATTCACTTACCGTAAGTGATAATGGCATCGGCCTTAATGAAGTAACGCTCAAGGCTTTTTTGGCGCCAGATTTTTCTTTTAAATCAGGCAATACGCGCGGACACAAGGGTGTTGGCGCGACTTTTCTAGCATATGGTTACAACTTTATGCAAATTTATACAAAGACTGAGGATTTTACCTATACAGGTAAAATGGTAAATGCTAGAAAATGGCTAGATGATGAAAATCCGTCCGGCAATCCGCTCGTCAAAACAGCACCTGAAAGCAATCTTGCACAAGAGTGCAAGGAAATAGATAAAGGTGTTTCAATTCGTATCAATTTTGACAGTACGACTCACCCAGCGGATTTAGGTTGGGTAAAGGCTAGTAGCGTCGATGCGTGGCATAAAATATTATCTATTAAAACTGGACTTGGTAGTTTTTTTGCAAACGAAGAAATACAGGTACACCTGAAGGTAGTTAACGAAAAGGGTGAAACTGAAGAAGGGGTCTTTCAGGGGATTCAATACTTATGGCCCCATACACTAGCAAAAAAAATAGCAAGTCTGGATGAAGTAAAGGGGAAAATGCAGGAGCTATACGAGGCAAGGGGACCTGGCTATATTTTACCACCAGCTCTGAAAAATTTAGATGTATTTTATGGAACATTTAAGCCAGAAGAATTAGAAGCATCGTTAAAATTAGATGAAAACCAGAAAGAAATCCTGGAAAAATATAAACCATATGTATATTTTTCTTACGTGTACTCCGCAAAACTTTGGTCAGTTTTTAATGAATCACTAAATATAAGATCAGGTCTTAAAATACTAGCAGGTGGTTTTCAGATTTCAGCCAATAATATGCCACAAGGCGAAATCATTCAAATTCCTTTGACGCGGAATATTGGACGACAAAACCAAGTTCATTTTCTTATACACTTTGAAAATTGCTCAGCAGATTTAGGTCGTAAAGGATTTAGAAGTGATATCGTTGATTTCTGCAAAGAAATAACTGCAGCACTTATTAATAGAGCTTTTCCAAAATACCAATCAGTTCTAAGAAAAAATACTGGACTTGCACCGGATTTAGTAAGAGAAGCAGGAGTGGATACATGGAAACAGGAAATGCTACAACACGAGATAGAAAGCCCTCTACAAATTAATAATGAAAATTTCTTTCTCCCAACAAAAAAAATTGGCCTTACTTCCACGCCAACAAGAGAGCAAGATGTAATAGCCCTGTTCCATCAACTCATTGCAGGCGGTGTAATTCGTGGCTTAAGAATCATGTCCACCAACGAACGTTTAACATATGATGGCTTATATAAAATCAGCATAGAACCCCCTGCAAAAAACCATGAACATCATACCACTACCAATCCTCTTGGAATTTTACCTGGTCAAATGGATGAGCTAGGTGAGACTGGGCTTCTGAGCGCCCCAAAGATCCTTGAATACAAATTCTCATTAGATGGGTTGATTGAAGATATTGAAAATGGTGTTAAAAATTCCAACGATATCTCACTAGTAGTAGTATGGGAAACTGGATCAGAATATGAGGGGAATTACATGGTGACATCTCTGTTAGACCCAGATAATTTAGACCAACGACAGTATCATGGAGTTACTCATGTACTCACAAGCGTTACATCGCAACAACGGGAAATGGATTTGATTGTTCTTAGCGAGCTAATAGATTTCTTGAATGATCCAGAAGATACAATCGAAAAACAAAAAGCCAAATATGAATACTGAAAATACCCTGAAAGCAAAACATGAGCACTAATAAACAGTTTCTTCTGTTCATTAGAAAAGCCTATCAAAAGACCTATTGGATGGAAAAATATTACTTGAACTTGCTCCGTTTCACTTCGCACCCCGCTGCGCTCTCCTCCCGATGGTCGTCGGGGCGTACAACAGCAGTATATGCGGCTTATTACCTCAGCTCGGTAAACGCCCACATTTGCCACTGGTGAGCCTTCGGCATATTATACCAGTAGCAAACGTCACATATACTGCAACGTTATACGAAATATCTTTAATCTAAAATGAATCATCCCACGCTTCCTGATACCTCCCGTGGAACATTTCTTCATCGAATTCATGACTCTGCGTCCCTTGTATTTCCACGCAGAATGAGGCAACCACGGTAGCAATTTGGGCGCTTTTTTTAAGTTCCCATCCGCGGGATAAGCCGTACAGCAGGCCGGCGCGGAACGCGTCGCCGGAACCAGTGGGGTCAACGACTTGTAAATCGGACACGGCCGGCAGTTCAAATTCTTCTTTCGTGGTGACCACCCGGCAGCCTTCTTCGCCTTTGGTAATGATGACTGTTTCCGTTAATCCGAGAGTGGCTATTTTGGATAGAGAGGTTTTATCTTTCCACAACTGCCATTCATAATCGTTCAGTACCAGCGCCTTGCTTTCGTGAACAGATTTAACGAGCTGGTCTCCGCTCAGGGCATTAAAGGCCTGCCCCGGATCGAAAATAAACGGGAGCTTGTGGTGACGGCAGTAATGAGCGTGGTCGACCATCGCCCTGCCATCATTTGGTGATATGATGACAAAAGATTTCTCCCCGACCACTAACGGATGTTCATTTGCCCGGAACATCGCCCCGCCGTGGAACGCCGTGATCTGATTATCAGCGAGATCGGTGGTGATGAAGGCCTGGGCGGTTTTTTCGTCCTCAAAAATCCGGATGTCGTCCGTCGGCAGTTCCAGCGACTTTAACTTCATCTCATAATCCCGAAAGTCATTCCCCGCCGTGGCGTAAATGATGGGTTTCTCACCCAAAAGCGCCAGGCTGTAAGCAATGTTACCGGCCGTGCCCCCCAGATTGACATTCAATTTATCCACATTAAACGCCACATTCAGCATATGCACCTTGTCGGGCAGAATGTGATTCGCGAACTTGTCGGGAAAGGTCATGATGTGATCGTACGCCAGCGAACCGGTGATGACAATCGGGAGTTTTTTCATGCTAAATATGATAACATAGGTACTGTATCACAAATTAATATGTCATCTGAACTTTTTGAAATCATCGTTCCCTCCATCGCGTTCTTTTTCGCCTTCTTTCTGGCCTTCACTCTGATGGAGATGATGGTTGTTCTGCTTTTAAACGGTTTTGTTTTTAAGCACTGGGGATTTGTAGTGGACGTGGTGATGCGGGTAAAAGTGCGGCATGGAACCTTGATGCGTTTTGCCACCCTTCTTTTAATGACGGTTTTTATCGGCGTGCTTCTAAAATACACAGCGGTCTTAAGAATTCTGGACAGCGCCACACTTGAAGAAAAGCTGTACGCGGGCCAGACATTTCTTGTTATTCTGCTGACGTACCGGCTGGCCACCGGCCATCTGATGGAGCTGACGTTTTTAAAGCAGATCCACCGTTATCTTTTTATTTATCTATCGGTAGTGGTGTATGTACTGATGATTCTGCTCGTTAACAGCCAGTACGATAATTACCAGCGCCTCATCAACGCCACCGTTGTTCATCCGATTGGGGAAAACGTGAAAGTGGTCATGGAAAATTATCAGCGTAAAAAAATACTGAATGAGATGCGCCGCCTGGTGCACAATGACCGTTGTCCGCGGGTGGATTATATGCTGGATCTGACCAAAGGGCTGACCAAGCATTTTATCTACGTCACGACTGATCCCGACCTGGCGACTTTGCAGGAAGTGTTGAGCGACGCGCCGAAAAACTACACCATCGGCCGTGCCTGCACGTATGCGAATGAAACGTTCCTCCTCACCGATTATGGCCAGTGGTTTTGGGTGATTGATGCCACATAGACCCCCTCGGTCCCGCATAGCGGGACCACTCCCCCTTAATCAAGGGGGAGATATTTTTGTAAACTGGTTTTCAAAAAAACCTGCAAACAATCTCCCCCTCAAGCGATGGAGAGCGCCCGGAGGGCGAGGGGGTCTTGCCAAACTCTTAAAAAACACTTAAAATACCATCACTCTAACCAATACTAATGTCTGTTTATCTGGTTCGTAAATCAATGATCCCGCTGGCAAAAAAAATCATCCTTAAACTAGTGATGGAGGAATCAATTGATGAGAAGAAACTGAAAGGAATCCGTAACCAGCTTACCAAAAAAAACGGCGGGATTTTACCTAAAAACCTGGAGCTGATTCAGGCCTATCGGGAGCTGTTGGAGGCAGGAAAAATCAAACCCGCTCCGCACATTTTAAAAATTATCCAGAAGCGGAAAGTGCGGACACTGTCAGGCATCGCGAATATTACCGTGCTGATGAAAGACATGGGGTGCCCCGGCCAGTGCATTTACTGCCCGTCTGAAAAAGGCATGCCCAAAAGCTATTTAAGCAATGAACCAGCCATGATGCGGGCAGTACGGAATGAATTTGACGCGTACCGTCAGGTCAAAACCAGGCTAAATGGCTTGGTCGCCCAAGGGCACGATGTGACCAAAATCGATATCCGGACAGCCGGAGGAACCTGGGGCGCCTACCCGCATGATTATCAGGAGGAGTTTTTGAAAGGAATCTACTTCGCCTTGAACCAAGGTTCAGGCTTGATGTCCGATGTCCGATGTCCGATGTCCGATGTGTCACTGGAAGATTTGATTAAGGAAAATGAAACGGCGACGTGCCGATGTGTGGGATTGTGGGTGGAAACACGGCCGGACTGGGTGAACGAAGAAGAAATCCGACGGCTTCGTGGTTATGGAGTGACAGGGGTGGAACTGGGCATTCAGACTACGGATGACGCGGTGAACGCTTTTTGTAAACGAGGACATGGCGTTGAAGAATCTATCCGGGCGACCGGCTTACTGCGGGATGCTGGGTTAAAGATTTGTTATCATCTGATGCCCAACCTGCCGACCGCGACATGGGAATCGGATCTGAAATCCGGACGGGACTTGTTTGAAAATGAAGGATTACGGCCGGATTATTTAAAGATCTACCCCACGATGGTCACCCCTTATTCTCCCCTGGCGACTATGATTAAAAAAGACCCGGCGATCCACACCGCCTACACGGATGAAGAGCTGATGGAACTGATCGCCGACATCAAAAGCCATGTGCCGGAATACTGCCGTATCATCCGCGTGATCCGTGATATTCCTGCGGACAGCGTCATCGCCGGCACCAAACAATCTAACCTTCGCCAGATTATGCAGAGAAGGGGGGTAACGTGCCGATGTGTACGGTGCCGGGAAATACAGGAGATCCAAATTGAAAATTCAAAATTGAAAATTCAAAATTATCAGGCCAATGACGGCCAAGAATTTTTCATTTCAATTGAAGAGCCAAATTTGGATAAAATAATTGGCTTATGCCGGCTGAGATTTCCTAAAAAAACCATTTTTGATGAACTGAAAGGCGCGGCCATCGTACGTGAACTGCATGTGTACGGGCGTCAGCAATCGCTCATGGAAGAAGGCGTAAAATCCGATACACAGCACCTTGGCTTCGGACGCGAACTGATGGATAAAGCGGAAATGCTGACGCACGAAGCCGGTTACCAAAAAATCGCCGTGATCGCGGCTATCGGAACACGGGAATATTATCGGAAACTGGGGTATGAACTGGAAGGAACTTATATGACTAAAGTCATATAACATTTCTGATTTCTGAACTCTGATTTCAGATTTGATTCTGAGATCTGAATTCTGAGATCAGAAATATCAAGAGGATTCTTCGTTTTTTAAATGTCCTCCGCCCAGATCCACATCCTTGATAGGAAGGTGCTGTTTGTCGACCAATACCGCGTATGTAAATACCCACACCGCGGTGGAAAACACATTAAAAAGCCCCATTAAATACGAAGCGACCAGCAAAATCCCAAGGGCAAACATCCCTATAATCACATAAGCCACGCTATGCAGAAAGGTGGTGGCGAGCCAGCTCGTTAAAATGATGACCCCCATGGGGATAAAGAGGATAAGAATGACGTTTAAAATCACGCGGGCACTGATAAGAAGGATGAGGATGAAGATCAGAATGGTCTTGCGCAGATTGGAAATTACCAGGATCACGCTCTCTTTAATGGATTCGATAAGGCGTTTGTCTTCCAGCACAATAAAATATTCCGCGTAAGTAAAAAGGAAGCTGGCAATGAGCCCCACCATGCCTATAAAAAGAAACATAGGCAGGATCATAAAAAACACGTTCTCCCCCCACCATCTGAGCACAAAAGAGGATTCGGTCAGGATCGTGATGATGCTGAAAGATCCGATAATGAGGGCAAATTCAAACATGGGGAAAAAACGCCGTAAGCCGATTTCGAATGAGCCGGTAATGGGTTCATAGTTTTTGATGCGCATCAGTGCCTGAATGAGCGTTCCTCTGAAAATGGGCGGTGTTAAGGTATATCCCACAAAAACAATTGCTGCCAGCACTACCAGAATAACGGTCAGTTTAGGGTATGAGCTGATCAACCCCCATACAATTTTAATATCAACTACCAGGTTCATTTCCTGATGGCCGCCGAACAGGGCGGAATGTTTAAAGGCATTATATTGGTATCCCAGATAGGCGCTGCTCACCAGTGTGCTGAAAAACGCGGGCACAGCACCGTACCAGATGAGCTTTTTAAGGTGCACCTGTGTGACCTGCCAGGCTTTGCGGACAATATCACGAACGTTCATATAGTGGATTAAACCGAACGTTATTTTAGCACAATTCCGGCCGTCTGCCTCGTTCTTTGTTGCATTTGTGGGCGGTTCTGTGCTGGTTCAATAGGGCTCTGCTCTCCTCAAAGTAAATTTTCTTCGTAAATTTACCTTTCGGAGTCCTGCGCTTCAGTCGTCCTGCCGGACTCCTTATACTTCGGACCGCATCGCTCGCTACTTAGTAAAAACCCCCCGATCGCATCAGCAACCGGGGGGGCAGAGGTTCTCTCAGCTGTCAGGGGGCGGTCACCGTGACCTGGACGACTCCGGCGTTCACCGCGCCGGCGATGTAGTCATCACTCCCCCAGGGTTGGGGTTCCGCGCCCTCG
>JAHIUN010000006.1 GCA_018817125.1 Patescibacteria group bacterium | reverse complement strand
GGAGCACTATTCCTTTGCATTAAGGTTTAGAAGGAGTCCTACTTTAGGACCCTTGTAAATCAATAAATCTATTGATTTGTTCAGCCCCGTTGATACGGGGTCATGTATAACGTTCGGTGGTGTTAAGGAGCAACGTGTTGTGATCTCAGACAGGAATCATGCTTGAGGAAAGGATGACTTTGTGTCTGGTATCAGAGGAGGGGCGGGATATCCGGATACGCATTACGGAACCTAAGCACATGCCAATTTTTTAAAAAAACGTGTATTGGCATACTTATGGTTTATGGCTTTTTAGTGGGCTTTTTTGTCTTTTTTGACACACTTTCCACTTGTATCGGATTTATTGTATTGAAATGGGTTTTTCGTGTCAAATAAAACAAATGTGACCCTTTTATAGACAGAATTTACAGAAACGGCATTTTTAAGCCAATATTGTCGTCATCTATAACTCATTTTAAGAGGGAGCTGTTACACTTTTTTTGTTGCGACAATGTGTACATATTATCTAATACTATATATAGGTATAAAAACAGGTGGAACAATGGCGAACGTGGACGGATGCCCTGTCAGGCTGTCTATATGCAAAAGTCCGGACTCCGGTGGTCTGTCTGTCCAAGTCCGGACTCCATCGGAGTCCGGACTTTACTAACCTACCGCCGAAACAACGTGGAGAATTAGGTGGGAATACTAGCATCGCAACTTGTATTAAATTCTCCGAAAAATGCGAGGCAAGGAGGAAGACGGGGGGTATTTTTCGGAGCGGGACCCAAAAGTGAACGCTGGTCGAAAAAGCCTCCGGAATGAAATGGAGGAGGATTTGCAGATTAAAGTTCACTTTTGGGTGGTTGCGGGGATAGGATTCGAACCTATGACCTCCGGGTTATGAGCCCGACGAGCTGCCACTGCTCTACCCCGCGCGGTTATTATATGGAATTAGACAAAAAAAGCAAATCCAAAGCCAAGCCTGGGCTTAGTCAAATTAGCTCTCTATCTCTAGCAGCGATTCATCCCCGACGGAATCGTCATCCCTCATCCTCTCCTCGAGAGTGGGGATATAATTATTATTTGGATCCATTATTTTTTCATCCGATACATCAAGCGCCAAGGTGTGCCCGAAAAAATATTCCCACCATTGATTCCGATTGGGCAATTCAAGCACATGGGGGTAGTCATATTGACCGATAATGATCTCTTCTGTCTTCACAACTCTGTCTTCTTGAGGAATGATGATTAATTTTTCGCCGGAATTCAGCAGGTTCAGGTTTTCTTTAGCGTATTTGTCTTTGTATTGAAGCGACTGAAAATAATCGACATCTTTGGGCTTTTGATTAGCCAATTGAGCCAATTGTGTGATTTCATCTTCAAACTTCTGGATGTTGACCTCCAGCTGATAATCCCGATAAATCGACGTGGCCAAAGCGAAAAAGATATACAAAAAAGTGAGAAAGCCTCCCACGATCACGAGCTGCAAAACAAAAGGTTTATTCTTGTTCCTGTTCATGTGCTAAATAACTAGGATTCTGTGCCTGTATACTATAGCGCATAAAACCCAAAATCCGAATATCGAAATTCATAAAATATTTGGAGCATTTAGTATTTAAGTTTAGAATTTGTTTCGTATTTCGGGTTTCGTATTTCGGGTTTATGATAAATGGGCATGCAAGATTATAAAAAAATCCATTTCATCGGTATCGGCGGGATAGGTATCAGTGCTTTAGCGTATCTGTCGCTTGCGGAGGGGAAAAGAGTGACCGGTTCGGATGTGGCGGATTCTGCCTTACTGGATGACCTTCGGGAAAATGGCGCGATGATCACTATCGGACACGATGGCGATTTGGTAACGGATGATACGGAGCTTGTTGTGTATACGGAGGCTATTGATCCAGCGTCCAATCCGGAATATCAAAAGGCCAAAGAATTAGGCATTCCGCTGCTGAGTTATTTTCAGGCGCTGGGGCAAGTATCACGGGCCAAAAAGACGATTGCTATCGTGGGAACACACGGCAAAACCACCACCACGGCCATGTTGGGATTGGCGCTTATTGAGGCAGGTTTGGATCCAACGGTGATTGTGGGAAGTAAGTTAAAAGAATTCGGCCGAAAGAACCTATATATAGGGAAAGGGGATCTGTTTGTGGCGGAAGGGTGTGAATACCGCCGTTCTTTTTTAAGCCTGGAACCGTTTGGCGTAGTGCTTTTAAACTGTGAAGCGGAACATCTGGATTACTACAAAAATGAAGAAGATTATGTATCGGCCTACAGGAAATTAATCAATCAAATTCCTGACGATGGTTTTTTAGTGGTCAACCGGGAAGACGCAAACGCGGAAAGCTTAATTCAGTGTTGTTCGGGGCGAGTGATAGAAATAGGCGCACATGATGCTGAGGAATTGGCGCTAAATCTAAAGATCATTGGTGATTTCAACCGGCTGAACGCGACCCATGCCTACAAAGCCGCTGAAGCCGTTGGGGCCAATACGGACGAAGTGCGTAAGGCATTGGAAGCTTTCGGAGGGGCATGGAGACGCCTGGAGCACAAAGGCACTTTTAAAGGAGCGTTGGTGATTGATGATTATGGACACCATCCCACTGAAGTCCGCCTGACACTGGAGGCGGTGAAAAAGGCGTATCCGGAGAAGCGATTAATTTGCGTTTTTCAGCCCCATCAGCACTCCAGAACCCATCAGATGCTGGAGGAGTTTAAGGAGGCTTTTGGCTCTGCGGATAAGGTGATCATTACCGATATTTACGCGGCCCGTGACACCGAAGAAGACAAGGCTAAGATCAATTCGGAAAAGCTGACAGCGGCCATTCATCATCCTGATGTCAGCTGGGGGAAGGATCTGAATTATACTTTCGGACTACTGGAGCAAGAAGCGGGAGAAAATGATGTGATACTTGTGATGGGAGCTGGGAATATCGGAATGTTGGCAGAACGTTTAACAGAAAAATAAACCTGTTTTCAAAGGAGATGTTGCTTTTTTATCCATCTTTTTTCTTGACATATTTTTTATTATATTTTATAATAGTATATTAACACGCTAGAACTTTACAAATTTTTATTTAATTATATAATTCTTTCCTTTCCTTATATATCATGGATAAAAACCTCTACGATCAAATCATCAGTCTCACGGATAAGAGCCAGAAAATTTTGCTTTTAACCCATGCCAAGGCGGATTGTGACGGTCTGGGTGCTGCCCTTTCCCTCTATTTGATCTTAAAGGAAATGGGGAAAGAGGTAGCCGTAGCCACGAATGATCCTGCCAAAGAGAATCAGAACTTTCTCCCCGCTATCGACATTCTGCAAAATTCACTCGCGGGCTCTTCAGATTTTGTTATAAGTCTGGACACAAGCAAGACCCCCATCGGTAAAATCAAATACAACACTGAAGGTAACCGACTAAACATCATCATCACGCCAAAAAACGGTGTTTTCTCTGGAGAAGATGTCTTTTTTGAACACGGAAAGAATAAATACGATTTGATTTTTACTCTGGATACGGGAAATTTTGAACACTTGGGGCCGATTTATGACGCGAACGTAGAGATGTTTTATGAAACCCCAGTCATCAATATCGACCACCACTCCAGTAACACGGATTTTGGACAGGTAAACCTGGTGAATGTAACGGCAGCCTCGACGACTGAGGTGTTGTATGAATTTTTAATACATTGGGGAAATAAACTGAATCAAAAGTTGATCACGGAAGATATCGCGACTTTATTGCTGGCCGGCATTATTACCGATACCGGCAGTTTCCAGCACGCCAACACGTCTCCGCGCGCCATGGAAACGGCGAGCAAATTATTGGATTTAGGCGCGCGCCAGCAGGAGATCATCAAGAATATTTACAAGACGAAAAAACTGAGCACCCTGAAACTGTGGGGAATCGTGCTGTCTAAAATCCAAGTCGATCCCGTTCACCGAATGGTGTGGTCGGCTATTAGCCAGGAAGATCTGCAGGAGGCCGATGCTGTCTCTGAAGAAACGGAAGGAATTATTGATGACCTACTCACCAACGCACCTGGCGCGGAGATTATCTTTTTGATTAAACACAATCCTGATTGTGTGTCGGTAAGTATGCGTTCCACTGGCAATCAAATTGATGTGGGCAAGCTATCCGCCGAAATGGGGGGTGGCGGTCATGCCCGCGCCGCGGGATTCAAAGTACGTGATGGCCGGCCATTTGACCAAATCGCCAGCGAAGTAGTGGCTAAAATACGGGAATTTCAAGCCGAACGCCTGAACCTGCATGGAGAAGATTTAAAAAAGCCTGAACAAGACGACTCCGTAAAGACGCAAGATTTTGCGTCTCCCCAAAAACCTGAAAGCGAGGTTATAAAACCTCGCCAAGAGGAGGTGTATCAGGGCGAAAAACCGGACAAAAAACCAGAAGAAAAACCTGCTGATAATCAGCCCAAACAAACCACCTATCTGGATTTCAAAGCCCCTCAGCCCGCTGAAAGCGAGGTTATAAAACCTCGCCAGGAAGAGTCCAGGCCCGATGGATCCAAAAAACGCCGCCGCAAACGCAAACCTAAAAAGAAACCCGATACAATGACGCCATCAAACAGCGCTGTAAAGACGCAAAATCTTGCGTCTCCCCAAAAACCTGAAAACAAACCCGAACAACCCATGCCCTCCATCCCGGAGGAATCACTGATGAAAGAGGCTCCAATGCCGGCGCCTGACCAACCGAAACAGGAACCTGAATTCCCAACGCCTCCACCTATCGACCTGTAATAAGCCCTCCTGATAAGGAGGGGCCGACACACCGAAGCCAGAGGCAAAGGTGTGACGGGGGAGATTTAACAACAAAAAACAAACATGAACATACTGTCTCAAATCCTCGCTATTCTCACCGATTCAGACGACTAGGGTAAATCAATTCCTCCTTTCGCCCATGGATGACAGCGCAGTAGCCGCCAAATGGTTTTGCCAGCCCCAATGATGAAGCCGTTTTTTTGGTAAGTGAGCCTGGAATAGTCGGAACAGGTGGGCTGGAATTTGCAGTGCCCATGCGGGAATAGCCCCTTCATCCATTTGCTGTGATCCGGTGAAAAGGTTTTTTGGTATAAAAGCACCAGGCTGATGGCCAGGTTCCGAGGGAGGTGCCAGATGAATAGGAATACGGATTTCATAGGTGCATGATAACACAAGCGATTGTCACTCAGCGAGATTGCCGCCACACCAAAAAAACATCCGACAGGTAACAATTGACATGTGACTTTTTTGCTTGGAGCGCGGGTCAAATGTCAAAGGTCAATTGTCAAATGTTCATTAGAAGAAATTCATCGGGTTGTATTTGACTCCCTTGATACGGACTTCGAAGTGCAGATGGATTCCGGTTGGTCCGTACACACGGCCGGTATTGCCCATCCAGCTGATCGTTTGACCCTGTTCAACATACTGGCCTGTGGTCACATAGAGTTTTTCATTATGGGCGTATAAAGTCTGCATGCCATTACCATGGTCTATGATAATGACATTGCCGTATCCCCCATTCCAGCCTGTGCTGGACTTAATTACCTTTCCTCCAGCCGCTGCGTAAATCGGCCCTTTGGCCCGGCTACCGATATCGATAGCCAGATGCCCGTTGTGATAACCTTGTGTAAGTTTTCCTACTGTTGGCCAGATCAAACGCCCGACAGCGGCAGGCCCAGTGTAATTAGACGGTGCGGACGGTGCAGTATAAGAGGCATAAACCGGAGCTTCGCGTTTGGCGCCGGGAATAATAAGGGTAGCGTCTGCCACCAATTCTTCTTCTTCCGTTAATTGATTTTGACTTATAATTATCCCTTTCTCAATTTTATATTTTTCAGCAATTTTATCGATTGTTTCTCCGCTCTTAACAATGTGGGATAAGCCGTCAACTGGTAAGACTTTGATTTTAGTACCCACGCGTAGGCTATTAGGATTCCATAAATTATTTTCTGCCATCAGCGTTTCTTTTTTTAGATTGAATCGTGCCGCAATAGTAGAAAGCGTATCTCCTGGCTCCACCGTATAAACAAAGACCTCACTAAAGCCGGTCCGGTCACCTTCTGTAGAATTGATGGCTGGTTTTAACAAAAAGCCATCTTCCGTAATGATATCGGCGATGGCGTATTCAGCCCCCTGGTCAGTGTATTCAAGCACGTTTAAATCTTCTTCTAATTGACCGATATAAGCACCTTGTGTGATCTGATAAGTGGTAAGAAGCGGTGCAATCAGCAGAAAGGCAAGGGTAAGACCGATCGCCCTCTTGCACAGCTGAGTGATGAGGGGATTATTGTTCTGGTCTTTAAAAAGCTGCTGACGGCTGTTGCTTAAAAAATCAGAGACAGCTGCTCCCGGGTGAATGGGATTTTTAAATTGGATATTTTGCTGTTTTAATTTGGCATGCCGTTCACGTCTTGCTTCTTCATTGACCATAGAAGGGCTTTAGATAATTAAACGCGAAATATTATTACCTACATCTTTATAAGAATACCACTTTTTTTGCCATTATTACATTGACACCTATGTCTAAATATTCTGATATAAACTGCTCTAATTTAATTTTTTCTGTAATGGATTTTGTAATTTGTTCCGCTTTGCGGAACGTAACTTGTAACTCGTAATTGGCAATTTAAGCGACTCTACTTAAAATTACAAATTACGCGACTCCGCCTTGAGGAGGAGTAAATTACAAGTTACAAATTACAAAATATCAACACAGCGAAGTCATAAAAAAGCTGAATTCTTACCATAAGAAATTGCGGAATGCCCAATCGATTAACCGCTTACTTTCCTGAAAACGCTCAGGGCTGTCTAGGAGTATGACAATCACTTCTTTTCCGTTCCAGTGGTGAGCTAAATTGATAAGAGACTGCCCTGCCTCATCAGTAGTGCCGGTTTTAACACCGCGAATGTCGAGGTAGCTCTCTAAAAGATAATTAGTGCTCTCGAATTCATGCACGATTCCTCCGTCTGTTGATGCAATAGATGCACGCGGCATACGCACAATCCGGCGGAAATCCGGATAATTTAATGCCTGCTTGGTCAGGATAGCTAAATCGAAAGCGCTGGAGTAATGGTTGGAATCATCGATGCCGATAGGATTGGTGAAATGAGTGCTGTTTAAATGCAGTGTTTGAGCACGGGCATTCATCTCGTTCACGAATGCTTCCGTTGACCCGCTGTGATAGGTGGCCAACGCTATCGCCGCATCGCCTGCCGAACGAACCAGCAAGCCGGTGAGCAGATTATTAACGGTTATTTTTTCGTACTGGTTCAGCCATATCCGCACTCCTAATTCTTCCATTTCGTTGAAATTGTCTTCGATAGTCACCACCTCATCGAGATCATGGTTCTCCAAAATGATTAGAGCGGTCATGATCTTGGTCAAACTCGCCATCGGCAGAAGTTGTTTAGCATTTTTTTCATACAACAAAATACCCGAATCTAAGTCCATCAATAGGGCGGCGCGCGCGTTGATCACAGGAGCAACGGCTTCTTCGTTTTTGTGAGGTATGGATTCGACAGCCAATAAATCATCGGCTTCAAACGCATTTGTTACAGAAACCTCTCCTGCGGGAGCAGTATTCAGGCTGGCAAGCAATAATAATGTAAGGAGGCTTCTGAACATGTTTCGGTTGTGGGGCTATTGTGGGGCCATTTCATTGTGGGGCGGTTGTGACCACCATTGCCCCACTATTGCTCCACTGTTGCCCCACTATTGGGTTAGCGGTCGCATCGCGCGTTGCGCGGACAATAAATTACCTTGTCCTTTACCCTTAAATCAAGATAACTTAAATCTTCCTGATCCAGTTCCGCGGATTCGTAAATAGTACTAAGTTTATTGATCTGATCTTTCAGACCACGCTCAATACTGATCCAAATAACTAATTTCTTCTCGGTTTTTAAATGAATCTCACGGGCCACCTGCAGATAATCTACTCCCAATACCTCTAGACCCATGGCGTTAGTGAAATAATCGATGCTCTCCAGTATATAATCCATATGCTCTTTCGGAATGACCTGCTCCCGGTCTCCTATCGGTTGGCTCAGCTGACGGACCGTAATGGTCATCAGCTCCAGGTTTTCTTCCTGGTCGAAAATAGCCTGCCCGATGCGGTTCATAAGCGATTTCTGCTCAGTCTCTTTAGCCCCATCTCCCCCTTCGCCCAAATCAAAAATCGGATCCGCAATATCTTCGTCGGATAATGGGCTGTCTAGTTTTAGCAGGGCTAAATTCGGATCTTCGCCGGATAATTCTTCGATAGCCTTGCTCAATTCGGTAAAACTTTCTTCCTCAACCACCACTTCGGGCTCCGGTAAAACATAATAAGCTCTTAAATTGGCCACAATGGGGTGGCTTTTTAATTCGATTTTAACCGTGGAGGGAAAAACTTTGTTGATCTTTATTTCAGCAAATTCGGGAAAGTGAGTATTGATCGTTTTGTAAATCAATGACTTAGGGAAAAAGAGAAGATTTTTTCCGACAAAACGATTCAGCTGATTTTCGATAGCACTGCTGTCGATATTAAAATTTTCCCGGACCACTTGGATATTGGTAATGGACAAGTATGAAAAAGCGAATAGGAAGAGGAAAAGAGTGCCGGCTCCCGCAATCACTATCGCCGTATAAACTGATCGCTTAATCCAATTACGAAAAGAACTCATCAGGCTTCTTCTGGAGGTTTTTCGTGCCTTTTGGGTCGACCGACGGCGTGGCCGATTATACCAATGCGATTGGGTGGGGTAATAAAGCCGTTTTGGTTTCTTTTTTCTGAAAAACATAAATTCCAATTGGGGCCCTAATGGGTGGTCTAATCGGTGACCTAATTGGATTAGCACCTATTAGGTCTTCCATCAGGTCTCCACCTCGAGCAAAGCGAGAGGTAGGCCTCCAATTAGGTGAAACAACTATACCACGACTGATTAATTAACAAAATTGGTTGATAATGCTTGCTATAATAAAATAAATATGTTATAATGTAACATAAACTTTAAAAAATAAACCCAAATATGATCGCTAAAATCAAGCCTGCCATTAGGAGTTCCCTGGTCTATTCTGTCGTTTTTGTAGCCTATCTATTTATTCTATCCTCTTTGGTTTCCCATACCCCCAATGATCTTCACTTAGCAGCAGACGAACCGGGAACCGGTCAGGTACAGATCAGGGTGCCTATTTATAATGCTGAGTATATTATTTTTGGTAATGAGACAAATGAATTAATGAAGCGACATGTGGGAGGCACGGAAACATTTAATCTGCCAGTCGGGGATTACCGGGTGGAATTTGCGCCGGTACCCGGCCACTCCACGCCAGAACCTTTAGTGTTTGACCTGAATGCCGGTGGCACTATTACAATAGATGGGGATTACCGGTTTAATTGCGGAGGGCCTCTTTTGGGCGTGAAGGTTTTTCCGGAGTTCGGACAATATGTAATTTACGATAGGGGCGGCAACAAACTGGCAGAGGCGGAGGGCTCTCAATTCTTCACATACCCTGCCGGAGACTATTGGATTGAATTTTTAGAACTGCCGGGCTATCAGCGTCCGCCCAAACAACCTTTCCGTTTGTTAAACAAAATTGTCACTACGGTCAATGCGGTTTATAATAAGCAATAGTTAAACATCATTATTTAAACTAAAAATAAGTTGAGCAATTGGATGCTGAGGTTGCCAAATATTCCAACCGCGTGGAGGAATACCAAGCTCGCCCAGCCGTGACCAAGGTGGTTGAGCCGGAAGAGGAAATGGGAGAAGATTCCCTTGTGGTGGAGGATGAAACGGATTAAATAAATAATTTTTAACCAAAACAAAAATGTTCGAACATCTTAAAAGGCATCGGAATGTTTATTCACTCCTGTTTCTAACACTGGTAGCTCTTATGGTTGCCTGGCTCTTTTTGAGTGTGGAGAAACTGGATATTCAGATGTCTAAAATCACCGGAAGTATTTTTTCCACCCGGCACTCTCAGTCGATCCGGGTCAACACCGGTGCCGTTGTAGCCCCCAACAATGTCGATATTAACCAGCGGGATGTCACGGTTTCCGGACAATTAAATGACTTGCCTGCTCAAGATGCTTCTGCTGGAGCCACCGTCCCCGGAGGAGGTGTTCCGAATGATTCAAATGACGTGTCCGCGGATGTTTCTGGCATACAGGGAGATGCGGGGGATTTGCCGGGCAGTCCTGACGACGGAGATGAGCCTGAGTCCAATTAAATAAACAAACTTTACATTTTTTAACCAAAACAAAAATATGTTCGAAAAATTTAAAAACCATCTCAAAAAGCATACGCGTGTCTATTCTCTGGGATTTTTGGCTCTCGTGGCCGTGTGTGTTTCTTACCTGTATGTGCAGGTGGATGAACTGGAAAATAATCAGCTAACGGGTCGGATTAATGTAGTATCGCCTAAAAAAATTGCCATTCCCAACTACAGTCTTACTGCCAAAAAAGATGTGTCATTTGGTGAGGAAATTGATAAAGATTCATTAGCCATAACGGCTCCTAAAATCAAATTGAGCAGCCTTGGTACTTCCGTGTTAATCAATGGTTCTAATGAGTTATCAAAGTTTGAAATTTCTTCTATGAATTACGATTATGACATCAATACCATTACCTTCACGATAGATGATGCCATAGAAACTATTAATGGCGTGTCGGCACTTTCCGAATTTAAAATCAAAAAAGGCAGTGTTTATTTAAATCCGGCGATTTTACAAAACGGAAAAAAACTCACACTGACTTTTTCACCCCCTGAACGTGTCAAAAAGGGCTCGACCAATCTTTACACTCTGGAGGCCACGGCAAGAGGAGTTAGAACGACTAATTCCGTCATAATCACAATTGAGTCAGACGGCATTAATAATGGGAAAAAAATTACTGGTGATTATCCGCTCACCAATCGACTGGAAAATTAATTTGATTTTCTGCTTAAAACCTCCCGCCAATTGGTCGGGAGGTTTTTTGTTAAGCGGATTTCAAGTACAATGACGATAGTTTAACTGCATTATTATGAGTAAACGAATTTTTTCTGCGTTGATGTTAATCGGTTTTATTGTCTCACTAGCTCCACCAACGCAAGCCGTGGATGATTTCGCATTTTTCGAGATTCTGTCGCCAACGGAACGCCAAAGTTATCAGGCGGGTGAAACGATCGAAATCCGCTGGAAAGCTCACAATTTTCTACCGACCGACCAGCAGGGAATCACTCTGAGAATAGCCGAACGGAATAGCTGGAAGCGCGCCCGCATTGCCTACATCACGCAGACAGAGGAGGGTGGGATTTACACCTTTAACTGGACCATTCCTGACAACTTTTTTGACCGCTATGGATTTAAGGCTAATGACAATTTTAAAATCGAATTGCGGGCCAGCCAGAATGATAAATTGATCCGTCTCATCAGTTCACAGAGCCTGCTCAACGTTCAAACGGATACCACGTCGACCAATGTACTGAAAACGACGGTGTCCGTGCCGGCAGAAGAGGGTGTTTCTGAGGGGGCTGCAGATGCGCAAAATGTTATTCCTAAAGGCCTGCAATCGGTAGCCCGCTATGAGTTTCAGGCTGGACCGGAACCGTGGGTAATCAGACGTTTGAGCGTGGTGAATGATACGGAAGGAGATGGATTTGAGGCGGATCCGAACGAAAGCACAGAGGTAATTAAACAAGCGTACGTACGGTATCCGGATAAATTCGACAAACTTCACTACCAAAACGCGCTTTTGGTGAATGGGAAGGCCACTTTTTCGAATCTGGATTTTTATGTGCCTAAACGTTCTACTGCGAGCCTGGAAGTGCTGGTCGATGTCATTGACCCCCGGCAATTCAATGAACAGTATTCGGGGCAGACATTTCGCATCGGGCTGATGACCATCGGTAACAATGCCAGCACGTTTGAAGCAGTGGGGCAGATTTCGTCGGCGATGGACAATACGATGGCCATACAGGTTTCTACAGAAGATGTGCGGGAGTTTATGGTGCGAAGCGGTTCACCGACATTTGCTCTGCTGGGCGGTTCCCAACGCGCATTGATGAATGGAGATAATGAAGCCTATGAATTTTCCATCACCTCCGTGTCGGATATTGGAATCGGACGGTTGGTTTTTGATGTGACTCAAGATGGCCTGACTACTGTTGATCAGATAGCCGTTTTCCGCAATGACTCTTTTCTTAAGCCGAGCGATGCCAGTGAAGTCGGAAAAGTTTATTTAATGTGGGACGCGGGCGCCAAATCTTGCTTTGCCCATACAGGGCAAAATGGAGCAGATACGGGTATGAATTGTAACGGAGGTGTGGCAGGAAACAGCAAGCTGATTCTGAGCTTCCCACAGGAAGAAAAGGTGTGGGCGGGGCAGACGAATACCTACCGCCTGCGATTCAATGTGCTGGGAGCCAGCACAGGGGATAAGCTGTCGGTTCGGCTGGCAACCGGAGATGATAATGTGAAGTTAAATATCGGCGGCGCTGTAACCACGACAGGCAAAATTCATAACGGGGGGGCGGGAAATGAGCTATTCGGTTTGGCGACGGACTTTGCCGCCGAAGCCAGCAGTTTTTCGGATAAGAATGTGGTGTGGACGGACCGTTCCGCGGATTCTCATTGGTATCCGAATTTCACCCCTGACAATCCCCCAGTCATTTCAGCAACGAGTTCCGCGGATTACACGAATGGCTATTTGCTGAAACTGAATGCTTTGCCCGCGGTTATTTCGACGCATTAGATTTGAAAAATCGAGCGTCAATCGGTAAGCTGAATCCGTTGATTAATAATTTTTGATTATGAAACGTATTTTAGTCACTGGCGGAGCCGGCTTTATCGGCTCCAACTTCTGCAATCTGAATAAAGAAAAATATGAGATGATTGCTTTGGACAATCTATTTTTAGGGGATGAAACCAATTTATTGCCGGACATTCGATTTGTTAAAGGAGATGCCCGCAAAAAGGAAGATCTGGATAAGGTGGGACCTGTTGATTACATAATCCATCTGGCCGGAACGAGCAGCGCGCCCATGTTTATGGGAGATGATTTTGTGTGGGCCTATACCAACGCGATTGAATCGTTTACTACTGTTCTGGATTGGGCGAAAAACAACGGAATAAAAAAGGTTTTATACGCCTCGACCTCATCGCTTTATGGCAACAATCCCCTCCCGCTAACGGAGGATCAGCAAGTAACACCAATAAACCATTATGCCGTTACAAAAAGGACGTATGAGCATATTGCGCGCTGTTTTAATAAAGTGAATCCGGATATTGATGTGGTGGGCTTCCGGTTCATGAGCGTGTACGGACCGAACGAAGAAGCGAAAGGGATTTATGCCAATCTGATCTCTCAGTTCTGCTGGGACATCGCCCGCGATAAAACACCTGTGATCTATGGTGACGGCACACAAACCCGCGATTTTACCAATGTGCGTGATGTGGTGCAGGGGCTGACTTTGGCCATTGGAACCGATAAAAAATTAGGGGCGGATGTATTTAATATCGGCACCGGCCGTGCCACTTCTGTAAAAGATATTGCGGACGCGCTGATCAAAGCGTTCGGCAAAGACATGGAACCGGCTTACATCGAAAATCCGGTTAAGGAGGATTATGTAATGGGTCAGTACGCGGACATCTCAAAAATCAAAGAAGTGCTCGATTACGAACCCACTGTGCGACTAGAAACTGGCATTAAGGAGCAGGTGGAGAGCTTGCGGATGGAAAAAATACGGGAGACCAGTTCGGATCAATACAGATAGGATGTCTGAACTGTGATTATTATGATTCATTGATTAACTATGATGCCTGATTTTAATCATGCTCATCATTTAATCAAATAAATCACAGTTCAGACTACTGATTCTTTTTCTCTATGTATTCTTTCACTTGTTCCACCGCACGCAGGACTTCAATCGGCATCATCCAGATAGTGGTATTAGACTGGTCGGAGGATAGATCGTTGACGGTTTGTAATGTGCGCAAGTGCAAAGCGCCAGGGGCTGCGTGAAGCATGTTGGCGGCTTTGGCCATGTTTTCAGCGGCGGCGACTTCACCCTCTGCCTTGATGATAACGGCACGTTTTTCACGTTCCGCTTCGGCTTCTTTTGCCATGGTTCGTTTCATGTTTTCCGGCAGGCCGATGTCTTTCAGTTCAACCGTATCGACTTTGATTCCCCACGGATCACTGGCTTTATCTACAATTTCTTTAATGCGCGCTGCCACTTCATCTCGATTTTTCAGGAGTTCGTCGAGTGTTACCTCACCAGCGGCATTTCGCATGGTGGTTTGGGCTAGCTGAGAAACGGCATAAGCAAAATGTTCCACCTCTAAAATCGCCTTCTCGGCATGAGAAACTTTATAATAAATAACCGCATTCATACGGATAGAAACATTATCTTTTGTAATGGCATCCTGATCGGGTACGTCGACGGCCTTTACACGCAAATCTACCTTAATCATTTTCTGAAAAATCGGAATTACAATGCGCCAACCCGGATTTTTGAGACCGGTGAATTTACCCATCGTAAACATAACACCGCGTTCGTACTCATTGATCTGGCGGATAGTGACTGCCAGGATAATGATCAGAAAAGGCAATAGTGGGACAAGAAAAGCAAGAATCTCCATGGTTTTATGTCTTAAATAATAAAACATTGCCACTATATAATACTATCGGCAAATAGTCGACATCTTGGCGACTTTTCTCTTTTGTGATAGTCGGTTTTTTGCTAAATTGATTCTGTATATTTCTACTAATCCCCCAAACCATGACATTACTGATTGTTGCTGTAGTCGCCATTCTCCTTTATGTGATATTGGCCTACAACGGAATGATCAAGCTGCGCAACCGCGTTAAAGAGGCTTGGTCCGATATCGACGTACAGCTGAAACGCCGATACAACTTAATTCCTAATATCATTGAGACGGTAAAAGGTTATGCCGCTCACGAAGAAGGAGTGTTGACCAAGATTACTGAGGCTCGCGCTCAAGCCATCAACGCGACGAATATTAAAGATCAAAGTGCCGCAGAGAATATGCTGTCCGGCGCCCTGAAATCATTGTTCGCGGTTGCGGAAAATTATCCGGCCCTGAAGGCGAATGAGAATTTTTTACAGCTTCAGAACGAATTGGTAGATACGGAGGACAAGATTCAATCTGCCCGTCGTTTTTACAACAGTGTTGTGCGTGATTTCAACACCAAGATCCAGCAATTCCCTGCCAAAATCATTGCGCAGGCGCTCAAGTTTAAAGAGGAGGAATACTTTGAAATCGAAGACGAAGAACAAAAAGAAAACGTGGAAGTCAGTTTTGATAAAGACAAACCTGCTGCTGAAGCCGCAACCCCTCAGCCCGAAGTAGCTGAAGAACCGAAAAAGGAGGAAGCTCCAGCCGAACCGGAAGCGCCAGCGGAGGAGCCGAAAGAAGAGGCTCCTGCTGAAGAGGAAGTTCCTGAGCCTCCGGCTGAGGAAGAGAAGCCAGCGGAGGAGCCAGTAGCTGAAGAAATCGCTGAACCTGAGATGCCCGCAGAAGAACCGAAGAAAGAGGAAACGCCGCCTGAACAAGCTGAAATGCCTCTTGAGGGAGAAGATAAGAAATAATTTTATTTCTGATTTGTGATTTGTGATTTCTGATTTTTTATCAAACCTATAATCTGCAAAATTATGTTAGTTGATACAAAAGAAATGTTTAAAAAAGCGTACGAAGGCGGTTATGCCATCGGCGCTTTTAATGTGAACAACATGGAATTGATCCAGGGGATCATTGCCGGCGTAGCCGAGAAAAAATGCGCGGTGATTTTGCAGGTTTCCAAAGGGGCTCGTGAATATGCTAATGCTATTTATCTAAAAAAGCTGATCGAGGCCGCTGTAGAGGAGTGCCCGGATATTCCGATTGCCATGCATTTAGACCATGGAGCGGATTTTGACATCTGCAAACAGTGCGTAGATGGTGGCTTTACGAGTGTAATGATCGACGGATCCCATCATGATTTTGAAGAAAATGTACGCCTTACCAAACAGGTGGTCGAATACGCCCACTCAAAAGGCGTGGTGGTGGAAGCGGAGCTGGGCAAGCTGGAAGGCGTGGAAGATGATGTGAAAGTCGCCTCCGGCGAAGGGTCTTATACCGATCCGGATCAGGCGGTGGAGTTTGTGGAGCGAACAGGAGTGGATTCACTAGCTATTGCTATCGGCACCAGCCATGGTGCGTTTAAGTTTAGCGGGGACCCGAAACTGGATTTTGAACGTCTGGAGGTAATCAGCAGTAAGCTGCCAAAAGGCTATCCGCTTGTTCTGCACGGCGCCTCGACGGTTATTCCGGAGTTTGTTGAGCTGTGCAATCAGTATGGTGGCGATATTCCCGGCGCTAAGGGTGTGCCGGAAGCAATGATTTCTAAGGCGGCCAAAATGGCCGTTTGCAAGGTGAATATTGATACGGACCTACGACTGGCAATGACCGGCACGATCCGTAAGGCTTTTATGGATAATCCTTCTAATTTCGATCCGCGCAAATATCTTGGCCCGGCACGTGATGCCATTAAGGATATGGTGATGCACAAGTTGGATATATTAGGAAATGTTAATACTCTTTAAAGTGTGCGGAAGCTCACTTTAATTTTTAATTTGAAATTTAAAATTTTTAATCAATTTTTATTAAAAATTAAAAAATATAAATTAAAAATTTATTATTAACCCTCCTCCACCATGTTAAAAATAGGTCTTAACGGCTATGGCCGTATCGGACGGATCGTCCATCGATTATCGCTTCTTAATCCCAATGTCGAAGTGGTCGCCATCAACGCGCGCAGTGAAGACGCGGAGATGCGCGCTCATCTTTTAAAATATGATTCAGTCCACGGAAAAATTAATAACAATATTTACGCCAAAGGTGGTGATACGATCGTGGTGGATGATAAAGAGGTAAAATGCATTGCCACCAAAGATGCCAGCGAAGTCCCCTGGAAAGAACATGGGGTGGATCTGGTTTTGGAATGTACCGGCAAGGCAAAAACTTATGATATTGCTTCCCGTCATTTGGTGGGCGGCGCTAAAAAAGTGCTGGTTTCGGCGCCGATGAAGGACGACACGCCGACCTTCGTTTTGGGTGTGAACGAAAAGGATTTGAAGCCCGAACACAATGTGATTTCTAATGCCAGCTGTACGACAAACTGTATCGCTCCGCCCATTAAACTGATCCACGAAAAATGGGGTATTATAACCGCTTCTGTCTCCTCAATCCATTCCTTTACCCATTCTCAGAACCTGTTGGATAATTCGAATCGTGATTTAAGACGCGCCCGCAGTGCGACGATGAGCGTGATCCCGACCACCACCGGCGCCGTACGGGCGACCGCCAAAATCATTCCTGAACTGAAGGGGAAATTGGATGGAATGGCCTATCGCGTGCCCATCGCGACCAGCTCGGTTTGTGATGTGGTTCTGCAACTGGAAAAGGCGGTAGACAGAGATGCGTTCAATGATTATTTCCGCGAAATCGCCCGTGATCCTTATTATGAACCGATTATCGACTATTGTGATGAACCGCTTGTTTCTATCGATTTTAAGAGCAACCCACACTCCAGTATTCTGGACACTGAACTGACCCAAGTGATCGGTGACAAGACGCTTAAAATACTGCTGTGGTACGATAATGAATGGGGATATGCTAATCGGCTGGTGGATATGATGGAGCTTCTCGCGAAGAATTTATAATTTTCAATTTTAAATTTTCAAACTATGCCAGAACAAAAAACAGTCGCCATTCTGTGCAGTGGCGGACCCGCACCCGGAATCAATTCAGTGATCAGTTCGATTGCGAAATCGTTTTTGAAAGAAGGCTGGCGCGTAATTGGTTTTAACGAAGGAACTAAAACGATTTTTACTGACAAGCCTGAGACGGTAGAGTTTAATTTCTCTTATGCGGATTATATTTATAACCGTGGCGGGAGCGTGCTTAGGATGAGCAGATATAAACCAAAAGATTCTGAATTTAACACAAAATTTTTCACTAAAAATAATGTGAAGTTATTGGTTACCATCGGCGGAGATGATACCGCATCGACTGCCAACCGAATCACCAAATTCCTAAATGACCAAAAGGTTGATATCAAGAATATTCACGTTCCGAAAACGATTGATAACGACCTTCCATTACCTGATCGATTGCCGACTTTTGGCTATGAGACTGCTAAAAATGAAGGAACGCGTATCGCGCAGACGGTTTACGAGGATGCACGAAGCAGTGGCAACTGGTTTGTGGTTTCGGTAATGGGCAGAGAGGCCGGACATCTGGCCTTTGGTATTGGCACCGCCTGCCATTATCCGCTTGTTATTATTCCGGAAATGTTCAAGGGCAAAAAAATCACCTTCAACAAGATCATCGATATGATGGTTTCTTCCGTTCTCATCCGGAAGACGATTAACGTACATCATGGCGCTATTATGATTAGCGAAGGGGTGTTCCATTACATGGAAGAGTCTGAAATCGCCAATTGCGGCATTAATTTCACCTTCGATGAACATGGGCATCCGGAGCTTGGCACGGTGTCGAAAGCTCATATTTTTAATGTACTATTGCAGAAAAAATTAAAGGAATTGGGGCTTGGCGTTAAAAGCCGCCCGGTTGAACTGGGGTATGAAATCCGCGCCTGCCACCCTTCCGCATTTGATATGAATTATTGCACCATGCTCGGCATGGGGGTTAAAAAGCTGTTCGATGAAGGCCATACGGGCTGTATTGTGATCGCTAAGGCGAATGGGAAATTTTCTCCATTGTACCTTAAAGACATTGCAGATCCTAAGACGGGAAAGATCAAAACAAGGCTCGTGGATGTGGGCGCGCAGGATTATCAGCTGGCTTTTGACAATATGCATTACCTGAAAGAAAAGCACTACAAAGAGGCCAAGAAATTTGTCGACCATCCGGAAGATTATGATCTGGAGAAGATTTTAGAGAGAGATTAGGTCCATTTGCCATCCAGAGGGTTAGATGTGTGACATCCCCTGTTTGCCATTCAAAGGAGCGCAGGTATATTGTCTCTCCCTGTTTGTCATTCTTCGCTACGCTCTGAATGACATAGGGGGTGGATAATATCAACAAAATTTGAAATCGCAAATTTAAAAGCGCCCTCCCCACCGAAGTAGAGAGGGCACAGAGCACATCGCTTCCAGTCCCGGCACTCTCTCGGAGACCGATACTGAGAAAATGAGACGGGACAAGAAGGCTAAAGGTTGCGGAAGTCGGAGTTGATAACGCGGTACCATGGAGCATCTCGTTGCTCCGAACGAGGTGCTTTTCCAGGCGTTCCCAAGCCTTTTTTACTTCTGCGATTCAATGAATCGCCTTCCGGCACAGATAGCCGGCAAGTACTGCTTTGGCTACGATTTTCTCTAGTCCGCCTCCTTTCACAATATTGTGAATGACTCCGTGGTATCAGCCTCTTCAAACGCGATGGAACATACTCCCTGTCGCGGACCTCGCCTCTCCATCCTTTTCTGCAAAATTATATCCAGACCCTCTAAGAGGATCTGACCTGCTTCCTTTTGGGTCATAGGCTTTTTGGCCACCCCCTTTGAACGGATGGCTTCGACAGCCTTCTGGGTCATCGGGTCATTATCTCTCCATGTAAGCTTGCGCACGGTCGTTTGCACAATCACTCCTTTCGAAATGGTTTATATTTCTGCCGATTACGGCCCTTCCCCTAACAAAAACGGATTCCCAGCTCGATACAATCGAACCAAAAACCCGCTTTTGTCTCTAGGAGACATAAAACATTACAAAAGGAGGGTTTTTCTTGTCCCGGCAATGTCAAAGAACGGTATGCTAGAACCCATTTTCTATTTTTTAGACAAAATGTCAAATGTAAATGCCCATGAAAAAAGCTTTTGTCATCTCAAACGTCTGCTGTTATCCTGTGTGAGGTTCAATTTGAAAAGCTATAAGTCTTAAGTCCTAAGCGGTAAGCCAAAGACCACAGGCTTAGGGTTTAAGACTTATAACTTAAGACTATAAGATGTACTGGGCTGACGAAATCGTAGACAAAATCATCGATACTTATATGGGGCAGGAGGAATTTATCATCCGTGATGAAAAAACTCTGTCTGGTCCAGTGCATGTAGGCTCGCTCCGGGGCGTGGTCATTCACGGTATTGTGGCGCAAGTGCTAAATGAACGCGGCAAAAAAGCGCGGTTTTTATTTGAATTTAACGATTTTGACCCCATGGACGGCATGCCGAAAGAGCTGGAGGGAAAGGGGTTTGACGAACACATGGGGAAACCGTTGTACAAAGTTCCTTCGCCGGATGGGAAAGCGGAAAATTTCGCGGAATATTATGGACAGACGTTTTTGGGGGTAATTAAAGAAATCGGTTTTGGCCCCGAAATTCCGCGTGCCAAGGAGGCCTACCTTTCCGGCAAAATGAATGACTGGATTAGAACTGGACTGACTAAAAATAATGAAATCCGGGAGATTTACAGGCGTATATCCGGTTCCGGAAAGCCCGAACATTGGTCGCCGGTTTCGATTGTGTGTGAAAAATGCGGCAAAATCGGCAGTACGGATGTGATTAGCTTTGATGGTGAAAAGGTGAAATATATTTGCAAAAAGGATAAAGTAAAATGGGCGATTGGCTGTGAACATGAAGGGGAAATTTCGCCTTTCGACGGTAATGCCAAATTGACCTGGAAAGTGGAATGGCCGGCTAAGTGGGATGTATATGATGTGACGGTGGAGGGAAGCGGGAAAGACCACAATGCGGCCGGCGGTTCGCATAATATTGGCGAAGCGATTTGTAACGAAATCACCAAAACGGACATTCCTTTCAATATTCCGTATGAATTCTTCCTGATTGGCGGCAAAAAAATGAGTGCCAGCAAGGGGCTTGGGCAATCGGCACGGGAAATCGCGGATTTGGTTCCGCCGGAAATGCTGAGATTTTTGATGCTCAGCAAAAAACCGAATCAGCCGATTGAATTCGACCCGGAAGGAGACACGATTCCACGGCTTTTTGACCAGCACGACCAGGCCGCCCAACTATATTTTATGAAAGAGGAAAAAGACACTCTGCAAACAGATCTGTCGCGCCTGTATCAATTGAGCCAGCTGACGGATGAAAAACCTGTGGAACGGTTTCTGCCACGATTCGGACAATTGGTTTTTGTTATTCAGATTCCACGACTGAATGTGTATGAGGCGGTGGAGAAGATGAAGGGCAGCGCGCTGACGGAAGAGGATAAAAAAGAAGTCGATCTGCGCGTGGGATACGCTAAAAAATGGATTAAATCATACGCGCCGGATCGCTACCGTTATGAGTTGCAGGAGACACTCCCTGAGGCAGCAAAAGACCTGTCGGATGTGCAAAAAAAATTCGTTGCTGAACTGAAAAAGATATTGGAAGTGCTGGAGGATTGGGAGGGGGAAAATATCCACGGCACTGTCCACAGCATTGTAAAAGGGAATGATGATTTTACGCCAAAAGATTGTTTCCAGGCCATTTACAAACTCTTGTTGGGTAAGGAATATGGCCCGCAGGTTGGCTGGTTTTTAAGCGCGCTGGATAAGGAGTTTGTGGTGGGTCGGTTGAAAGAGGTGTTGTAATGGCGTCTTTTGGCTCCTTCGCTATCTCATAAATCATCTATTAGGGCGAGACAATCCTTAATGTCACTACCGCTAAAGCTGGTGTTGTAATAACTGCTTTTTACGATATGATTTTTAATTGCCATGCGGACGGCTTTGCGTACCACAAACCTTAGAATTTTTTGAAGTATTTGGGTGTCATGCGCATTTTTTTCTGGACTAATAGCACTTGTTCTTATTTGGTTTTCCAATAAAATATGTAACATATGTATATCCTCAGCCAAATTGGAACCTTTATAAGTTTGGACTGTTTCCCAACAACCTTCGCACACAGCCATAACCCTATCGATATGACCGGAGTGGCTTAAAGCGGCAAGGTCCGCTAAATGACTTTCGTCAAAAAAATCACTTGTTAATAGCAATATTTTGGCAGATCTACAAAGCCTATTGTCTTTTTGTAGTCTGTGCAAAACGTTCATTCTAGATCGATCAATATTGCTCTTGGGTCTTTTTGAGTCTATGTCGAGAGGGACTATTTCAGGACTATGGTATTCTCCATTAGGAATCATAATGTTTGAATTATCAATTGGATTATATTGTAATATATAAAATATTATTTGTCAATAGAAATTAATCTCTAAAAATACTTTTTAACCACAAGCATAATGCAAGCAGGCATCACCTACAAGCAGGCCCAAGAGCTGTTCGGCAAACACATCAAAGATCCGATGATCCGTAACCATTGCAGAGAGTCGGAGGTGGTTTTGCGCGCTTTGGCTAAACGATTGGGGGAAGACGAGGAGCTTTGGGGTATTGCGGGGCTACTCCATGACATTGATTTTGACGAAACAAAAAACGATGTGAGCCAGCATTGCGTAAAGTGTGTGGATATTTTGAAAAATGCTGGTGTTTCGGATGAATTGATTGAAGTGATTATTTCCCACGCATACGGTACGGAATGCGGGGATTATAAAGACAAGGAACGAACCACCAAATTCCAGCATGCTTTAGCGGCCGGAGAGACGGTAACGGGGTTGATTTACGCGTATGGTCTTATGCGGCCAGACAAAAAATTAGCCAATGCGGAGGTTAAATCCATTAAAAAGAAATTCAAAGACAAATCCTTTGCTGCCAAAGTGAACCGGGACGTCATCCGGGAATGCGAAAAGTTGGACTTGGAGCTTGGGGAATTTTTAGAGATTTCGCTCGAAGCTATAAAGGGAATTGCGGATGAGATTGGACTTTAGACAATCTCCTGTACCAGTGTTTCGGGCCCAGTATCGGATTCGCGGGTAATTTTAAGGATACGCTCATCCGCCAGTGTGCCTGAGGCGCCACCACGTGGCAGTATGATTTTAAGGCATAACCGGATGACTTTTGCGCCTGCCTTCTTTTTTTCCTGCGCCTCCAAAACAACTTGGCCTTCTGTCTGTGGGATTACTTCGTAAAAAATATTGTTAGGGTTTGCGTTAACTGCCTCTCCAATTGCCTCCCTTATCAATTGGGCGATTTTTCTTTTGCTGACATTCAGCAAATTGCCGGCCTGCTCACAGGTCGCATCGAAAGAAGATAAGTTTCTTGGTAATTCCTCGGTCAAAATTTCGTATTTAATAAAACAGGGAATCTTTTTACCTTTTTCCGTGACAGTTGTCAAATGGCGCTAATCCGCCAACGCGCTCGTGTCGCCCAAAGCCTGACCCAGCTCTTTTGCCTTCAAAATACGGCGCATGATCTTGCCGGAGCGGGTTTTTGGGAGGGAGTCGACAAATTCGATCTCATCAGTAATCGCAATGGGGCCAAGCTCGTTACGGATTTGTTTTTTGAGCTCCGCTATCAAACTTTCGCTAGGCTCAACGCCTTTCTTTAAAATCACAAATGCCTTCGCCGATTCCCCTTTTATTTCATGTGGTTTGCCGATGACGGCAGCTTCTGCAACCTTTTTGTGAGCCACCAGAGCACTTTCGATCTCCGCGGTGCCGATACGATGACCGGCGATTTTAAGCACGTCATCTGAGCGGCCCTGTATCCAGAAGTAGCCATCTTTATCTCTGTGAGCCAAGTCACCAGTTAGATAGTAGCCGGGGATGTCTTTCCAGTACGTTTTGATGTAGCGCTTAGGGTTGTTGTAGATAGTGCGAAGCATGGAGGGCCATTGGTTTTTAATGACTAAATAGCCGCCTTCTCCCGCCTTCACACGCTTCCCCTGTTTGTCGACCACGTCGGCGATGATCCCTGGGAAGGGGATTGTAGCAGAACCCGCCTTGAGAGACATGGAAGGAAGCGGTGTGATCATGAACATCCCTGTTTCCGTTTGCCACCACGTATCCATGATGGGGCATCGTTTTTTGCCCACCACACGGTAATACCATTGCCAGGCTTTTGGATTGATTGGTTCGCCCACGGAACCAAGGAGGCGAAGGCTGGATAAATCATGTTTGGTCACCCATTCGTCTCCGAAGCGCATCAAGGCACGGATAAGTGTGGGGGCTGTGTAGAAGACGGTGACTTTGTATTTTTGAACTAACTTCCAGAGGCGGTCGGGGTTGGGAAAATTCGGCGCCCCTTCGAACATGACCGTAGTAACTCCTGCCATCAGGGGGGCGTAAACGATGTAACTATGACCCGTAATCCAGCCCGGATCTGCGGAACACCAGTAAATATCATCATCCTTGATGTCCATCACCCATTGGAATGTGCGGTTAATGCCCACCTGATAGCCTCCATGTACGTGAATAATACCTTTTGGCTTAGCGGTAGTGCCCGAAGTGTAAAGGACGAACAAAGGGTCCTCAGCGTCCATAGGGCACGTTTTGCATTCAGCGGATTGATTCCTGACAAGTTCTCCGTACCAGATATCGCGTTTTTTGTTCTTTTTTTCGCTGTTGGGATGACGTTTTACAATCACCGCCTTTTTGATGCACTTACATCCCTTCAGGGCATCGTGACACAGAGAATACATGTCGATGATCTTTCCGCTCCGAAAGCCGACATCGGAGGTAATCAGGATTTTTGCCTTAGCGTCTTCAATGCGGTCGCGGAGCGCGTGAGCGGAGAAACCTGCGTACACGACGGAATGCATGGCCCCGATTTTCGCGCAGGCCAGCATGGAAATAGCGATTTCGGGCGTGTTTTGCAGGTAAATCGCGATCCGGTCGCCCTTGCGGACGCCCAGACTTTTCAGACCATTCGCCATTTTACAGACCGCAGTATTGAGTTCTTTGTAAGTGAGTTTTCGATGGTCGCCACGATCACTTTCCCAAATAATGGCGGTTTTGTTTTCGGTTGGCGTGCCCATGTGACGGTCGAGCGCGTTGTGTACGATGTTGCATTTGCCCCCGATAAACCACTGGTAAAAATGTTTTTTAACCTCTTTAAAGGGTGTTTCCCAGGGTTCGTACCACTCCAATTCCTTAGCCGCCTGTTCCCAAAATTTCACGGGATTTTTCCGGGCATCATCATGAACCTTTTTCCACTGCTTAACGGTGGCCGTTTTGCGGATTTTTCGGGAGGGTTTATACCATTTTTTTTCATCCATTAAAACCACAGTGGTTTCGCGCTGTTTTGCTAGCTTTTTGGGCATTTTGGAGCTGGTTATTACTTTTTATTTCCCATTCATTATAAATTATCTCCTGTAAAAGACAACTATTCCGATTATAAGTCCGCGCTTCGCGCGTAGATCCAATTGTGAATCCATCGTGTGGTTACACTTGGGTCTGCCACTGGGCTCACAATTGGATCTATTACTGGTAATAAGGGTTGCTTTTGTGAGTGAAATTTGCTATAATAGTAAGATTTAAAACATAAATCGATATCATGAATACGAAAAAAATACTTATTTGTTTAACCAGCGCGATCCTTTTCGCCGCCCAGACTGCCCTTGCAGCCGGTACACCGGGAAACGTTACTGGTGTAGAGGCTACTCCTGTTGATTCCGGTTCAATTGGATTGACGTGGGCCAGTGTCAAAGATGCAGGAGGAGGCTTGGTGGATCATTACCGCATCTATTACGGCACTTTTTCCGTTTTTGAAGCTGGAGAAGGAGACTATGAAAATGAGGCAGACACTGAAGACAACACCGCCTCTTATGTGCTTGATGGGCTTGAAGCGGATACGATGTATTACTTTTCGGTTACTGCCTTCAGTTCCGATGACCTGGAAAGTGAAGAATACAGTCCGGAGGCCAGCGCCAAAACCATGAACGGTGAAGGCGAGGGTGAGTCTGAGACTGACACTATCCCCCCTACCGTCAACAGTGTTTCTGCGCCGGACAAAATGCACGTTAAGGTCGTATTCAGCGAGGCCGTTCAATTGCCTATCGACCCTGAAGCCGCTTTTGGTATCGTTGAACAGATCAACCCTGCCAACACACTAACGGTGGTCAGTGTACAGATGGATGCAACAGATGCTTCCAATAAAACGGTTTTGCTGGAAACCTCTGAACAAAAACCTGATATCAATTATATTGTGACAGCAGGAGTTACCATCAAAGATCTCGCGGACAATCCGATTATCAGCGGAAGTACAGACTCTGGTCTTTTCCTTGGCTCCGCTGAGGAGCCTGCTGCTGGAGAGGGTGCTGAAGAAGAAGATCCTGTCGCTGGAGAGGAGGCTGCTGAGGAAGAAGCCACTGGAGAGGAATCTGAAGACTGCTCTGAAGATATGAGCTGTTTCCTTCCTCATTTTGCCGACTGCTCCGCCGCAAAAGTATCCGAAAAAGGCGCGACCCATGAATACACACTGGAAATTGCCGGCTCAGAAGCCACTGATTGTCTGGTGAAATACACCGCGGAACGCCATCCTAGCATTTTGTACGCAGGAACTGACATGGAATGTAAAATCGCTACCGGAGATTACGAGAGCGCAGAAGCCTATCGTAGCGCTTTTGATATCTTGGAATGTTCCGGTGATCTTTCCGCCGGCTATAAAGCCGTTGAACTGAAAGACACAACGCCTCCGGAAAATGTAACCAATCTGCTTTTGACTTTCCGTGAAGAGTTGGAAAAATACACGGTGTTTCTGAGCTGGACAGCTAGCCTTAATACTGCGAAAGACCTAATGGATCAAATCCTTTATAAAAGCTTAGATCGGGGTAGCACTTATGATGCCGGTAGGGCGTTGGGTGTCGCCGCGACTAGTACGGAGGTGGCTAATTTAGGCGGAGGGAAAGAATATACCTTTAAGGTGACCACCAAAGATGCCTCTGGCAACGAGAGCACTGGTGCGGTTAAGTCTATTCGCCTGCCACAGACCGGTTTAGGTGTCGGCCTTCTGCTCCTGAGCAGTGTTGCTGTCGCGGGACGTCTGCTTCGCCGGAAAGAGGATAATGAATTATAAACAAAAATAAAAAATAAATAGGAGAGCCCTGCCATCCGAAGCCTCGGCGAAGGATGGGCGGGGCTTTTCCTTTGGGAAAAAATATTTGACCCTTCAGGGCTTTCAGGGTCAGCATGAATTTAATTGAATGTTGACAAAGCTGAATTTTTTGGTTATAAATAATCTCCGGAATTAACCGAACCAATAATGGAGAATGGAGAAGCACGATTGCAGGGATTAATCGATGAGACAGATGCGCCGTCAGAGAAGGAGCTTGAGGCCACACGCCAAGAACTTTTAGCTGGCGCTACAGTCAAAGCCCCCACATGGAGAATGATGGTTGGGGGGAAGCAAGTTGTTTATGACCCTGACGCCATCAGAGATTCCCGCTCAATTCTCCGATCTTCAGTCAGTATTGATTTAAAAATGGGGCTGGCAGAGAAAATCCGTCGATTTTTGCGCTCAATATTTAATTAACCGCATGCTCTCCCGATAACGGGCATGCGCCACTTAAAACGTAAACACTGGATCTGGTTCTATGGGATAGGGATAGGAATGCTGTTTCTGTCTGTTTTAACACTGCCCGGCTTATCTCGACCGTTGGCCATGAGTATCTTAGATGTGGGTCAAGGAGATGCTATTCTCATCCGGACGCCTGAATATCACAATATTCTCATCGATGCGGGGCCAGACAGTGTGGTGGTCGATCAGCTCGGCGGACGGCTTGGTTATTTTGATAAAACCATCGACCTCTTCATCCTTACACATGCCCACCGTGACCACTATGGGGGGATTTTGGATGTGATGCAGAAATATAAGATTAAAAAAATTCTGCTAACCGGTACCCATTCCAGCGATCCGTTATATCGGGCGTTTTTAGAGCGTGTTCGGCTTGATGGTATTGAGGTGTTTTTTAACCAAAACCATCAAGACTTTCGCGTCGGTCCCAACCTGTATCTCGATATCCTTTATCCATTCGCGGGACATAACCTGGTGGGTCAGGATGTGAGCAATGAAAATAACGCCTCTGTTGTTGCGCGTTTGGCACAGCGGACACCTGGTGGCTTGGCACCGTTGGCCTTACTAACCGGAGATGCGGAACAGGAAGAGGAGCGTGAAATCCTGCTGGCCGGCCAGGACGTAGCATCGACTATTTTAAAAGTCGGTCACCACGGTAGCCGAACGGCGACATCGGATGTTTTTTTGGCGGCGGTTAATCCGACAACAGCTGTCGTATCTGCCGGAGAGGGAAACACGTTTGATCATCCGCACCCGGAAACGCTGGAAAAATTAGGGGATTTGGATGTGCGGCAGACGATGGAGGAGGGAACAATTATAATAAGTTTTTAATTTATAATTTGAAATTTTTATTCAATTTTTAATCAAATGTCCAATTTTGAAAACCCCAATGGCAAAAAATATGATCTGGAAGATCGCACAGAACATTTTGCTATTAGCCTAATCCATTTCATTAAAAACATTAAAACAACTATATATAATGAAAATATTATCAGGCAACTTTTAAAATCAAGTACCAGTATTGGTGCGAATTATCGAGAAGCCAATGGTGCTGAACCCAAACGAGACTTTAAACACAAAATTGCTATTTGCAAAAAGGAAGCAAAGGAGACTCAATACTGGCTGAGATTGCTTTTTGGCACCAATCCTGACACCAAAGAGGCTGGGGGTGTCATTTTAAAAGAGGCACATGAATTAATCTTAATTTTTGCTAAAATTTATAGTTCTTCAAAATAAGAATTAAAAATTGAATAAAAATTTCAAATTATAAATTAAAAACTTAGCTATGTGGTAAAATAAACCCGTTCTAACCACCACAACCATGCAAGTTATCTTATTGGCCGCGGGCCAATCAACCCGTTTGGATCCGATTGCGGATAAAAATTTATTGGAATTTGCCGGAAAACCACTTATTGAACATCGATTGGCAGCCCTTAAAAAGGCCAATATGCGCGACGTGGTTGTAGTGGGGAACAAGCACAATGTTGAGGCGCTGGGAAAAGCGCTGAAGGGGTATAAAAACGTGCTTGTCGTTGAACAAAAGAAGCTGGAAGACGGGATGGCGGGCGGTGTTTTGGCGGGGGCTGAGGCCGTTAAACATAAAAACATCATGATACTGAGCGCGAATGATGTATTCGGAGATGACCTTTTTGAGAAGGCGGTACAAGCCGCCAAGTCATCAGAAGATGGTTTAATCGTCGGCAAACGGATCAATAAATACTTCCCCGGAGGCTATTTAAAGGTCGATAAAAAAAATAATGTTACGGACGTGATTGAAAAACCCGGCGAGGGGAAAGAGCCCAGTGATATGGTAAATATTGTACTTCATATTTACAACGATTTCCCCGCTTTTATTAAGTGCCTCAAGACAGTTACGGGTAAGGCAGATGGGCGGTATGAAAGGGCTCTCGACACCTACATTAAAAAGGGCAAAGCCAAGCTAAAAGCCCTTAAATACACCGGCACATGGCAGCCGATCAAGTTTCCGTGGGACATTTTAAAGGTGATGAATTATTTTTTGGACAATCAGGAGCCAAAAATCGACAAAAAAGCAGACGTCAGCAAACAGGCCATCATCCGTGGGAATGTGGTGATCGGACCCAACGCAAAGGTGTTCGGAAACGCCATTATCCATGGCCCAGCCTACATCGGTGACGGAGCGGTGGTGGCCAATAACGCCCTTGTCCGGAACAGCATGGTGGGTAAGAACTGTGTGATTGGTTTTTCAACCGAAGTTGCCCGGAGTTACTTAAACCATGACGTTTGGACGCACAGCAATTATGTGGGAGACAGTGTGGTGGACAGCAATGTTTCATTCGGTTCAGGCGCGGTAATCGGCAACTTAAGGTTTGATGAAGCGAGCGTACAGGTCAACATTAAAAATAAGAAAGAAGACAGCAGCAGCAGCAAGCTCGGCGCCTTTATTGGCAGCGGCACACGCCTGGGTATCAACGCCAGCACCAACCCTGGGGTGAAAATCGGACGAAACTGTTTTATCGGCGGCAGCATGTATGTAGATAAAGACGTGGCGGATGACAAGATGGTTCTGCTGGATCAAAAGATTAAAATCACCCCCAACAAAAAAACAGCGTCGATGAAAGACCGAGGCAGTATGAAAGAGGGGCTTAAATAATCTCATTATTTTTTGTCAGTCCCGCCATCTGTTTTTGGCTTGAAGATGGGTGGTCTTTTGATGTTGAATGCCAAACTGATTTTACGCAGGATCTCAACCACTTCAGTAGGTATTCTGGGGGTATCCTGACCGTGGGACCACCTCTGAATAAATGTTTCGGGTATGTTTAAGTCTGCCCCCAACTCTTCCCACGTCTCCCCAAGGCTTTCACGTATCGCGCGGATGCTTTCGATATTGAATTCGGTCTTAACATCGCCCTGGACATAAACACTTAAATCCGCAAACAAGTCCGCCAATGCGGGTCGGACATCTGTCGGGATTTCGCTTAAATCCAAAATCTGTTTTGGGCTCAGTTTTTGGATTGCCGCCCCGACAAGTGCCTTAAGTAATTCCTCCTGGTATTCTGTCGGCTTTCTCATTGTTGATAATTTAAAAAATTTTATTGCTCCTTACATTCTTTTTCGGCCCATTCGGCAAAAATTTTGCCCGTTTGGCCAGCATATTGCGGATCAGCCAGCAAACGTACGAAACGCTCTCTGGTGTCATCAACACTTAGCCTCATATCTGCCAATTCTTCTTGGGAATATATACTAAGGTCTCCGCTGGCTAATTCGTCCCGGATATTCTGGAATATGGTGAGATAAGTATTCAGTTCGGTTGCCCGCTGTTCGGCCAAACAATCTCCCGTTTGGGCTTTTTGCCTTTCTGCCGCCTGAGCCGCCTGGCACAATTGACAGTCATGTGCTAGTTGTGTATAAAATTCGTCCATGTGGGGCAACTTGATTATAAAATTAAAGATTAAGTAATTTATTTTATAATAGTTTTTTATTCTTGTCAAGATTTTTCATTGACAAACTGTCCAAAGTCTGTAAAATATAAGTCTCATCTATTGCTTATGTCCTTCCCCCGCATTTTAAAAAATTTAGGTCTCTTGGTTTTGGGACTGCTGATCCCACTATCGACGTTCGCGAAAACGTTTTCAGACGTGCCCGCTTATTATAAACACTATCAGGCCATCACCCAGCTATCTGACTTGGGAGTAATCAACGGCTATTCGGATGGTAGTTTCCGCCCCGATCAAATGATTTCCCGGGCCGAAGCCGCCAAGCTTTTGGTATCGAGCATAAAATCTGACGAATTTATTCAAAAGGCGACGAATAGTTTTGTTAAAAGCGGTTTTGGCAGTCCATTTTACGATGTTTCGTTTAATGAGTGGTTCGGGCCCTATGTGATTATGGCTAAACAATACAGCATGGTCGACGGGTATCCGGATGGTTCGTTCGGGCCCGGCAATACTATCAACTTTGCCGAGGGCCTGAAGATGATTCTCCAGTCTTATGGCGCGGATGTACACTCGGAACGTTTTGTGGGGCGCCCCCTTTTGTATGTTGGGGGTCATGAGTGGTTTGCCCCTTATTTCAACTATGCGTCCAGCCATCACCTCATCAATCCTGATAAATTCTATCATCCAGCCCAATTGATGACGCGGGGAGAGTTTTCAGAAATCTTATATCGGATTAAAACCATTAAGGAGGAAGGGCTTGCGCAGGTTCCCATTACTCAACCGCCTTTTTCCAATGAATATACTATTACTATTCCTCATTTAGACATCGTCGATGTAAATGTCTTCTTCGCTAACCCATATGATTCCGACGGAGCTTTGGGCACCCTGAGGGGCGGGATGGGACATTACCTGTCTCCGCCGGGGGGTGGGGGGAAAATGGTGCTTTTTGGTCATTCTTCCGGTTATAACTGGGATAATTCTTCTTACAAACAACTGTTACGCCAAATCGACCGCCTGGGAATAGGAGATCTTATTTACATCAACTATCAAGAGAAGGGATACGTTTACCAAATCAACAAAAAGGACATTCTGCCCGCCGAACAGCTTGGCGCGGTTATGACAGATTATGGTTACGAAGAGGTGGCCATGTACACTTGCTGGCCTCCTGATGGAATCAGCCACCGTTATGTGGTGTATGCGGCACGTCTTTAAAAGAAGACTTGTCCATTTTCCACAATGCTGGTATGTCTACAATTGGGGTTCCGTTTTTTTGTGCACAAGCCCGCTAAAAGTTTTTTGGGTTTTTGTGGTTTGCGCACAACTCTTTGTTTTTTTGGCTTATTTAAGGGATTTTTAATGCCTGGCTTGTTTGGGGGTTTTTCGGTTTTGTTTCAACATGTTTTCCACAAGTTATACACAATCTGTTAACAATTTTGTCGTGGTTGATTGTCGACTTTTTGTGTCCGGGGTTTTGGGCGTATTGTCGAACAAAAACAACCTAATCCTAAAAATTTAATATTGAGTTTTTGGCTTGTGGCCGTTATGTTGGTTTTGTTTTTTACCATCCGTAGTTGTTTTTGCCTCACCTTAAACACAAAATCGACTTTCCTTCTTGTATAAAATAATTCTTCATACGCGTCCTTTTGCTCTGTTTTAAAAGGAAAAACGTACCCATTGCTTAACCAAGATGTTTTATTTATTAGTCAAGAGTCCTATATGACTACGGAATATTAATATTTAAAAAATAAAAAACAAACATCAGTACAAAAACCATTTGCATTGGATTGATAAAACCAATAAAATAAAAAAGGTGTAAGAAAGAGGTAGCATCCCAACACCGCTTAATATTTTGTCTAACTTCTTATAGGCAATGCGTTTAACTTGTTCACAAAAAGACTTTTCCACAGCCTTAAGCATCACGAATAAAGCCGTTGGTGTTAATAATACCCTCCCTGTTCTTAACAATGTGTTGATGAAGGCAGAAGGAAAGAAGCTGTATTTTACTACCACGGATTTAGAAATTGCCATTAGTTATTGGATTGAGGCCGACATCCAGAATGAGGGGGAGATCACCATCCCCTCTAAGCTTTTGACTAATTATGTTAACTACCTCAAAGATGACAAAGTGGATGTGTCTGTTGAGGAGGGGGATAGTGTTATGGTGAAAACAGACGACTCTAAAACAAAAATTAAAGGTATTCCCGCCAATGAGTTCCCCGCCATCCCGGCAGTTGAAAAAGAGGGAGCCCTGTCTGTTTCAGTAAAAGATTTTACTTTGGCGATCAATCAGGTGGCTTTTGCCGCAGCCATTAATACCACAAGACCCATTCTTACCGGGGTTTATTTTAATGTCACAAAAGATGAATTAAAAATGGTAGCCACTGATAGTTATCGTTTGGCTGAAAAAACAATCAAGGCATCTGACATTATTGGGGATATTTCCTGCATTGTTCCCGTAAAAACCATATTAGAGCTTGGTACTATTCTTTCTTCTTTAAAAAAGGATGACAAGGTGGAAATTATTATATCTAAAAACCAGATTTTCTTCAGTTTTAACAAAACCAAAATCACCTCACGCCTTATCGAGGGGCAGTTCCCCAACTACCAACAGGTAATTCCCAAGGACAGCAAAACCAAAATCACCCTAAACGCTCCCGAGTTGAGCCTGGTTTTAAAACGAATTAATCTTTTTGCCAAAGAAAACAATAATAAAATCTTATTAAAGGTCGACCCCTCTAGTGTGATGGTCACCACCGACACCACCCAATATGGCGTTGGTGAGGTAGAAATAAAAACCAAAGTGGAGGGGGGGAAGAATGAAATTGCCCTCAATTCACAGTTTTTATTAGAGGTTTTGGGTAATATAGGAGCTAGCGAGGTTGTCATCGAGCTTGGGGAAAAAACCTCCCCTGCTATTGTACGCACAAGCGGTAAGGATGATTATATTCACATTATTATGCCGCTTAAAATTTAATCTTCACAAAATACCACAGCCGACATCATAGGAAATAATCTTTAATATGTAATACCAGGCGGGGCACTTCGCCCGCCGGGGGATTGTCTGTTGTGTGTTGCTTCAATGAATATTTACTCCCATTTCCCAAAGGGGGCTCATAGTGAAATTTTCCAAGCCATCCAACCCAACCAACCATTGGTTGTTTCTGGTGTGGGCAATATCAGCGCAAAGGGGTATTTGGTCAGCGATTATACAAATGTAAAAAAAACAAAAAATATTTTTTGGCTTTCCGGCGACAATAAGGATATTTACGACCTCAAAAATAATCTTCCTTTTTGGTCTGATCGTTTTGTGGTGGCGCTAGATCATTTTCGGAAAGAAAATCAGGACGACTATCGTATTGCCGAGACAATTATCAACCTAAACGGAAAGGGTTCTAGGATATATTTGTTGAACTACAGAGATATTAATATCAGCCTCCCCACCCACGAAGAGTTGGTTGAGCAGGGTGTTGTGGTGACTGATGGCCAAGAGATGCGGGTTGTGGAGTTTTTTAATCGCCTGATTCAAATGGGCTATCAGCCTAGCGCTGACGTGACCCTTAAGAAGGGTGAGTACCGCCGATCGGGTGGGGTGATTAATGTTTTTCCGCCCAATGCTGAACGCTTAGTTAAAATTGAGGTCGACTATGAGAGCGTGGCTGGTATCTGGCTCTACAACCAGGAAACAAAACAGCTGGGTGAAAAATTAGCGCGGGCAGACCTTCTTCCAATTGATGTCGCCGGGACGAGCAAGACAGTATTTTTAGACCACCTGACAAGTGATGATCTGTTGGTTGTTGATGATATCGACGAGCAGACAGATGAGTTTCTGGACGCGATTGATAAAACGCCCGCCCAAAAACTTTTCTTCACTTCCTTTCCCCAAAACGATGAACAACACTTTCACCTTCGCTATTTATCTGTTTTAAAATATTACAGCGTTTTTGATCTGCTTAATGATTTGCGTGACAAGATCCAGCGGGGCTGGAAGATCAACATTCTTACGAAGCGGGTCAGGGAGCTGGGCACTATTTTGGATGAGGAGAACATCCAATATGTTACCAAGAACACAAAAGATGCCAAGGTTGTGCTTGTGGACGCGGGTGAGCTGGAACACGTCCCAACTTCTTTCCAAAACCCCGAACTGAGGATCCAGCTGTTGACCGATAAAGAAATCTTCAATCTGAAGAGATCCGCCCGTACAAAAACAGGGCAAAAAATCAATTTGGATTTTTTAACAGGCCTTCGTGTTGGCGATCTGGTGGTGCACTTAGATCATGGTATTGGGCGGTTTTTAGGAGTGGACACTAAGACTATTGATGAGATCAATCGTGAATACCTGGAGATCGGTTATGCGGAAAATGATCGCTTGTTTGTCCCCATTGACCAGGCCGACAAGATCAGTAAATATGTTGGAGGCGAGGAGCATGAACCTCAACTGACCCGGCTGGGATCTGTCGAGTGGAAAAACGTCAGTATAAAAGTTAAAAAAGAAACTCAGAAAGTTGCCAGGGAGCTTCTGGAGTTATTCGCTGAGCGTGCCAAAGTCAAAGGACACAATTATGGTCCAGACACCGACGAACAACGACGGTTTGAGGCTGGGTTCCCCTACGAGGAAACCCCCGGTCAGATGAAAGCCATTCAGGATGTCAAAGCGGATATGGAAACTGACCAGCCCATGGATCGGCTGGTTTGCGGTGATGTTGGCTTTGGTAAAACTGAAGTAGCAATGCGAGGGGCTTTCAAAGCTGTTGAGGGGGGCAAGCAGGTGGCTTTTGTGTCCCCCATCACCATTCTGGCGGATCAACATTATAAAACGTTCTTAAGGCGCCTGAAGGGCTTCGGAGCCCGCGTTGAGATGTTAAGCCGCTTTCGTTCTCACAAAGAACAGCGCGAGATTGTAGAACGCCTTAGAAAGGGGGATATAGATATTGTTATAGGAACCCATCGGCTTTTCCAGCCGGATGTCAAGTTTCTTGATCTGGGTTTGGTGATTATTGACGAAGAGCAGCGCTTTGGAGTGAAACAGAAAGAAAAGTTTAAATCCATGCGCAGCCAGGTTGATATTTTAACTATGACGGCTACTCCTATCCCGCGGACGCTGAATCTGGCACTTAATAAATTGCGCGACATTTCTACCATTACCACACCACCGCCCGGACGGCTCCCGATCATTACAGAGGTGCGACGATATAGTGATCGTTTAATTGTTGACGCCATTGTGAAAGAAGTTGCCCGTGATGGGCAGGTTTATTTTTTACATAACCGCGTAGAGACCATTGAGAGCATTGCCGAAAAACTTCGGAAGATGATGCCGGATGTTACATTTATTGTGGCTCATGGCCAATTAAATCCAACCGATTTGGAGGCGCGTATCGTCAAATTCAAAAACAAAGAGGTGGATGTTTTGGTCTCCTCCACCATTATCGAAAACGGCATTGACCTGCCGAACGCCAATACGTTGATTGTGGATGATGCGGAGAATTTTGGCTTGGCCCAATTGTACCAATTGCGAGGCCGTATCGGCCGCAGTAAGACTCAGGCGCATGCCTATTTCTTATATCAGGCGCGCCAGCTTCGGCTGGACGCCAAGAAGCGCCTGCGGGCCATTGTGGATGCCAGCGAACTGGGATCCGGTTTCCAGATTGCTTTACGCGACCTGGAGATACGTGGGGCGGGAGACATTCTTGGGATCAATCAGCATGGCACCATCCGTGTGGTTGGGGTGAACCACTTCCTGCGCATGCTCAACAAGACCATTGAGGGCATACAGGGTGGTGAGGGGGCTGCGGAGAGAGAAGAGAAACAAGATGTCACCATTGAGCTGCCTTTGGAGGCCTATATCCCTGACAAATACATTCCTGATACGAAAGATAAGATCAATGTATATCAAAAGCTTTCATCGGTTAACACTCTTGAGCTTCTTGAAGAATTTAAAGAGGATCTTATCGCGGAATATGGCCAATTCCATAAGCAGGTTGCTAATCTGTTCCAAATTTTGAAGATTAAGATTTTTGCCAAAGCGGCTGGCATCCTTCATGTAAAAGCCCTTACCATGAGCAATGGCGGCAAGCAGATTGTTCTTCATTTGGACTCCTCCGTTACCGCCGAGCCCATAGTTAATTTACTCAAATATAACCCCAAATGGCTGGTGAGCGGAGATAAACTGAAAATTGATATGAAAGAGCTGGGATTCAATTGGGTGGAGATTCTCAAAAAAGATATAAAAAGATTGATTTTAAAGGAAAAGACCGTTTAACTTGAATGGCATGAAAAAGAAAGTTTTTTTAAAGCTCTGGCTGCGCCTGAAACACGAGGTGGTAAGTGCCAAAGAGCAACCCCGTAAAATTTTGAAGTGGATCAAGTGGCTATTGATTGCTTTTGTTGTAGGCACAACAGTTGTCGGTGTTATTGTGCTTATGATTGTTTTGCCGAACCTGCCGGATATCGACAATATCCATAACCTTGTGGCCGCTCAATCGAGCGCGATTTATGATCGTGAGGGGAACTTACTTTATACCATTCATGGTGAGGAAAATCGGGAGAACATTCCACTTGCCGAGGTGCCCCAGCCTGCCATTGAGGCCGTTTTGGCAATCGAAGATGACCAGTTTTATGAACACGGAGGAGTTGATTTTTTGGCGGTCATGAGGGCGGTCTGCTCCGAGGTTCATATTTGCTCTACTGCCCGTGGCGGCTCTACGATTACACAGCAGTTTATTAAAAATGCTTTTTTGAGCTCCGAGAGAACCTACGCGCGTAAACTAAAAGAAATCATTATGGCGCTTCAGCTCGAAAGCCGGTTTGCCAAGGATGAAATTTTAGAAATGTATTTAAACCGCATTCCTTATGGCTCCAGTGTCTATGGTATCGAGCGGGCCGCCAACGCCTTTTATGGCAAGCCCGCGAAAGAATTGACATTGGTGGAAGGAGCCGTTTTGGCCGCAATCCCAAAAGCACCCACCTACTTCAGTCCTTACGGCGATCACAAATACGCCTCAATCAATGTTGGCGCGGAGGAGATTATTAAAATGAACATTCGCTCAGAACAGGGTCTGGTGGACATTAACCCTGACTTTATCAGCAAGGGGCTTCTGGGCAAAACCTATTATTTTGGAGCCTGTGGAACAGAGGAAGGTGATCAGGCGGAAGGGGAGATTGTTGAGGAGGGCGGGCCTTCTGGTGAATGTTATGGCATCTACGTGAAAGGTCGTGTCGATTTTGTGCTCGGGCGCATGTTAGAGTTGGATTATATTACCCAAGAGGAGTATGACCAGGGCGCGAAGGAGGCAGAGGCTCTTGAATTCATCCCTTTTGTTGAAGAAATCGAGGCGCCTCATTTTGTTATGTATGTGCGCCAGATCCTGGAGGAGAAATATGGCAAAGAGCAGACCGAAAAGGGCGGGCTTAAAATCACAACAACCATTGACCCCAGACTTCAGGAGGCCGCTGAAACCGCTGTCGCGGCTTATGCCGAGAAGAATCTGATTAATTACAAAGCCACCAATGCCAGCCTGGTAGCTACCGACCCTAATAGTGGCCAGATTTTGGCCATGGTCGGCTCGGTCGACTACTGGAATGACGAGATTGATGGCAAGGTTAATGTCTCTTTGCGCCCTCGTTTGCCAGGCTCTTCTTTTAAGCCCATCTCCTATGCGGCTGCCTTTTTGCAGGGCTATGCGCCCAGTACTGTTTTATATGATGTGCGGACGAAATTCGGTGGCTGGTATGAGCCGGAAAATTACGATGGGGAATACCGCGGTCCTGTGACCATGCGGCGGGCGCTGGCCCATTCTCTTAACATTCCTGCGGTCAAGGCAGGTTCCTTGGCCGGTATTCCTAATGTGCTGGATCTGGCGCGCAAGATGGGCGTCCAATTAAATCAGCCTGATGACTGGTACGGCCTTTCTCTTTCTCTAGGGGCGGGTGAGGCGCGTCTGCTCGACATGGTATCCGCTTACAGCATCTTCGCGAATGGGGGGTATAAAATGGATTCCGTTGCCGTTCTGAAAGTTGAGGATCGTAATGGAAACATTCTAGAAGAATATCAATCTCTTCAGAACCGCACGCTGATTCTGGACCCCCAGGTGGCCTACTTAATCAATCATGTGTTAAGCGATGTAGAGGCGCGGCCCGAGGGTTGGTGGCGTCAGCGGCTCAGCATTCCGGGTCAGGTTAACGGCGCCAAAACAGGCACTTCAAATAAAGAGCGTGGTGAGATCAATATCCCGCTTGATACCTGGACAATCGGTTATACCAAACGTGTCGCGGCTGGTGTGTGGGCCGGGAATAACGACGGTACACCGCTCAGTTTTAAGGCTAGCGGTCTGGATGCAGCCGGGGGCATTTGGCATGATTTTATGGTGGAAGCCACCAAAGACTTCCCCCGCGAAGATTTTGAGCGCCCCGAGGGGATTAAGTGGGTCCGTATTTCCGAGAAAACGGGCAAGCTTCCCTCAGAACACACACCCGAAGAGGGCATAAAAACAGGCGTTTTCGCCAGTTTCTCAGTTCCGCGTGCATATGATACGTCTTATCAGATCGTTGATGTCGATAAAGTCTCCGGTAAGCTGGCCACTGAATACACACCAGAGGCAGCTGTGGAGAAGAAGGCTTTTTTTGAGCATCATTCAATTTTGCCCGAAAACTCCAATTGGGAATCGGCGGTGCGCCAGTGGGCCAAAGAAAATGATCAAGACGAACCCATCCCGACTGAATACGATGATGTTCACACGCCCGAAACCATGAACGTGAAGCCCGAAATCGTTATCACCTCTCCTAAAAACCTCACCACTGTCAGCGCACCGTTTATTGGTGTATGGCCAAAGATCGATTCTCCGGCCGGTGTGGTTAAGGTTGAATATTATTGGGATGGGGAATTGTATGATACGGCTGAACAGCCTCCTTACAAAGGGGTCTTACAGATTTCGGCTCGCGAGAACAAAAAAGGCTCCGAGCACACCATCAAGGCTATTGCATATGATACGTGGTACCGCTCCAGCCAGTCATCCATCACCGTCAAGATCGGAGATGATGATGTGGCGCCCCTTATTGATTTTGCTTATCCGGGCGACGGAGCGCGGCTCGATGCCGGCACCTCCATGTCCACCCAGGTCAACGCGTCAGATCCGAATGGTGACATTCTTAAAATTGAATTTTATATGGATGGCAATCTGAAAGAGGTCGTTCGCCAACCTCCTTATTTGTGGCAGTTCACGGTACCTGACGAACTGGGCCAGCACACCATCCGTGCGATGGCTTACGACCACGCCAAGAATGCGGCCAGCACCTCTATCGACATCACCTCTAAGATGTCCGAAGCCGCTTCGCAGGGCGGCGCTTCACGGATACTGGAGCCCTATCGTAATGAATCTTTTTCCGAAAACAAGCGCGTCCTTATTAAGGCTTATCTCAGCGAGGATGACCGGAAACAGCTGAAAGAACTGGTCATTTCGGCCAAACGGAAAGACGAAAAATCCATTGTAATCGCTAAGGCGCTTGGCGACCCGAGCGTGGGCGGCGCCTACATCTACACCTTTATCTGGGATTCTGTCCCCGCGGGCACTTATGAGCTCCAGATGAAAGTGGTCCTACAAGACGAAAAAATCCGCTTCAGCCAGCGGGTGCCGATTGTTGTTCGATAAACTCACAACCTTTGGTGGTGAGGTAGTTTTCCTTATCAGCTAAACGAAGTGGCCCTCCGGAGCTTTAGCGCAGGAGGGGTATTTTTCGGTCTAGCGGAGAGGCTTTTATACAACTGGTTTTTGTAGGACGTGTTGTGCGTATAATATACTGTTTTTTGTATATTATCGGAACTGTTTGTCGATTAATACGCACTACATTTACTACAAAAAGGGAGGTGGGTGGGAAACGTTGTTATATCAATCCAAAATACCAATTTAAAATATCCACTCCCCAGAACAGGGCCGCATAGGTGCCGATAAACAGAAAGGGGCCAAAGGGAATGGGGCTTTTGCGATTAAGCCGTTTCGTCAGCAGGCCTATTGCGCTGAAGATGGAGCCGAGGAAATAAGCTAAGAACAAGGCTACTATAATCTGTGGCCACCCCAGCAATAAACCCATAATAGCCCCGATCCTCACATCCCCGCCACCCAGCCACCGTCCGCCGGAACCCAGGAACAGAAGGCCGAAAAATAGCACGGGGATTGTGAAGCCGACTAAAAGGCTATCCCAGGTATGCAGATGCCCGAAAAGGCCAGCCAGCCCCACCAGGGCGATCGTTGGCAGCGAAATCTCATCCGGAATTTCCTGAAACAGAATGTCATAAAACGACACCATCACGAATACGAATGTAATCACCAGATAAAAAAGCAGTAATAGCGGGTTTTCGAATCCAGTCAGCCAGGCGGTTAACAAAAAACCACCCCCCATCGACAACTCCAATAATGGATAGATACGGGAAATCTTTTTGTCGCAGTAGTGGCATCTGAACCGGCTGATGACATAGCTAATAAGCGGAATCAGATCCCTGGCGCTCAAAAAGTGGTCACATTTGGGGCATTTGGAACGTCCCAAAACCCAACCTCCTTCTTTGGTGTGCAGACGATGGATAACGACGCTGGCGAAGCTGCCGAAGGCGAGGCCGATGATGAATAAAATTATATAAAGTAGAACCATTTTTTCTAATTGGGGACCTGATGGGTGACCTAATTGGTGACCTCGTTGGGGTATGTACCTATTAGACCCCCATTAGGTCACCGCTCCGCAGGAGCAGGCCTCCCACTAGTAATTAAATATACATCATAATCGGAATAATCATAGGCTCACGCCCTAGCCGCTTTCGGATAAATCGGCTGATATGGGGAGTGAGTTCTCTTTTAAGGTCTTTTAGGTTGATGTTGCGGTTTTCTTGCACCACCTGCTCAAAGGCTTTTTTCGCTACCTGTTTTGTTTCGGAAGCGATTTCCTGAGATTCCTTTACGTACACAAAACCCCTCGAGATAATATCCGGTTCACACACAAGCCGTTTGGTCTTTTCATAGGCATGGAATAGCAGGATCAGGATCCCATCGGTCGACATAATTTTACGTTCCTGAATTACTTTGGAGCCGATATCGCCGAAACCAAGTCCATCTACCAGAATATCGTTAGCTGGGATTTTTTGTTTGGATTTTCGGACCCCTTGTTTGCCTACCTCCAATACATCCCCGTTACTTTCCAGCATTGTGATAGTCATGGCTGGGTCTGCAATCGTTTTAATCATTTCCGCGTGGCCCATGCGCATAAACAATTCTCCATGAATCGGCACATAGCACTTAGGTTTAATCAGAGAATACATCAGTTTGATTTCTTCTTTGTGGGCGTGTCCGGAGGTGTGTATATCCATATCTCCGTTCGTAATCACTTTTGCTCCCTGTCGGTATAAGTTGTTGATAACATTCACGATGGCCAGTTCATTGCCCGGAATCGGGCTGGCGGAAATCACCACTGTGTCTCCTTCATGGATTTTGACGTGAGGATGTTCGCCGATGGCCATGCGTGTTAACGCGCTCAATGTTTCCCCTTGTGCGCCTGTGGTCAGAATAATGGTCTGGCTGGGGGGTAGAGAAGTGGCATTAGGACCGATTTTTCGCACGGTTCCCTTGGGATAAGTCGTGTAACCCAGGTCCTCAGCCAGTTTCATATTATCTATCATAGAACGGCCTGACAGAAAGACTTTTCGATTATGTTTGGAGGCGATATTAACGATTTGATTAATGCGTCCAATCAAGGATGAAAATGATGCGATAATGAGCCGGCCTTTAGTTTTGGTTATGACGTCTTCGAGAGTATCTCCAATGTCTTTTTCTGACCGGCAGAAGCCGGGTTTGGCCGCGTTCGTACTATCAATCATTAGTACATCGATACCCTTGCGACCGATTTGTGAAATTCGTTGCAGGTCTGCAGGTTTGTCGATGGCAGGCGCATAGTCAAATTTAAAATCCCCCGTGTGCACCAATGTGCCGGCAGGTGATTTTACAAACACCCCCATTCCATCCGGGATACTGTGATTGACGCGGAAAAACTCTACCTCAAAGGCGCCTAGTTTCAGCGTCGTTGACTCGTTGTATTCATGGATTTTAGCGGTTTTATCCAACGCGAATTCCCGTAAGCGGTTTTTTAGCAACCCTGCTGTTAGTTTGGTAGCATACAGGTGCGGATTTCCCAGCTTTGGGATGATGTATTGAGCTGCTCCTATATGGTCCAGATGACCGTGTGTGAAGATAATGCCTCGCACATTATGTTTCCGCTTTTGCAGATAAGAAACGTCCGGCACAATATAGTCGACGCCGAGCATTTCCGGTCCGGCAAACGACATACCGCAATCAATGATAATAATGTCATTGCCGTATTCGATGGCCATGATATTCTTACCGACCTCCTCTAGTCCGCCCAGCGGGATGATGCGCATCTTAGCTCCCCCCTGATGATCGCTGGGCCTTATGTTATGATTTTTATAGTGAGTATGCTTGTGTGTTGAATGGTTTTTATTGATATTTTTATTCATCCATTCAGATAATTTTTGTGTCATATTTTTGGTTACAAAAAATAAATTATATTCGTTAGCGTGTTTGTATCATTGTATCATTGATAATGAAAAATAGCAATCCAAAAACAATACCACTATTAAATAAATGGCTTATAGAAGCCAGAATATTAGGATTGAATTTTTATTAGTCTTAAGCTTTTATTTCTATTTTTCAATGAATTTTTCCTGGGATTTCATCCACCCACTTAGGGTTCTCCCGCATTCTTGAGCTAATTCATCGATTTCCTTAAATTGCCTGTTGGCAAAATAATCTAAATTATCAGAAATCATGGATTGGCATTTGATTTCCTCCAAAGAACATTCGGAGCGGTTATAAAAATGCAACCCTTCTTCCTTGCTCCTCTTTTTAAAGCTTTCTGCTATATTCGAGATGTAAGACACAGAAGCCCTCCTAAGTTCAGACTTTAATCCAAATTCTTCGCTTTTTGGAAAGCTGGCAGTGTATTTATAAATTAATAAAGTTAATTCATAACCCTTTTGCCAGGCAATAATATCTTTGAATGTTTTCATGATAATTTAAGATTAAATACTAAATATTGTTTCAGTCTTAAGGCTTAAGACTTACGACTTTATTAACTTCCCAAAATTTTAGTTCTGTATTGTAGTGCTTCCGCGACATGGGCACTTGTCACCTCTTTTGCTTCATCCAGATCCGCAATGGTTCGTGCCAGTTTTATAATTTTGAAATACCCTCTGGCCGATAAATTCATTTGGTCCATGGCGGTGGCCAGAAGCTGTTTTGCTTCTTTCGGAAGTGGGCAGAATTTTTCAATGTCGTCATTTTTCATCTCCGCATTGCATTGGGCGGATCGTTTTTTAAGCCGTTTTCGCTGGAGGTGGCTGGCTTTTTCCACACGCTTTCTGACCGTGTCTGATGATTCCGCTTCTGTTCGAGCAGTCAGCTTTGAGTAGTCCACAGGGCTGATGCTGATGAACATATCCATTCGGTCCAGCAGAGGGCCGGACAGCTTCTTTTCATATCGCTGCACATCAATGGCTGAGCAGGTACATGTTTGTTTCGCGTTTTCGATATTCCGGTAGCCGCAGGGGCAGGGATTCATGGCGGCCACCAGGGTGAATTGGCAGGGGTAAGTGCAGGTACCCCGTACTCTCGATACTGTTATGATCCGATCCTCCATTGGCTGTCTCAATACTTCCAATACACCCCGTGGGAATTCGGCGATTTCGTCCATAAACAAGACTCCCCGATGTGCCAATGAAATCTCTCCTGGTCCCGGCATGTTTCCGCCCCCCACAATGCTCATGGCCGACGCGGTATGATGAATGGTGCGAAAGGGCCGTTGGGTGATTAGGGGTTGGTGTTTTGGAAGCAGGCCGGCTACAGAATAGACTTTAGATACTTCCAGCATTTCATCCAGGCTCATGGATGGCAGAATCCCTCTTAAAGCTCGAGCCATTAGCGTTTTTCCTGCCCCAGGTGCTCCGTAGAGCAGAATATTGTGTCCGCCGGCTGCCGCAATTTCTAACGCTCGTTTGGCCTGTGACTGCCCTCTGATCGTGGCCATGTTTGTTTCGACAATACACTCCTCTTTTGTTTTTGGCAGGCGGATGGTCAGAGCACTTAAGGCATTGTTCAGATGCATGACGGCTTCTTTCAGATTTCCAACTGGTATGATTTTCATGTTGGGAATCAGGGCGGCCTCTGCCGCGTTTTCTTTGGGGAGGACGACTTTTTTAAAGCCCTGTTTTTTTGCAAATTCTACACTGGAGAGAACGCCATTGATCGGTCGCACCTGTCCGTTTAAAGCCAGCTCGCCGATGACAATCGTTTCCCGGAATGCTTTGGCCGGGATGTATTTCATCAGCCCCAAAATTCCCAGGGCCATGGGTAAGTCGTAGCGAGGCCCCGCTTTTTTTAGGTCCGCCGGAGCCAGATTGACAATGACCTTCCCACGGGGAAAAGCGAAGTCAGAATTTTTAATGGCGCTGGTCACACGCTCTCTGGCTTCCTGCACCGCGGGGTCCGGAAGCCCTACGATTGCAAAAATCGGCCTTCCCGCCCTTTTATCTACTTCTATTTCCACTAAAAACCCCTCCAGCCCATGGAGTTCAACGCTCGTTAGTTTTGATGGCATACAAATTATTCATTTAAATACTAAAATTCGACTAAATACAAAATATCAATATGAGGAAGGCTTTATATCATGGTATTTTTAGTGGTGTCAAATTTTTTTCTTCTACACATGTGCGCCCCCCTTCGTTAAATCAAATGGGGTAAGTGGGGAAAAGAACAGAAGGGAAAGAAAAGAATTAATAAGAAAAGAAACGGAAGCCTGCCTGCCGGCAGGCAGGAAAGAAATAATTAAAAAAAGATGACCGTTGATGAAAAATTCATGTCACAGGCTTTAGAACTTGCACGCCTTGGCGGTCGTGCCGTTGCTCCGAACCCTATGGTCGGAGCGGTAATTGTGAAGGGCGGGAAGGTGATCGGCAAAGGCTACCATCAGCAATTTGGCGGTCCTCATGCGGAGGTAAATGCTGTTCAGTCCGTTAAGCGGAAGGCAGATCTAGATGGTGCGACCATGTACGTTACTTTGGAGCCTTGTCGCCATTTTGGCAAAACACCACCTTGTTTGGATTTTGTGAGAGTGATGGGGGTAGGTCGGGTGGTTTGTGGGTCGCAAGATCCGTTTCAAAAAATCCGAAACCCGAAACCCGAAACCCGAAACAAACTTAAATTTCTCAAAGGACCAGTTGCCAAACAATGTCGGGATTTGAATAAATTTTACTTTACGCGGATTATCAAGAAACGGCCTTATATTACGGTTAAGATTGCCATGTCAGCTGATGGGTTTGTGGCCGGGGTAAATGGTGAACCTGTCCGATTTACTAACGCAAAACAAGACAGAGAAGTCCATAAACTGCGTGCCGAACATCAGGCGATCATGGTTGGGAGTAATACGGTTTTAAAAGACAATCCTCATCTTGGTGTCCGTTTGGCTGAAGGCGGGGATCCATTGCGCGTTATTCTTGATTCTAAAAATAGAATACCCAAAAAGGCAAAGGTATTCCGAGATCACAATGTGTTGCATATTAATAAAAAAACGACTCTTAAAAAGCTCTTTGCCCACCTGGCCTCCATCGGTATCGGGTCTGTTTTAGTGGAGCCTGGGCCTACTTTATACCATTCGCTTAAAAAGGCCGGGCTAATTGATGAGCTAATTGTTTATCGGGGCAGAAGGAGGTTGGGGCATGGGCTTCCTATACACCTCTAGACATCTATGACGATATACGTTAAATTAACTAACGTTTTATGGTCACGGAGAGATACCCAAGTGGCTGAAGGGGCGGCTTTGCTAAAGCTGTAGTGGGGTTTTACCCCAGCGAGGGTTCGAATCCCTCTCTCTCCGCCATTTTAAAGGTCAATCGTAACCTGAGGCTTCATCACAATCGTCTCAGCTCCAGTATAGGCTCTTATCCGTTCTGCAAAAGGTTCAGACTGGTCTATTTCGCCGTGGACCAACATTACCTTTTTCAGACTATTTATCGGTTTGATATAACCATCCAGATCATTCATGTCCGCGTGGGCGCTGAAAGCCTCCATAATAACCACTTCCGCATTCATTTTATACATGTGGTCGAAGATTTTGATCTGCTTATTGCCTTCTACAATTTTACGCCCCAATGTATTTTCTGCCATGTATCCAACAATAACCACCGTGTTCTTTGGATCCTCAATATTATTTTTCAGATGGTGACGGATACGTCCGGCCTCACACATGCCACTGGCCGAAATAATAATGCAGGGACCGATAAAATGATTCAGATTTTTTGATTCTTCCACGTCCGCGGTCTGCCTTAATTGACGCATGATGAATGGATTGTGGTTTTTAAACTCCTTTTTAATTTCTTCGTCATATAATTCCACATGTTGCTTAAAAATACTGGTGATAGCGTTTGCCAGAGGGCTGTCCAAATAAATTGGCAGATTATCCGGTATCTTTTTTTCGTGGATTAAAATATGCAGACTATAAATAAGTTCCTGGCTCCGTTCCAGGGCAAAGGCGGGAATGATGATCTTTCCTCCTCGTTTTATGGTGCGATTGATGACTCGTGCCAAAGCAGGAATCCCCTCTTCAATCGGGTCGTGGGTGCGATTGCCATATGTGCTTTCGCAGAGCAGGTAGTCTGTCTGATCAATCGGGTAAGGGTCGCGGATGATGGGCAGGCGGTAGCGCCCTAGGTCTCCTGTAAATACCAATCTTTTTTTCTTTCCATCCCCTGCGTCGTCAATATCCAGCACCACAATAGCCGCTCCCAATACATGGCCCGCTTCGCGGAAAGTCACTGTAACGCCTGGCGCCACTTCAAATGGCTTGTCGTAAGGCTTGCCCTTAAAGGATTTTAAGGCCAGTTCGGCGTCTTCGTGTATGTAGAGCGGTTCGATGGGGGTCAGGGCGGTGTCTGGGTGTTTACGCGCCATGTACTCCGCATCACTTTCCTGTATGTAGGCACTGTCTAATAGCATCACTTCGCATAGGCTTTGAGTTGCCTCCGTGCAATAAATAACGCCCGTAAAACCCTTTTTTACCAATGTCGGCAGATTGCCGGAGTGGTCGATGTGGGCATGCGAAAGCACAACAGTATCGATTTCTGACGGCTCAAAGCTGAACAGGCTGTTTTTGTCGAAAGATTCCTGTCGGCGCCCTTGGAACAAACCACAATCAAGGAGTATCTTTTTGCCGTTTACCTCTAGTAAATGTTGGGAGCCGGTCACTTCAAGCGCCGCTCCGTAGCTTGTTAATTGCATTTAATAATTATTGTTTAGAAATATATTCAGCCAAATCCACCATTCGGCAGGAGTAACTCCATTCATTGTCATACCAGGCAAACACTTTTATCAGATTATCGTCCAGCACCATTGTGCTTTGCGCATCCACAATGCCGGAATGTTCGTCCATCTGAAAATCTTTTGAAACCAAAGGTTTGTTTTCAACTTTAAGAATGGTTGGATGTTTTTTGGCAAAAGCCTCAAAGGCTTTGTTCACTTCTTCCACAGTCGTGTTTTTTCCCACTTCTACTGTCAGATCGACCAACGAAACAGTCGGCAGGGGCACGCGTACTGAAGTGCCGGTCAATTTTCCTTTCAGCTCCGGGATCACCAATCCTACTGCTTTGGCCGCCCCCGTGCTTGTGGGGATCATTGACTGCAGGGTGCTGCGGGCCCGGCGCAGATCTTTATGCGGTAAGTCTAAAATCTTCTGGTCGTTGGTAGCGGCATGGATAGTGGTCATGATCCCGCGCTTGATTTTAAAAGCTTCATGAAGCACTTTGGCCACTGGCGCCAGGCAGTTGGTTGTACAGCTGGCATTGGAAAGAATCTCTTCCTTGCCGGTAAGTATGTCTTCGTTCACCCCCATAACAATCGTGGCATCTATGGGCTCATCGCCTTTGGCGGGAGCAGAAATAATTACTTTTTTCGCGCCGGCCTGCAGATGAAGCGCGGCTTTTTCTTTGGTCCGGAAAACGCCGGTACATTCAAATACCACATCTACTCCAAGTTTACCCCATGGCAATTGGGTAGGATCTTTTTCCGCAAATATTTGAACGGATTTGCCGTCTACGACCATCGCATTCTCTTTAACTTCCACCTTACCCGGGTAGCGACCGTAGGTAGAATCAAATTCAAATAAATGAGCAAGTGTGGGGATGTCGGTTAAATCATTGATCGCGACGACTTCCAGCTTACTTTTGTGCTGCATGATGATGCGCAGGATCTGCCGGCCAATGCGGCCGAAACCATTGATGGCGATTTTCATAATTTTTGGTATTTAGGCAATAAGATGTTTCATGAGACCCTGAAACAAGTTCAGGATGACAACCGGCTATTAGTAAAACCATTTACTGGCGGATTTATGCTGTGTCACACTGCTGATAATGTTGGCCAGCAGGGGCGCAATAGAAATTTGTTTCAATCCTTTGAACTTTTTTTCTTTCGATAGGGGCATCGTATTGGTCACCACGACTTCTTTATAGCCCGCTTTTGACAGGCGTTTGATTGCCGAGCCGGAGAAAATAGAGTGCGTAGCGGCCAGATACAGATCTTTCGCACCCTGTCCTCTTAATGCCTTAGCGGCATTGGCCACACTGCCGGCCGTGTCGATCATATCGTCATAAACAATACAGGTCCGTCCTTTTACGTCACCAACCACATGGGTTACCACTGATTGATTATGTTCAGGGCGGGCTTTGTGGAGGATGGCAATGGGTGCGCCCAGGTCGTCGGCAAACCGTTTGGCATTTTTGGCGCCGCCCGCGTCTGGAGAAACCACCGTGATATCTTTCAGTTTTTTCTTTTTGAAATAATCTGAAAACAGCCGGTGGACGATGACGTTGTCTACGGGAACATCGAAGAAGGCCTGGTTTTGATCGGAATGCAGTTCAAAGGTAATCACATGGTCCGCGCCTGAGGTGACGAGAAGGTCAGCCATCACTTTGGCGGAAATCGGCTCTCTTGGCACATGCACTTTGTCCTGGCGGGCGTAACCGAAGTGGGGGATGATTACGTGGACTTTTGTCGCGAATGATAATTTGGCGGCGTTGATCATCAGGAAAAGCTCCATGTAATCGTCGTTCACAAACTGATCCCGGCAGGTCTGCAGAATAAACACCTCCTGTCCTCGGATAGTCTGTTGGAGCGCCACATATTTTTCTCCGCACGAAAAAGTGGAGAGTTTTATTTCTCCCGGTTTCTTTTTTAAGGCGCGGGCCAGCTCTGTGGCGAGTTCCGGATGCGATGAGCCGGAGAAAATGGTGTATTTATTTTCGGGCATAAGGTGGTTGATTAGCGTTCGGAGATTATCTTATCACATCCCTAAGAAACCCGACAAATAATTGTCGAGCTTTTGGACAGAGTGTCGTTTATTTCGGCATTACTTCTGTTCCACTTGGCCCGTCTTTAACGAGCCATTTTCCGGATTCCTGGATCTTATCGCGGATTTCATCGGCTTTTCCCCAGTCTTTGTTATCCCGCGCCTCATTCCTCTCCACAATCCATTGGGTGATCTGAGGAGGTAACTCGAATGTAATTGGTTCGTCTAATTTCAATCCAAGTACGGTATCGAATTTTTTGATGGTGGCGAGCTTGTCCGCGTTACTGATTTTTGGATCATCCAAAAGCTCCCACGCTGTTGCTAATGCCTCCGGCATGTTGAGGTCGTCGTTGATGGCGGATTCGAATTGTTCTAAATATTCCGATTGTGGATCCGTCGTAGACCCAATGGTGGACCCATTGTTCAGGTTACATACCTTTTCTCGCAAACGGCGGAGGCCGGTTTTGGCCGCATCTAACCCCTCCCAACTAAACGTCAATTCCTTGCGGTAGTGGGCCTGAAGAGTGAAATATCGGTAATCTAATGGGTTGTAGCCTTTTTCAATCAGTACGTCGAGTTTCAAAAAATTGTCAGCGGATTTGGCCATTTTCTCATCCTTTTCTAATACTAAAAAGTTTCCATGCATCCAGTACAGCACCCATGGTTTTACGTTGGTAGTGCCTTCGGCCTGGGCGATTTCGTTGGTGTGATGAACAGGGATGTGGTCAATACCACCACAATGAATATCCATTTGTTTGCCCAAATATTTCATCGACATCGCACTACATTCAATGTGCCAGCCGGGGTAACCACGACCCCATGGGCTATCCCATTGCATCTCCTGGTCTTCCCCTTCGACAGACTCAGGATTTGTCAAAAACTTCGACTTCGTGAACCATAAAACAAAGTCATGAGGATTCTTTTTGTTTGGGTCCACTTCGATTCTTGCTCCAGCTTGTAACTCCTGTTTTTCTAATTGAGCCATTTTTCCGTAATCGGGAAACTTGGAGGTGTCGTAATAAACGTTTCCACCCGCGGTGTACGTCAGGCCATTGGCTTCGAGTTGTTTGATCTGGTCGATCATAGTGTCGATGTGATCAGTCGCTTTGGGTTTAATATGCGGCATCAAAAGGTTCAGGCGATCCATATCCTCTAAAAATGCTTGTGCATATTTTTCCGCAATATCCCACACGGTTATTTTTTCCCGCTTTGCTCCTTTTAACATCTTATCCTCGCCTTCGTCCGCGTCTGACGTTAAATGCCCGACATCTGTAATGTTCATCACATGTTTCACTTTGTATCCATTCCATTCCAGAACACGCCTTAAAATATCCTCAAAAACATACGTTCTTAAATTGCCGATATGAGCGTAGTTGTACACAGTGGGTCCGCACGTGTATAATTTTACCTCCGCCGGATCGAGCGGTTCAAAAAACATTTTCTGGCGGGACATGGTGTTGTACAAATAGAGCTCTGACATCACTTGGTGCGTTATCTGAATTGTTACTTTTGACTACAGATTAAAGATTAAAGATTAAAGATTCAAGATTTAAGATTTTAGATTCCTTCAGTTATACTATATTCAAATGAAACTTTCCGTCATTATTCCCACACATAATCGGGCTGATACGCTGAAAACCTGCCTCGAAAAACTGATGGCGCAAGAGGGTGTTTCTTTTGAGGTGATTGTTGTTGATGATGGGTCGACGGATGCCACCCCAGAAGTTATTAGGCAATTTGTTTTATCAGAAGGTCGGGATAATTATCCCGACCTTCGGTATATCAAACAGTCCGCATCCCACCAAGGGGTGGCGCGGAATAAGGGGGTGGAGGCGGCCACAGGTGATGTGGTGGTGTTTATCGGGGATGATATTTTTGTGGAACCTGGTTTTCTCCAAAAACATCACGACCGGCATGCGGAATACCCGGATGAGAATGTGGTGGTTTTGGGTTATACCACGTGGGATCCGAATTTGGAGGTGAATAGTTATATGAAGTTTTTAGAATCTTCCGGTTGGCAGTTTGGCTACCAATTCCTTAACCCCGGCATGATCGGCAAGGCGGAGCCTTATAAATTCTTTTATACCTCTAACATTTCTGTTAAAAAATCGTTTTTAGAGAAAGAAAAATTCAATGAGGATTTTAACTTTTACGGTTGGGAAGACATCGAATTAGGCTATCGGCTGTGGAAGAGGCACGAGATGGAAATTTACTATGAACCGGGAGCCAAAGCCTATCATCATCACGAAATCCAGCCCTCCGATTTACCGAAAAAGATGCGGGCGGTGGGCAAGTCCGCCGTCCATTTTCAGCGCCTTCAGCCAGAAGTGCGGGTGATTCCACAGGGGCTGAGGCGACGGGCTTTAAAGCTAGCTACCAATAACGCTACTTTGCCGTTAATCCGACTATTCGGAGATCAAATGTACTATAAATTCCAGTCTTGGAATGAGTTTTTGAAGGGGGTGGAAAATAAAGGTTAACCCCCTTCTCTGCTTTTAGCAGAGCATCCCCCTTAAACGAGGGAGAGATTTAGACTTGACATATTTTTAATTATATATTAGAATAATTAACCTTAACCTAACCCTCCTCCTTGTGTCTGAAAAATTTGATGATTTTAACGGGGTAATTGAATCTCTGGAGCCAGAGGTGTCTGATGCTGAAAAAGATGATGTCCTAAAAGGCCAAAATCGACTGGCAGCTTATTTCCGTTTTCTTTTTTTGATGTTACTGGTTATGGTGGCGGCACCGAGGGCTAAAGCGGAAGACATTGGAGGTGGCACAGAAAATAATAGTTGCAGAGCTCAATATGAACCTTACCCCCTATTAGACAAACTCATCCCATTAGACAAACTCATCCCATCTTCCATGCCGGATGGCATTACGCTTTTTCCGGATTTGTCGCCCAAGAACCAGCCTGCCTTGTGGGATTGCGGAGAGATTGCGGGTGATGATCCTGATAAATCGACCTCTGTTGTTTTTCAGGCTACCAGGGCGCTAGGGCACGCGCTTCAATCTAAAATAGCCACTGAACGAAACCACAGGCTGGATAAGCTGGATCAATTGAATATTATTTTAGAAAATTACAAAAATTTTACTGATGACAAAGATAGCGGGAGCGCTATGGCTCGTGAGTATGCCCAAAAATACAAAGAACTTTTAATCGTTTATTCAGTTATCCGACAAAGCTCTGAACGAAACATAGAGCGCTGGCAAAACGTACAGAGGCAATTCGAGGCTTTATTACAACAGGTTAGAGAAGTCATCCAAGTTAGCGCCCGGAACGGGCGTTCTCTCGGACGGTGCGCTGAATCATCTGGTGAAGTTAAAGAAAGCGATGTAACGTTCGGCATGCGCTCAGCGTCTGCTATTGAGACGGATTCTTACGAATCTTACGATGTTGTGCCTGAAGCTTTTCAGCCCGCTCCTTATACTTGTTTTTCTGATTACCCTGAAGATGACACGGATGAGTCGCTTTTGGGGTCGCCAGTAATTGAAAGAATTAAATATTTACAAAAAAAGATCGAAGAATTGCTAAAGGCGTCTTTACACCGTAGTGAAAAATATGCTCTGGCTGGTGTTGCCGCTTCCGCAGATCGGGATGACGAGGCAAAGGTCCTGCGCATGGCTCGGGTTCAAACAGGTGTTAGACCTAATCAAACCTTGACCAGTGATTTAAAAAAGCTACTTGATGATGTTTTGGAACTTAAAAAGGCCATTATCCGGGCTTCTAACGCTGAAAGTCGGATGGCTCGTATTATACAGCGCTGTAAACCCTTAACCAAACTGGAAGTCGCCAAAGCTAATAATGACGCTCAGACTGTTGCCCGCGAAACGATTAAAGAAATAAATGAAAACTGGCCTACGTCTTATGATGATTTTGGTTTGCAGACAGATGGCTCCTTTGTTTTATGGGTAACAGGCAATACCAGCAGGGAGGCCCAAAGCGCTGCCTATAAAAAATTACGTTTTATTGGTATCGATGTAAATAAAGTGGATGCTGCTGTTCAATATACATCGATGTCTAATTGCCAGGTTATTTATTGTTTACGCGCTGTACCCAAAACTGATTCCGGTTATACCATTACCCCCCCTGCCTGCACTCTCAAGGAGGATGAAAAAGATTACGCGGAGTACCATTGCACCGGCGGTAAGGAGCCCGAAGGAAATTACAAGAGATGCGTACAGGATACAATCAAATCGACCAAATGGCAGTGTCTTAAAAAGAAGGAGGAAGACAGGGAGAAAGAAAAAGCCTCTGAATCTCCTGACATCCTCCAGTCCCGCGCGCTCATAAAAACAATCAACGATTACCGCAAACAGAAAGGCCTGCCTGAAATTCCGATGTCCCCCGCACTGAACAAGGTGGCTCAGGCTCATGTGAAAGACCTTGCGGAAAATGCCCCGCATGATGAGAATAATTGCAACCCGCACAGTTGGTCCGACCGGGCGGGTGGGAATGCCTCGGGGTGCTGTTATACAGGTAACCATGCCAATGCTGCCTGCATGTGGAACAAGCCACGAGAGCTTACGGATTACTTAGGCAATGGATACGAAATTGCCGCAGTAGGCGTCAATTCTCCGGAAGAAGCTCTTGCCTTATGGCAGACCAGCACTATGCATCACGCGGTTATACTCAATAAAGGCATCTGGAAAGACGCTGATTGGAAAGCGGTCGGTGCGGCTATTCATAATGGGTACGCGGTGGTGTGGTTCGGTAAGGCAGATGATATCACATCGGAAACAAAGTAGTTTTATTGCCTTCGTACGCTTTTTTCCTTAATATAATATCCAGTAGAAAAGCTTTTTAGGTAAATCTTTGAAAAAACAAATTTCAAAAATCATCAGTGTCTTTTTACTGGTCATTGCTCCGCTCACGTTGGGGGGTTGTTTTCAGTCAAAATGCCCAAAGCCGGCCGATAACATCCCCGGCACCAGCGAGTTTCGGGATGACTGCCCGTATGAAGATCCGAATGCTACGCCTACCGGTACACGCGAGCTGGATTTTTATTTTGTGTACGACAACACTGACGCGTTCCGTGAACAGATCCAAGCCTACCAAAGCCAGAACCCCGGGCTGATTATACGGATGAAGAAATTTGTGGATCTAGCTGAATATGAAGACCTCATCGTCAACGAAATTGCAGAAGGGGACGGACCGGATGTGTTTATGGTGCATAACTCCTGGATGCTGAAACACTGGAAAAAGCTTTTGCCTCAGCCTCTCGATCTGCCGATTGTCATCACGCCTGACGCATTCCGTCAAACGTACTTTCAGGCCGCGGCTGACGATCTGATCATCAATGAAGAAGTTTATGGTATGCCGCTTTCTATCGACAATCTCGCCATTTACTACAATAAAGCTTACTTCCGCGATCTGCTCGCTACCACCGATCAGCCGGGCGCTTTGTGGGAAGACATAAAGGATCAGGTCTTCCAGCTTACCAAGCAAAATAACAGTCCGGAACGGTTCGCGTTGTCCGGCTTCGGCATTGGCCGCGGCGATAATGTGGCTCGTGCCGTCGATATGCTTTATACCTTATTCCTTCAATACGGTGTGGATTTTTATGATGACACAGGGGAATCAGCCACGTTTGCCAATCAAGGGGGCGCGCGTTCCGGCGCCGTTAATTTTCCGGGGGTAGAGGCGCTTGAATTCTATACCAGCTTCGGTTTGCCGACTTACAAAAATTACAGCTGGAACGAGTACATCACGGGATTTTCGCAGGATGAAAAAGAGATCAATCCCTTTGTGCGCGGGAAGGTGGCTATGATCGTCGGCTATCCCTATTTATACGATACGCTGGTGCAGGCAATTCAAAATGAACAGAAGACAGGTGGTTCTCATATCAATGTAGAAGATATTGCTGTGGCGCCAATGCCTCAATTGGTCACACCCACTGAAACCACCCGCCGTGATACGCTGGCCAGTTACTTTCCGCTGGCGGTTGCCCGAACCACCGATAATCCCAAGGAGGCGTGGGGATTGGTGCAGTACCTTACCACAGCCGACAGCCTGCAGACTTATCACAAAAAAACCAATCGTCCCACGAGCCGGAAGGACATGGTGCAGGAACAGCAGACCGAACCTATTTTTGGTGTTTTCGCTTATCAGGCGCCGTTTGCCAAAAGCTTTAAGATCTACGACACGGATATTTACTACAAAGCGCTTACCGAGGCGATCCAGAAGGTGGTTGATAATGTTATGACTCCGAAAGAAGCGCTCACCGACGCTCAAACTAAAATCACCTGTGTCATCAGAAAGCAGAAGAAATTGGTTGGGGGCGAAGTGGACTGCGGGATCTAATTACCTATTGAAGGCCCAATTGAGGACCCATTGATTGTAATTGGGTTGTCAATTAGTCAGTATTTAATATAATGAGACCCTTTTTTGTTATTAAATATTTTATTGTGCATTATAGTGAATTGAGGATTTATCAGATTGCCAAAAAGCTCGAACAAGAGCTGGAACGAGATTTAAATAAAATTTTGTTTCATTGGGAACTAGGGGATGTTGACCAGGCTAAACGATCTTCATCTTCTTCAACAACTAATATCGTTGAGGGCCATGGAAGGCGTTTTTATGTTAAGGATTATATAAAATTTTTGAATTATTCTCTTGCGTCGAGCGATGAAACCCAAAAGCATATTCATAAGCTTTATACGAGTCATCATCTGCATAAGTCTAAATATGAATATTTCTTTAGAGGCTATAAAGATTTATCAGTTCGGATATTAAACTATATAAACTGGTTGCGAAATAACTGCTATACTTAATCGCGATCTATTGGGTCTTCTATGGGTCCTCAATTGGTTTCGATATGACAACTATTATTAAATACCTTTTCGGCCTCTTTCTCTTCATTTTCCCTTTTTCGATTCGCTGGGTGTTTTATGAGCCGGCGAGTTATCGGTTTGGCAATTTTAATCCATGGGTAACGGGGTTTGTGTATTTACCTGAGCTTTTGCTGGGATTGGTTTTTGTTTTGTGGATTATTTATAAGTTCAGAGTTAAAAATTACGAATTAAAAGTTCGGAGTTGGTTGTGGGGGCTGTTCTTTCTGTTTGTCATCAATGCGTTTGTGGTGACGCTGATTTTTGGTAATGGGTTTTTAGGGGCGATGTTTGTGCTTCGGGTGTTTGAGGCGCTGATTGTTTTCTGGCTTTTGACCGATGGAATTTTGCCTGTTAAACAGGTGGTCACCATTTTACTTTTTGGCGCAGTGCTTCAGATTTTGTGGGGGTACGCGCAGTGGCGGATAAATGGCTCCCTTGGCCTTACCTGGCTGGGTGAATCGGTGTTTGGCCCCGAGGTTTTTGGTGTGGCTAAAATCGATTTGGCTGATGGGGCAAAACAAGTGCGCGCCTATGGCTCCTTCCTCCATTCCAACATCATGGCCGCCTATCTTCTTATCGTCTTATTCCTCAGCCTCCGTTATTTAAAATATGGTTATAAATTGCTCTGGATCGCTCTATTCACATGGGGTATTTATTTAGCGAACAGCCAGGCTGCAATGGTGGTAGGCGTATTGGTATTAGGTCTTTATTTTCTATTCGCCTCTTTCAAATCTCCTCTTTTTCGAAAAGGTATCGGGTTAGCGATTGTTGTTCTGTTGATATCGGGGAATTTTTGGTTTTTTAAAAACAGCCACGCGATTCAGATTCGCGATTTATCTATTCAGGAAAGACTGGAGCAAAATGTGATTAGCCGGAATATGTGGTCAGAACATCCTTTTGGCGTTGGTGTGTCGGATTTTACTCTGGAAATGGAAAATTTTAATGCCGACAAACTCCTTCCGTGGGAATTCCAGCCCGTCCACAATACTTATTTTCTTATTCTCAACGAAACCGGCATACAGGGGCTTGTTTTATTCCTTTTATTTTTATTAGTGCTGTTCGACCGTTATTGGCAGGGGGGCAAGGCGATTGGCGTTTTTATCCTTTTGTTCCTGATGCCATTCGATCATTTTTTATGGGATAGCTGGGTCGGTCTGATGCTGGTCGCCATTGTGGCGGGATTTTTTGTGCTGGAAAATCATCCGCATAAATTGTTTACTAAAGAGGAGGATTAATTTATTTCTGATTGGTGATTTAAGTCTGGAATTTCAAATCCTGAACCTGAAACATGGAAGCAACTTATTTGTCTGAATCACCGGAGGCGACCATTCAGTTGGGCAAAAAACTTGGTGCCCGCCTGAAGAGCGGTGATGTTGTACTGCTTTTTGGTGAACTGGGCGCTGGCAAGACCCATTTTATAAAGGGGATTGCCGAAGGGCTGGAGGTCTCTACAACTGTCAAAAGTCCGACATACGCTTACGTGAACCGCTATGATCTGGATGAGGCGGTTTTTTATCATTACGACCTGTATCGCTTAGGGGATAGCGTTACGCCTACGCCGATAACCACCAGCTTGTCTTCCATTGGCTACAATGAAAGTCTGGATGACCCCAAGGCGATCAATGTTGTGGAATGGGCGGATCGGTTGGGCGCGAACCTCCCTCATTCCTATATCAAAGTCGGTATAGAGGGGGGCGGTGACGTTCGCAAGATCCGCATCGAATTTATTGACCCCCGCATTCCTAATCAGCTAGTCATCCATCAGCTCTACGAAGAGTGGGCGACCCCTCAGCACGTGCGTGCTCATATCAAACAAGTCTCGCATGTTGCTATGGAGTTAGCACAGGCTTTTGTGGAAAAGGGTGAAATCATCAATCTGAACTTGCTTTACGCGGCTTCCATGCTCCACGACATCAGCCGTGTGTGTGATTTTATTACTCTGGAGCGCGATAAATTCCAAGAGGATATAACGGATGAAAAATGGAGAAAGTGGGAAACCTGTCGTGCGCAACACAAAGGCATCCATCATGCCACTATTGCCTACGAACAATTAGCCAAACTCGGATTTTCTGAGGTAGCGGAAGTAATTCGCCTGCATCGGTCCGTTAATATTGTTGATGAGCCGGATTCTTACGACACGCTCGAAAAAAAGATCCTCTACTATGCCGACAAACGGGTCAAGCACGATGAAATTGTGGATTTAGAGGAGCGTTTTCGGGATGGTTGGGAGCGATATGGGCAATATGATGATACTCAAACGCGTAAACGGTTTGAACAGGTTGAAAAACGAACTCATCAGCTGGAAAAGGAGCTGTTTAAAGGGTTGGGGATTGAGCCGGGGGATGTTAAATAATGTCTGATTTCTGATGTCTGATCTCAGATTCGATCTTAGATATTAGATTTAAAATTTTAAATTGGATCAAAAATCTAAGATTTGAGATCAGAAATGAAGTTATTCATCTTTCTCTTCATCCTCATCCTCATCTTCTTTTTCCTCCGGTTCCACATCTTTATCTCCGCCCAGATCAGTTTCCGTGTTTAAAGCGTCAATGCCGTAGAGCTTTAGGAAGTTGTCATATATTAGTTCACTGAAACCGCCGACTATCTCTAAAACAAACCACACACCCGGCATAGCGGCGAACATGATGGTGATGTCTTTTACGCCCATAGACACGAAGGCCAGAGCCAGACCGATGCTCACAAATGTACCTAATGCCGCGCTGTAGATGCCCAATAATGAATATTGGCGCCCTGCCAGGACTTCCATTATCAAAGCTGAGACAAAGGCGCTAAGAAGGAAATGCACCGCTGCAATCGCAAGGACAATATCCAGCGCCACCCCCATCATATAAAGAGGAATGGTCAGAAAGAAAAGAATCAGATTAAACAGAAAAATGTGCATCACGGTGGTTTTACCCCGGCTGTACTTTTCGTTGTCCATAAACGTCACCATCACGCCGGTAACTGTATTAGCTACCAGTGTGCCCACGAACGTCATAATAATAATCACAAAAACAGAAAGCGAGGTTGCTTCGTCGCTTTGAGGCAATACGTTTTGCAGAATGAAATACACAATGAAGAGCGCCAAGGTTCCGGCGGCTCCACCCACAATTCCGCTTAAAAGTCTCAGCATAAACAGGGTGAAAGTAAGGGGTCTTTTTTGGTCCATTTTTTGTTTGGGTAAATGAAGTAGTTCCTTTTCTATTTTAAATGAGTTTTAATTATATTTAAATCCGAAATTCTAAATCCGAAATACGAAACAAATTCCAAATTCAAATAACAAATGTTCAAAACGTTTTGTAAATTTGGGTTTCGGACATTTGATGTTGTTTCGAGTTTCGGTATTCGGATTTCGAGCTTTTAGGTAATATCGGCCTTATATGTCAAAAAGAACAGTGCGATGAGCCCGAGCGTTATTCCTACATCTGCGATGTTAAAAACCGGAAATGGTTTTAAAACAATGAAGTCGATTACAGCGCCCAGATGAATGCGGTTCACCAAGTTGCCAATTGCTCCGCCCACAATTATACCCAATAAAAATTGATTTAGGAATGAGTTTCTTTTAAGGGGGAATAAATATTTCCATCCACAATAAATCAACATTCCCAAAATGGCTATTGATGCGATCATCTGAATCCAATATCCCATCTGGATACCCAGTGCGATGCCCGTGTTTTTTTGAAGCATGATGTAAAAAAACCGTTTTATAAATATAACCGGTCCGGAATAAAAATGCAGAAGGTAATATTTAGTCGCTAAGTCAATTGCCAGCCATCCGATAGCTGATACAATAAACACTCCGTATTGTCGCCATTTTAGTTTTTTCATTGTGCGCGACTATTATATACTAAATGAGTGCAAGAGTAAGTCCTAAGTCTTAAGTCTTAAGCCTCAAGTGTGAATTTATTAATTTTTTATGAAGAAAAGACAGTTCGACACAGTATTGGCCCTTGTTTTCTTTGGTCTGGTGCTTTCCGGCATTGTGATGATTTCGAGCGTGAGTGTTTATGAATCCTATCAGCTCACAGAAGGTATGGCACGCCGGGGTCTTTTGGAAGAACCCATCAACAGTTTTTATTTGTGGCGCCATGTCTGGCGGGTGGCCCTTTCTATTCCACTGGCTGTATTCATGATTTATCTGCCTCTGCAAGTATGGAAAAAGAGTGCCCTGTTTCTTTTTGTCGTCTCACTCCTTTTGCTTATCGCCTTGTTTCTTCCGGGCGTTGGAGCCAATTACGGAACGTCCACCAGCTGGATCAGTGTTTCGTTTTTACCCTCTGTCCAACCAGCCGAATTTGTTAAGCTTGCCCTGATTTTTTATTTGGCGGTATGGATGGAAAAACGGCAGGAGCTCGTACAATCGTTCCAATACGGTTTTATTCCTTTTACCATTTTGCTCAGTGCTGTGGTGGTGCTTTTAGCGCTTCAGCCCGATTTTGGGTCGGTTCTGGTGATTTCGGTGATTGCGGCCAGTATGTTTTTCGCGGCAGGAGGGAATCTTTTTCATATTATTGCCGGCGCCCTTATGGCCGCCCTTATGGCCTATCCCATTATCATGAGTAAGGAATACATCCGAAATCGTTTTATGGTGTTTTTTGATCCCACCCTTGATCCTCTTAACATCAGTTTTCAGATTAAGCAGGCGCTGATTGCGGTAGGAAGCGGTGGATTGTTTGGAGTTGGTTTCGGTAAATCGATTCAAAAATTCGGCTACCTTCCCGAGGTGCAGGGTGATACGATTTTTGCCGCATCGGCTGAAGAGCTCGGTTTTATTCGCATCAGTATTTTGGTTATTGCCTATCTTATTATCGCCTATCGCGGTTTTCGGATAGCCAACAACGCACCGAACCGTTTTTCTATGCTGGTGGCCGTTGGGATTACGAGTTGGTTTGTTTTTCAGGCTATCATCAATATCGGTGTTAATTTAGCTCTTTTGCCCCTTACCGGTTTAACCTTACCCTTTGTAAGCTATGGAGGTTCGTCACTTATTGCTAATATGATGGGGGCTGGTATTTTACTTAATATTTCTCGTTATGCCGAACAGGCGAATCCTGTTGGTCGGCGGGGGGTCCGGCGGACACGTTATGCCCAACCTCGCTATCGCCAACGCACTTAAATCCTATTGTGGGACCAATAGTAGGGCCAATCGTGGACCCCATTGTGGTATCAAATTGTTGTATGTGGGGTCGCGCGTACCGCTAGATCGTGAGCTGGTCAAAGCGACCGACATTCCGTTCAAATCTATTTTTGCCGGGAAGTTACGGCGTTATTTTTCATGGCGGCATTTTGTTGATCCTTTTTTGGTCTTGTTCGGCTTTTTACAGTCGCTCATTATCATTATCCGTTTTTGGCCCCACGTAGTATTCGCTAAGGGGGGATTTGTTTGCTTGCCAGTCGCTTTGGCTGCCTTTATTCTTCGTCGTCCTATCATTTTACATGAATCTGATAGCGTGATGGGGCTTTCGAATCGGATTGTTTCCAGGTTGGCGCGAAAGGTTTGTGTGGCTTTTCCTGATGTTATTATCCAAGAAGAAAAAGTTGAATTCACAGGCAATCCCATTCGTCTTTCCATCCAAAAAGGAGACAGGCAAAAGGGTTATCAAATCACCGGTTTTCATCCGCACAAACCCACTCTTCTTGTGTGGGGCGGAAGTCAGGGGGCTCAGGAAATCAATGAAATGGTGGAGCGGGATTTCCCCCGTCTTAAATCTACTTTTCAGGTGATTCATATCACCGGCAAGGATAAGGCAACCACCATTCAGGACGAGGCGTATGTATCTTTTGACTATTTGGGTCCGGAACTGAAACACATTTATGCCATTACTGATGTGGTGGTGGGGCGGGCGGGGGCTAATTCGTTGTATGAGTTGGCCTTGATGCAAAAGCCTAACATTCTCATTCCCCTTAAAAGTTCCGCCCATAACCATCAGCAACTGAACGCTGAGTATTTTGAGCGCATGGGGGCTAGTATTATTTTGCGTGATCAGCCTCTGCATGATATTTTACTTGCCCTTTGGCATAGTCCCGAAAAACAAGCGCGGATGAAAGAGTCGTTGGCTAGTGTCGCGAAGCCGGATGCGGCTGAACATATTGCGCGATTAATTTTATCTTTATAAATCCGAAATTCGAAACCCGAAACCCGAAACAATATCAAATGTCCGAAATCCAAATTTACAAAACGTTTTGAACATTTATCATTTGAGTTTAGAATTTATTTCGGATTTCGATATTAGGATTTCGAATTTTGAATATTATGAAAATAGGTATCAACGCCCGTTTTCTGACGGCGCCTTTCACCGGCATCGGCCAATACACTCGCAGTTTGGTAGCAACTATGGCAGACATTGAGCCTGAGAATGATTATATTTTGTTTACGCCGGAGTTGGTGGACGTGGATTTACCTTCCAATTGTAAACAAATCCGCGTAGCCGAAAAACCCTATCGTTCCGACAGTATCCGCAAAGCTCATTGGGAGCATGTTTTGGTGCCCAGGGAGATGGAGCGTTTCGAAGTCGATGTGGCTCATTTCCCCTATCCCTCCAATCCCCGTCGCCGTCTGCCCATGCCCACCATTGTCACGGTTCACGATGTCATTCCCTGGCGGCTGAAAGCTTATCGGCAGAAAATGCGTTCAAAGATGTATTATTTTAATGCCCGTATGGCTTTGCGGAAGGCGGACCATATTCTTACCGTGTCTGATTTTTCTAAAAACGAAATCATCAAATATTTAAAAGTAAAAAAAGAAAATATCACCGTTACACCATTGGCTCCACCCCTTTCACCCGATAAGATCAGCTGTCCCCATTTTGGTTTGCGTCGGGATTATTTTATATATGTCGGGGGGTATGATGATCGTAAAAATGTTCCCCGGCTGATGAAGGCTTATCAAAAGCATATCGCTCCTTTTTATCCGATTGACCTCATTTTAGTCGGAGGTAAAAAACAAGATCTGGAAGACTACTTAACCGATGAATATTGTGAGCGGGTGGCCGAAGCTTATTTGATGAAACCAAAGGGGAAGATTATTTTTACTGAACATCTGGATCAAAGCGAACTTGTCTGTCTATATCAAAAAGCCTTGGCCCTAACTCATATGTCCCTCTATGAAGGATTCAATCTGGCCTTAGTTGAGGCCATGCAGGCCGGGATTCCGATTATTACTTCTGATATTCCGGTTCACCACGAAGTCACTCAGGAAGGTGCATTATTTGTTAATCCTCATAATATCGATTCTATTGGCAATGCTATGCATCAATTGGTTCACGATAAGGCCTTGCAACGCACATTGGTCCACAAAACTGAAAAACGGGCTCAGGATTTTGACTGGAAAAAAACAGCTGAGGAAACATTGTATGTTTATAGTTTGTTTACATAACGGATTGATATCGAATGGACAACGAATGGAGATCGGATTGACTATGTCTATCCGAAATCAATACGAAGTCTATTCGTCGCTTCTTCGAAAAATAGTGTATAATTAAAGTGTCATTTTATCGAACTTTATGTCTGCCACCCTTGTCATCTTCGTCTTTATCCACCTGATTGTTTTTGCGTTTTTTGTCGAAAACCTTCGGCGGGTTCATAAGCGGGCTAGTGAATATGAACTAAGTGAAACTCGGAACACATTACCTTTTGGATTTGTGCGTTTGCGCCATATTGTGATTCTATATGTGGTGACTTATGTTTTTTGGGTTATTGTTTCTATTTCACTTTATTTGGTTTTTGTAGACAGTAACTCCTCTTTTTCTATTCGCGATGGTGCGCCTACCGGTGGGCTAAGGAGTATTGAGCTGAATCTTTAATATCTAAGTCTCAAACTAAGTGTTGGTGCCGTGTCTCCCCGCCTGAACGTAGTACACAGTACGGGCAGGTGTCCGGCGCCAAAGGCTGGCCAGGCACTATTTGGCTCAAGAGCCTACACCGCCAAAGTAGCTTTGGCTACGAAGGTCGGGCAGAGCCATTGAGCCAGCCATTAAGTTTAATAGTTATTTTTTTAATATCTCTTATGGGTCATCAAAAAGTCGTTGTTTTAGATTTTGGCGGGCAGTATGCCCATTTGATTGCTAATCGCGTTCGTCGTTTGGGGGTTTACAGCGAAATTCAGGATGCGGAAACGTCGGCCGATGAATTGAAAAATTATAAAGGAATCATTTTATCCGGTGGGCCTCAAAGTGTTTATGATGAGGATTCACCAAAATGTGATCCGGCTATATTTGATTTAGGCGTACCCATTCTTGGCATTTGTTATGGGCATCAATTAATGCAACACTTGCTGGGTGGTAAAGTGGTGCCCGGTAAAACGAAAGAATATGGTCTTTCTACCCTGCAGATTAAACAGCCTGTCAGTATTTTTAAGAAGATGCCACCTTCTATAAAAGCCTGGATGTCTCATGGGGACACTGTTGAAACGCCCGCTTTTGGCTTTGAGGAAATAGCGACAACCGAAGATTGCAAGAACTCAGCTTTGATGGATCCAGAACGTCATTTTTTCGGCCTCCAGTTTCACCCGGAGGTCACTCATACCGAGCATGGCATGACTATTTTTGACCAATTCCTAGCAATATGCAAAGTTGCCCGCGACTGGAGTATCGAACAGTTTATTGCAGAAGAAATTGAGCAGATTAAGAAAAAAATTGGTGATAAAAAAGTCTTTTTGCTGGTGTCTGGAGGGGTTGATTCTTCTGTTTGTTTTGCACTGCTCGAAAAGGCATTGGGCAAAGAGAGGGTTTACGGGCTTTGCGTCGATCACGGATTGATGCGGAAAGATGAGGCGGAACAAGTAAAACAATATCTTGCCGAAGCCGGTTTTGAGAATTTGCATGTTGTTGATAAACGTGAGGAATTTTTATTGGCTCTTGCCGGCAAAACCGACCCGGAAGAAAAGCGAAAAATAATCGGAGACCTCTTCTGGAAAGTGAAAGAAGACGAGGCGGAGCGTCTTGAGCTTAATCCCGATGAGTGGATTATGGGGCAAGGCACCATTTATCCCGATACCATCGAAACAGGGGGCACCAAACACGCCAGTAAAATAAAAACCCATCACAATCGTGTGGATTTAGTACAAAAAATGATTAATGAAGGGAGGGTCATTGAGCCCATAGCTCAGCTTTACAAAGATGAGGTTCGTGAGCTTGGGGAGAAATTAGGTCTGCCTCACGACATGGTGTGGCGACATCCCTTTCCTGGTCCCGGTTTGGGGGTAAGGATTTTGTGTTCCGACGAGGAAAAAACGGCCGATTTGGAATCAAATTCTGATTATCACATCCTTCCTATAAAATCCGTTGGCGTGCAGGGGGATTTTAGAACGTATCGCCACCCTGCCCTGCTCACTGCCAGTGCTGGAGAAGACAATGAAAAGGCCGCCACAACTCTCGTTAACAGTAATCCTGATATTAACCGTGCGGTCACTTTGGTCGGCGGGAATTTTGAAGGGGAGCTTAGCAAGGTTTCATTAAAAAAATGTTCCGTTACCCCTGAACGCGTACAAATACTCCAAATTGCCGATGACATTGTTACCCGCACCCTTCACGAAATGGATTTATATAATAAGGTGTGGCAATTTCCGGTGGTACTGGCATCTCTTTCATTCAATGGAACTGGTGAGGAATCGGTCATCCTCCGCCCTATTGAATCCATTGACGCTATGAGCGCTGCCGCCGCTAAATTACCCTGGGAATTTTACGACAAAGTGTCGAAGGAAATATTGAAAGACGGTAGAATATCAGCTGTGCTCCTTGATGTGACGAATAAGCCTCCGGGGACGATTGAGTGGGAATAATCATTTAGGGTAAAATAAATTGACATTTAAGCAGTTGTATTATATAATTTGCTCCTTTTTTGCTCTTTTAAAACATAAGCCTTAGTATTAAATTAATAATTCATTGCTCAATTTATGTTTGTTCGATTCGCAGATAGTGTAAGCCATAACTGAGGTTATTGGTTTCGACTTTAGCGATCAAGCAGACACATTCCGGGCAATGAATGCGTTACAATTGCCCTTTGCTTGATTTTAAAAACTAGGTTTTGGAGGAAAATACCCATGGAACAATCAGAAGAGAAAAGAAAGAACAAGATAGGGCTCGTTGTCGCACTGCTGATTCTTGGGATTCTTATTCTGGCACCCAAGTGCTTTGAAATGTGTGATAGTGTTGGGATGAAGAAGGGGACGCTTCACTATGTCCAGCTCTTATACAACGAGAAAGTTCCTGTGAAGTGCACCGTTTTCGATTCCTGCGACTTTACCATGTTTTACGGTGAACATTTTGTTGTTCAGGGCGTCAAGCTCAAGGAGTACGAGGAGCTAATTGAGGATCGCGTTGAGCTGATGGGAGGTGGTCTTGCCCTTTCTGGTGATAGCCCTATCATCGAAGATATCATTCGCAAGGCTACTTCTGAAAAGTTTGTCTTCAAGACCAGTTTTGGCGATGTCCCCGCTATCATCAAAACATCCGTTTCCATTTACAAGAAACGGAAAGATTACCAGAGGGTAAAAGGAGCCCTTTGCGCCATCTCTGGCAATTCGGTTCATGGAGTGATTGACGCTAGTGGCAGTATGGATATGTATAAGCACTTTCTTCTCCCTATTACCATGCAGATTCTGGATGAGTGTGATAAAACGTTCACTGGTATCACCTGGTATGGGAATAAGGGGCAAGTGCAGGACAGTGTGGCTGATCCCAAAACACTGTTCGATGAAATTAGCAAAGGGGGTCCTCCGCTGGGCAGCTGGGAGGCGCCTAGCTGGGCTTTGAACCATGCAGCTAATAAGTTTAAGCCCGACGTCCTTTTCCTTCTTACTGATGAGGGCTCGTCAGATGGTACCCGCCCCCACACTCATGGCATCCCAGTCTTTGGTGTGGCAATCGGACCTGATGATGATTGTGTGCAAGATGTCCGCGCTATTACCCGCCATACCGGCGGGGCCATGATGCGCATTCAGGCCAATGCTTTTGGCCTTCCCCAGTGGCTAAAGTTTTAGCCCCGTGATGTACCGGAATGTTTTTCTGACCCCCGCTGCTTGTCGGCGGGGGTCTTATTTAATTATTTTTTGATTAAGATTGCTCATTTGGTCATTTTTTCGTATGATTAGAAGCCCTAATTGCTTTTGTGTTGCCGAAAATAACTGAACTAGACAAATTGGTTGAAAAGGCGAAAGCAGGTGACGCGGAGGCGTTCGCTCAGATTTATGATGAGCTGGTCAAACCGGTTTATCGCTATATTTATTATCGGGTGGAAGATGCCATCGCTGAAGATCTGACCGAGGAGACATTTTTAAAGGTGTGGCAGAACCTTAAAAAGTATAAAAAGGGCAAAAATCCTTTTTCCTCGTGGGTTTTCAGAATCGCTCATAATTTGGTCGTGGATCATTATCGCCAGAACAAAACTACCGAAATGATCGAAGAGACACTGGCAGACACCAAACAGGAAAGCAATCCTCATCATCAGGCTGACTTAAAACTTACCAAGATCCGCCTGCGCAAGGTGATTCGCCGTTTGCCCGATAACTATCAGGAGGTGATTATTCTTAAGTATATTAATGAGCTGGATAACAAAGAAATCGCTGACTCTATCGGCAAATCCGAAGGGGCGGTACGCACCATTCAGTTCCGCGCACTGGAACGCTTACGTACGTTGTTGTCGGATGAGCGTGAGCATTTTTAGCAGAGCTCAAAATAACGTCGTATTTACTACTTAATTTCAATAGGGAAATGCTCATATTTTCAAAAATCTTCTCTTTCCTGTCCATCTTCTACCCGCAGACTTTCAAAGATCTGCCCTCACCTTCCAGTCGCCATAAATGGCGCCTCTACGGTTCGGAACGCATTTCTCGCTACTTCAGTGAAACAAAATCCCTTTTTTTACGTTATAACTGTCGACAATGTGTCCAAAACACAGTCCTCAAACAAGTCTCAAGTGTGAGAATTAACTATGGATAACCTGGAAAAAGAACTTCATCGGCTGTCGAAAGTGGAACCTCGTTCCAAATTTTGCCGTCAGGCAAAGGGTCGTTTGATGCACAAAATCGCCATAAGTAGTAATGAGGCCTGGTTTTTAAAGCTGTTTAAAAAGGTCTTTTCTGTTAGTCCTTCTCCTTATTTTGTTCAACGGGCGCGTGTGCGTTTAATGGAGCGGATAGAGGCTATGAAACGACCGGTTTTCAGCTGGCTGCTTTTAACAAAGCGTGTGGTAGCTACTACAATGGTCATGCTGATTGCTGTTACCAGCACGCTGTTTTTTGTTGATGGTAAACAGCAGGTCAGCGCCTCTGAACCTACTTATTTAGAAGTGACGGCTGGTGAGGCGACTGTAAAACATGCTGACCGTCTGATTTGGGATGTCATTACTCAGCGAACTGAGCTTATGGTAGGGGATTTAGTTCATGTTGGTGATTCTTCCTCTGTAGTCATCCATTTTTTTGACGATTCCGAAATCCGTTTATCAGAAGGTTCCTCTTTGTTATTAAGTCGTCTGGATGTCAGTCCCGGTTACGCACGTCAGGGAATTATAGAAGTTTCTCTCCATCAGGGGCGGGCGTGGGTCCAAACTCTAAATGCCGACGACGGTTTCGCGCGTTTTACCTTGGTCACTCCCGATGCGATTGTTTCTACTCATTACGCGTCTTTCGACGTTCAGACAGAGCTTTTTGAACCCACTACCATTCGCGCCTTTAAGCATGGAATCGATGTGGAAGCGCTTCGTCAGGAATCCCGCGATACACTGGCTAGCGGAGTGCTAAATACTTATCAGAAAATCACTCTAGAAGCAGCTACTCCCTATCAGCCCTCTACTGAACTGGCGGTATTTGCTCCGATTACAGAATTGGCCGATGAGGATCGCCAGGATGTATGGGTCTCTCAGAATTTGGAATTTGATCGTAATCACCTGACTCAATTGCGTGACCGTGAAATCATTACGCTTCGCGCGACCACCGGCTTTTTGCCGGGTCAGGTTTTGTATCCTGTAAAACGCGCCAAAGAACGTTTGCAATTAGCGTTTACCTTTAAAGAAGAGGGACAGCAAAATGCCCAGATCGCTATGGCGAATGAGCGCCTGTCTGAAGCACTGGTTCTTATTGAAGAGGGGCAAACCGATAAGGCCAAATTGGCCCTGATGGAATATCAACACCTCGTTCGTCAAATGACTGAAGAAAAGGTAGATGAAGAAGTGAAAGATCAGATTTCTAACCAAGTGGTTGGCAATCACCAAAAGACACTCGTAGCGGCTCTGCCGGGTGATGCCCGTGTGGGCATCATAAAACAGGTGCTTAATGAGACTGAAGAATTGCTGGCTCAGGATTCGGTTGAGCGCGTTCAGATTCGCCTGAAAAATAGCCTGGAAGGCCTTATCCATGTCCAGGAATTGGTCGAGGCAGGTGACTTAGAAAATGCTGAAGAGGCTTTTGTTGATCGTGAGATTATGGCTGCCCTAATCCTCGAAGAGGCATCCACTCTGGAAGACGAAGAGCAAAAAAAAGCGTTGTTTAGCCAAGTCTTAGAAACTCAGTACGAAGAACAGCGGATTTTGAATGAACTGAACCGTCAATTGGCCGATTTGGATGGGTCGCTCATCGCATTGGTCGAAAATGCCCATACTTCTATTAAAGAAGACATCAAGTACACGGCCGCGGTGATTCAGCCATTCCTCCCTGATGTTGTTTTGAGTCAGGCGGTTATTTTACCGGAAGATGAAAAAGTGATTGAATTTGTGAGTAAGGTCAATATTTACAGCACGGCACAAGGGCGGGCTAATCAGATCAAACGGTTGTTTACCAAACACCCTCAATATGCCCAGAACCAAGAGTTTCTGCTCAAAGTCCGCGACCGTCTGGATGCCCGTGCTCAGGACCAGATCAATGTGTATCTGCTCGGCTTAAAACGTGAGGCGACCGAGGCGAAAAGCAAAGTAGTAAAGCGGAAGATCGATCAGGCGAAAAAGGCGATGGAGAACAGACAGGAGTAAAGCATTCCCTTCGTCATCCTGAACTAAATTCAGGATGACATTTGCGGGTTATAGGATGATATTTAGTAATTCAGGGTCACATTTGAAGGAGCCATCTTCTTCCTCATTTTTTTGGTATATGGAAAGAGCGCCGACCGACAGGGAAGTCGGTGACGCTCTTTGTTGGTACCCTCTTACAGGTCTTTTTGGTCGACGGTGCCGTTTTGGATCAGGAGTGCCGTGAGGTGATCGAGGTCTATGGTGCGCTGATCGTCACCCTCTCGGTTTTCCTTAATCAGTTTGTACAGCCAGTAGGCGATACCGGCCGTGGCGCCGAAGCAGATGAGGCTGATGAACAGGATGATGACCACTGTCCAGATCAGGCTTGACTGTTTCGCCTCGAACTCCGCGGTCGTCAGGACGACGGCCTGGTTTGGATCCGGGTGATGGTGGTCAACCTGGGCCTTCAGCTTGCCGAGGTCACCCTCTTTGTCGATGAAGGCGTCCAGCCATTGCTTGAAGTCCTCCTTGGTGACGAACTTGCTGGTGTCCACCTTTGCGGACTCATTGGAGGCGGGCTTCTTGTGGTCGCCCTTCTTGATGTTTTTCTTGAACTTCTTCTTGAGGGCCTCCTTGACATCCTCTAATTTCTGAACGGCCTTCTTGGCATCCTGCTTGATGTTGATGTCGCAGGTCTCGTCGCGCTGAGCTTTCGAGATCAGGCCGTCGGCCAGATCCACGTTTGCCTGGATGCACTCCGGGCTCTTCTGGGCGTGGGCGGCGGTCGCCATCAGAAAGATGGCAAGGAAGGAAAGCACGATGTAGCTTTTCCGGTTCATGATCAACTCCTTCTCCCCGAAGGGAATCTGAGATTTAGAACGTGTTCGTAAAGAGGGTACCTGACGAGCAGTACCCTTGTCTTTTATTTCAAAGCAAGCAGTGCAACACTCGCCATGTGTCTCTCTACGAACGTGTGCTGTGATTTAAAAGAACAAATAAACTTAAGCAGCCTCTCTTTCCCTTTCCTCCTTTTTATCATCTTTCTTTTTTTCAGCCCTTTTCTCTGCCAGATTAATTACTTCTGCCCCTTCTCCCTGCTCAGCAACCACTTCTGCTTTCGCTGTTTCGATGCAGTTTGATGTACGGTCAATACCCTTTTTAATATTTCTTCCTGATTCAGCTAATCCATGAGGATACGCCATATAGGCATCTTTGATATTTTTAGCTACTGGCTCAGCCGGTTTGGCCAGTTCGGTTATCGGTTTACTGATTGTTCTCAGAGGAATAGCGGCGGTTGTAAATGGCAACAGGGCGGCATGCCCAATCGCTTTTAGCGGGTGCCCCTTTAATACGCTTCCTATCACTTCTTTTACTCTTGAGCGGATTTTTAAAATGCCGTCTTTGAACCCAAGACCTATGTTTTTCGGTATTTTAAGTATATTTTTCGGAGTCTTAAACACCCCCTTCAGCACATCCCTGAAATTATCAACTATATTTTTTTTGATAAAAACTAAAGGGGCTTTGACTAATTCCTTTGCGCCGCCATAAATCGACCCCTTAAACACTCCCCCGATGGCTTCGCGGGTGGCTTTTACCGGCACTTTTAATTTATCCGTGAGTTTAGGGATGTATTTTACTCCCAGGCTAAGCGGTTTTGTAATAGGCCACAAAACCATTCGTGCAGGTGTCGTAATGAATTTGAATCCTTTCCACAGTCCTTTCCCAAAAGTCTTAAATCCTGCACCGCTTGCCTGTAAGGCGGCTTTGGCTTTTTCTGCCGCCATGCGGGGCATGCGTTTTTCTTTCACAAAACCAGTGTGAAAGTCGTTATTTCGCCAAAGGGTGGTTGTGTTATGAAACATGGTTAAGCTAAGCTATCTAGGTTAAAACGGTCTTTCAGCGCGCGATAAGTATCCTGTATTTTGTCGCCGATCTCCTGTTCGTCATCCAGGCCGAATGCTTCGCGCATCAATTGGTCCGGGGTTTCGATTTCCGGCATGTTTTTAAGGGCCAGTAATACGATACCCAGAGACCCGTCCGGGAATGCGGCATCAATGTCTAATCCTAATTGCTGTAAATCATCTGTATCAGGCTTGTCTTTAAAAATAGTGATTAAATGGCTTATATATTGCTTTGCCCGCTGAGCTTCAAGGCCGTTCGTAGTCTCTGGGGTTATTTGGCCGGCATCTTCTTTGCCCAATGCGGCATTAACGGCTGGCCGAGTTGCCTGCACTGTTTGCTGTGATATTTGGTTGAATATGGTTTCAATATCATTTTCATCATATTTTTTCATTGGAAGTTCAAAAATTCGCATCTCTTCCATCCATTCAATTTGCGTATATACGCTCACCTTTTCATTTTTATCGTTAACAGCGATATCCATTTTGTATAAGAAGAATGCTAATTGGGTAGCATATGTTTCAATAAATTCCAGAAATTCATCAAATGGATCCATGGCATCTGATAACTTTTTAAGCTCGGCTCTCATTTCAGCTCCTTCATAATTTTGGTCTTTCCGGAATTTGAATATTTTTTCAAAAAGAATTGCAACAGGCATTTGTTCACTTGTAATAAAACCACGAATTTCATTTCTGCTTATTTCTCTGGCTGCTGTTTTGCTCAGAATAGCTCTTAGCATTTCTTTTAAATTTTCTTTATCAAGACCAAGGTGTTTCAGTAAATTCGTTTTTTCATTGGTTTCACGGATATGATTTCTGAAAAGGCCAATTAAAATTTCAATAGTCATTAAAGCTAAAGCAGCCTTTTCTTTACAAATTTCTTGAAATTGCTCAAGGTTGTCCGACACAGGCTGTTTTGCAGGAAAGGTTTGCGGAGCTTGTTCTGGAGCCGTCGTGTCTCTGCCTATGATATTACCCGCGTTTGGTTGCCTGTTTTCCGGCGTTTGCTGTTTTTCTGCAGACTGAAGTTTTTTCTGCAGGCGTTCACGCAGACCGCAGGTTTTGGCAATACCGGCTTCCTTTTGCCTGATGAGCTCCTGAACTCGTTTAGCTAACGGCTTTTTCAGGCGTTCACTGGTGGATTTTTTTCTAAAGATTGACATTGTTTTGAGTTATAAAGTGAATAAAGTTAAAGGTTGTTATTAGTAAGGGAGTGGCGCGCCTCGTCGATTTCGACGAGGCGCGCCTTGTTGTCCATTCAGCGATTTTTGCGGCGCCATAGCAAGTCTAGAGCGGACTCCAGATTGTTAGGTGACGTTCCTGATGCGGAAGTTGTTGTCGGGGCCGATCCAGCGGGTGGTGTGGTAGGCCGCCTATAGCCACAGCCTGCGGTGCAGATCTTGGGTCCCAGGTAACCTCCACAGCTTGGACAGGCAGAGGCGGGGTCAGGCGGAAGGGTTGCTGTAGGAAGCGCGGTTGCCGGCACATTAGGCTGTGCAGGGGGGGTGGCGCTTGTCTCCGGTGGCTTTTTGGGCCAATAGCGGAGAGTCAGGAATGCCTTCCAGCCCTTTTTCTCAGCTAGACTGGTGAGCTCTGGCGGCTGGTAGCGGATCATCAGGATCAGCATCAGGGGAATCATCCAGCCCAACGACTCATCCACAAAGTGGAAGAGCAGCAAGCTGAGCCCCAAGGAGACCACGAACCAGAAGGGCATACTTCTTAGAGAACGTGCCTTCTTCCCGGACAGGCTGATGTAGTGGTACATCAGGAGCGCGAGAAGCAGGAATGCCCAACTGCCGGGCACCAGGTACTCAGACCAGTGGCTGAAAAAGTATTCCGTTTTTGCCTGGGCTATGGGGTCGACCAACTTCGCTTCATCGCTTTTTACTACACTCTTCAATAGATCACAGTTTGTAGTAAGGGCGGCAGCGACGAGCGCTGCCATCAGTTTCAGGAAACGCTTCATGACTGCCTCCTTTCAAGGCTGGTTCCGTGAATGGACAACAGAGAAAGTTCTGCCTTTTTCACCCTTTTACGCCGAAGCGATGGGGAGAGAAAAACAAGAGAATCTCTGTTATCATTTTTAGATTTTTTAAAGAACAGGGGAGTAAAATTGTATAATAATTTTTATATTTTGTCAATACCTTTCCAAAGAGAATGTTAGTTGATGGTGGCCCGAGGTTTTCCTCGGGCCACCGCTTGTTGTGCAGTTCAGATTGAGATCAGCGCTTTCGCCAAAGCATGTCCAGGGCTTTCTCAATGTTGGCAGGTGGCTGACTGATTGTCTGAGAGATAGTCGCTGGCGCGGATGCTGTTTCGCAGTTGCCGCAGATGGCGTAATTGGGCGGGTTCTGATGCCCGCAGGTGGGGCAGTTGACCCAATTCCGCTGATCCCGCAGGGTGGGCTGATCGGCTTCGGCGGTTGGAGCGGCTGGGGGCTGTTCGCCTTCTGCCGGCTTTTTCTTGCCAAAGCGGATAAGGCGCCAAAGACCCATAACAGAGCCCTTGGGCGCGTTTTTGACCCATGCCTTGGCCTTTTCCCCACCGACCTTCTCGGCGATGAACAGGATCATCATGATGATGCCGATAACACCAGCGGGCACAAAAACGCCCCACAGCCACAATGGCTTCGCGGTAAGCGCTTTGCCTCCGCAGATACCTGCCAGGGCGGCGCACCCCAAGGCTCCAACTGTCAGTTCTCCGATGGTCAAGGGGTCCTTTTTCCCTGGGAGTTTCTTATTCATGATATCCCGCCACCACTTCCCTGCCTTCGCAATAGAGCTAATGATAGGGAGGGGCAGGGGCAGGTAGGACAGAAGCACAGGGATGAGGACGAAAGGCTGGAAGGGTGGGATGACTAGGTATGTGACCCAGTGGCCGACGTACTGACGAATAGCCTTGGTAACAATCAGGATCCAGAAGATCCCGACCACGAAAGCCCACATCCATGGCTCTGCGGGGGTTAAGAGAGAGGTGAGGGTGGACCAAAGCCAATTCCCTACCTTCATTACGGTTCCAGTCAAACTGCCTGCCCAAGCAATCTTGGGCAGTAACAACACAACGAGCATTGATACTCCCAAAGTAAACTTGCGCATGGTCAGACTCCTTTCACAACCTCCGCACGGGAGGTGTTTTTTTGGTTTAACGGTTATATCTGGCTACTGAATAACCATATAGAACCGTTAAACCGGTTTAATTCTGAACGTACACAGCAAGGAAGAGATCTGCTATCTATCACCTTCACAGGAGAAGAAATAGACAGCAAATCCTTCCTCACTGATGAGTTGTTAAAGAGCACGTTTGATTTAGAGTATATATTTTACAATAAATTAAATTTTATGTCAATAGTATTTCAGAGATAAAGCCTATTCGTCATTTTTTACAAAAAAAGCCAATTGATGGCTCTCTGAAGGAAAATGGAAAGTATATTAAATAATATACTTCTAAATTTATTTGTCAAGGGTCTATAGCCCTAAAACAAACAACCCTATTAATCCAGAAATGGCTTAACTAAGACACAATTCAATTAGGGTCTGTTAGCCCTTTGCCATTCCGCATCCCAACCATCAGGAGCCACATCGTAATTATCTGTATTAGCCCTTCCCCTTATATGGCCAAGATACAAATCACCCGTAACTTTATTTTTCTCAAAGAGTTTTAAGGATTTGTCATAAGCCTCCGCATTGGCTCTGTTTTTATAGAACTGAGATATGGCTGTTTTAGGGCTTCGCGCGCTTTCCATGTATTCATCCAGCCATTGTTTTTGTGCCGGACTCAGTTCCGTAAAACGTGTTATAAAGGCAATGGAATTACTGTCTACAAAAGGGATTACATCTAAAACACCATGTACAAAACCGCCGGTTTTTTCTACCACAAAGGCAGAGGCCCTTACCCATTGCGAGAAAGCCAAAAGGGCGTAGCCGCCGAATTTTCTGGTGCCGTAACGATTTAAACCAAAAGCTTCTTTTGCATTTTCGAATACGCTCTTTTTCGGATCGATGATAAACGGCAGGCGGTCTTTGATCTCCGCGGCGTTATAATAGTCTGGAAAACGTCCTTTTTCTTTTAAAAAGTACTCATGGCTGTCCGGCATAGGCATGCGGTAGAACGCGTATAATCTGGAAGGCGCTTCTTCCCCCGGTCCTCCGGTTTGCGCCACGACATGGATGGCATTCATGTATTTATTCAGTTGTGATTTGGTTAGGCCCGGGCGTTTTTTTATAAACTGTTTCATGGCCTGTTCGCGTATCGCTTTCTCCATTAAATTATAAGCCGCTGAAACCGAATGAGTATCTTTTACGCCTGCCGCTTTTTTGTCTACAGATGTGATCAAATAGCCGATGCGGTAATCCGGGCTTCTTTCATCCTGTGTTTCGTTAAAATAGGCGTCCCCGTTCGCGATGGATTCCGGGTTGCCGTTTGCCTCTTCGAAAGCGCCGGCAAACGGACGGGTGTAATACCCCAGAAAGCCAAACGTTTCACTTTTTTTAAGCTCATCATCGTCATCCAGTTTTGCCCGGTCGATCTGGCCATTAGCATCTAGCAATTCTCTTCCTACAACATTCCGTAAGGCCAAGTTATTGTGGATGGTTACTAATTTGTGACTTCTGACCAATTCTTTTATTTGGCGTAATTTGGTCGTTGTCCACGGAATGGCAAATTTCGAGACCCCGTAAAGCACTTCCAGCGGAAAAGTTAAGCCCTCCACAGTCAACTGCCATACATCATCCACAAATTCAAGAATCACCGGTTTTTTAGCCTCATACCAGATTTCCACCCGACGCTCCAGGATTTTAACATTCGTGGTGGTGGCGTCTACCAGATTGCCCAGCATGTCTTTAGCCCATGGCGCGTAATGTGTGCCCAGATTTTCATAGAATTTCCGTCCGGCTTCGCTGGCAGGGTGATAGATTTCCGCCCGGAAACCGGCGATAAGGCCGTTACTGGTTTCTTTAAACCACTCCTGAGCCTTTGCAGACAAGCTTTCTTTCTGCACCCGTTCCACATCATGACTGTCCATTTCCGCTTTTAATACCTCTTCCCACGTTAAGCCCCTTGGATTTTCACGGAATTTATTGATAATAATTTGCTGGATTTCCGTGAATTGGGCTTTTTCAAGGTCATAATCTTTATCCGTTACGGCTTTAACCCACCGTTCTTTCAGCGCTTCTTTTCCCCAATAAGCATCCTTTTCAACCTTTCCGCCCACATAACCAAAAAAGTTTTCAATCGTCCGCTTAACCACTTTGGCGGCCCGCATTTCCGGATCATACTCCTTCCATTTGGTGCCCCGGACAATATTATAGGTATCAATTTGCTTTGGCAGTTTGGTTTTTTCATGTCCTTTCCGCGGGCGGCCGTCCGGAGTGGTGTCTTCGTACCAGGCCATTACCTCCGTAAAGGGCACTTTGTTCAGTTCACTTAAAGCGCGGGCATGTTCGTCATCAGAAACATCATTTTTTTCCATATCTGCCTGTCCCCGATCAATAAGAACCGATTCATAAGTTCCTTTCATTGATTCCGCAATACCTGTCAGTTTGGCGCGGTCTAATAATCCTTCACCCGTAACATGTTTAATGGCCAATTCGGTGGCGCCGGCTAAAAAGAGCAGGCGCAGGGCTTTGCCGGATTTTCCTTCACCCTTCACCGCCTTCATTGCCAGTTTGTAAGACATAACCAGTAAAGCCACGCCCGCGGCGCGATTGGCGATGCTCTGACCCGGACCGATAGCCATATTGATGACGCCCTTGGCGTATTCTGTGATCTTATCCCCGAAAGTCATTCCTTCTAATTTCGCTGCCAGTTCAGCTTTTCCGTCCGCACGGGCTGTATCGATTGTCTCGCGATGTTTGATCTCGATCTGAACCATTTTCACAATATTCCGCGCAGTGAGCTGGGCATTGCGGATTTTAGGGTCTGGGTCCAGTTTCGCCCCTTTAATGGTGGCTAATACTTTCAAAAAATCCTCTTTACCCTGGGCTACACCGGGTTTGGTCTCCGGCAGAATGTAGCCAAATAATTTCACCAGCTTTTGCACGCCTTCTTCGCTGGCCAGCATGTTATCCCATGCCTCTATTTTCATACTCGGATCCCCTTCTTTGTTTTTAGAGTCGATGTAATCTTCATAACGCCCCTGTACATATTCCATACGCATCCCAAGGTGCTTCAGATAATCCCATCGGCTTTCGGGGTTGTAATCCAGTGTGCTGTAGGTCACATCCACCTGCGCGATGTCTTTTTCAAACGACTCAATAAATTCCTTGTTTACTCCATAAATTTTATCGTAAGCAGAGGTGGTTTCTTTAAAAGTACTGATGAAGTCGGCAAATTGTTCGCGGGTCGGTTTTTTAACGCGCGCAAATTGATGCGCCTCCTCATATAAGCCTTCCCATTGTTTCAGGGCCCCTTTATCACGCTCGATCACTCGGTCGATGTTATCTTGCGAGAGAGGGGTTGCGGCATCAGGCCCGTACACGTATTTTCCGATTTCGGCGATCAGGGGGTCTATTTCTGTATTCGCCGGGTTTTTTCTAATTAACGCACGCACTTTTTCCATTCGGCCGATGTTTTCTTTCAGAAGGCTGGATTTTACCATGGC
>JAHIUN010000005.1 GCA_018817125.1 Patescibacteria group bacterium | reverse complement strand
CAGGCAGGCCTATGGAGATGATGATATAAGGCATAACGTTGGTTTGGGTTCGTGGACCCCCAGGGCTTTTGCTACTTTTGGCCACAAAAGTAGAAAGAAAGATAGTAATACAGAAAAAGACGCTGTCGGCGCCGTCAGGCGACGGAAGATGCAGGAAAGGACTGTGGATTGGAGAATGATTATTGTACAAAAAACCCGCCAGACGGCGGGTTGATTGATTGAATGTTTAACGCTTACTCCACTGAGGGGCTCTTCGGGCGCGGTGTAAACCGAATTTCTTGCGCTCTTTCGTACGAGAGTCACGTGTTAAAAAGCCAGCGCGCTTTAAAACCAATCTTAAGCCTGGGTCAAAAACAGTCAGCGCCTTTGCAATCCCATGGCGGACAGCATCAGCCTGTGAACTGACGCCTCCTCCTGTAACTTTTACAATCACATCAAAACTTTTCAGCATATCGACCAACTTCAAAGGAGCCTTCGCATTGCCAATCAGTTCACCAAAAAAATAATCATTCAAAGACTGGTCATTTACCACAATATCCCCCTTCCCTTTTTCGTATAAACGAACACGGGCAATAGATGTTTTCCGTTTCCCATTTGAGTAATAATATTTACCCTTCCGCTCTGTGGATGTTTTTTCTTCGGTCTTCGTAGGCATGAATAAAATAAATTAAATAGATAGGGGTTCAAGCTTCTGGCCTCCATGAGGATGATCAGTGCCAGCGTACACTTTGAGCTTCTCCATAATAAATTTCTTAAGGCGGTTACGAGGAACCATGCCAGCGACCGCCTCTTCAACAATGCGAGTGGGGTTCTTGGCACGCACATCTTTCATGGACTTGCGACGCAGATGCCCCAGATAACCCGTATGATGGATATATTCTTTCTGATCTTCTTTCTGACCTGTTAAACGGATTTTATCGGCATTGATGACCACTACGTAGTCACCCATGTCCAGATGAGGAGCAAAGGCGGGCTTGCTCTTTCCGCGCAAAATTACAGCAACCTGAGTGGCTAAACGACCAAGCGTTTTTCCTTCGGCATCGACTAGAAACCATTTCTTGTCGGCTCTGGATTCCATCTTTGGTGTATGAGTTTTAAGAGTCATTATATTATTAGAAGATTCAAAATTACAAAATTAAAAGATTATTTTAGGATTTTGATATTTAATTTTGTAATGGGGTAATAAATAATTTTCAATATTTATACAAGTTCAATTTGTACCATAGATGCCGCATCTCCGGCTCGAAAACCCAAATGGGTTAAGCGAACAAACCCGGAGGGGCGGTCTTTATAACGATCTTTCAGTTCATTAACAAGCTTTTTAGAAGCATTTTTATCTGGCAAATAACTATTCAAAGTACGCATGGCCTGCATAGGAGTTTGCTTACGAGCGGTAGTGATAACCTTTTCAATCAATGGTTTAACCAGCTTGGCCTTAGCGCGTGTGGTCTTTACCTTTTCATAAAGGACAACTGAAGTCACCAGATTTTTTAGCATGGCATTCAGGTGGGCTTCATCCCGATTGATTCGTGTGGATTTAACAGCGTGACGCATGGGCTAGATTAAAGATTAAAGACAGTTATAAGTCGAAAGTTAAAATTCTCTCTCATCCATCAATTTTAAACCACGGGGGACAAGGGCTTCGCTGACTTCAGTCATAGCCTTTTTGCCAAAACCGCGGAAGTTACCGAGCTTGCTAGGCGTACATTTAACCAATTGCTCAATTGAGCCGATTCCTCCGTTGATCAAAGAGTTGAGGGTGCGTGGAGAAAAGTTGAGGATTTCGATAGGTGTATAAGTCTCTTTCTTAGATTCTTCTTCTTCTTCCTGAAGCTCTTTAGCTTTGACCTGCTGACGGTCACTGCGGAAATCCGCCTCCACCTCCTCATCCTCAATCAGGAACAGGTCAAAATAGGATTTTAGGACACTGGCTGTAAATTTTAGAGAATCCTCCGAACTGATAGAGCCGTTAGTTTCGATTTCGAGAGTCAATTTATCAAGATCAGTCATCTCACCAACACGAGTGTTGGAAACATCGTAGCGGACTTTTAAGACCGGACTGTAAATAGCATCGATCAGGATCATCCCTAACTCCTTACCGCTCTTCTTGCGCAGGGTGACCGGTTCATATCCTACGCCTTTTTCTACACGCATTTCGATATTCAGCTTAGCGGTTTTTTTGGTAAGAGTGGTAATGCGGAGATCAGGATTTAAAATTTCGATATCACTGGAATGTTCAATGTTTTTCGCAAACACATCTCCTTCTTTTTTAAAAGATAACTTAATGACTTCTGGTTCTTTGGAATGCTTTTTAAGCTGGAGCTGCTTTAAATTCAATATAATATCAAGTACACTATCCTGCACACCGGGGACTGTCGCATATTCATGGGTAACCCCTTCAATCTTCACCGATGTTATAGCGGCACCAGGAAGAGAAGATAAAAGAACCCGGCGAAACGCGTTCCCCAAAGTCATTCCATAGCCTGGCGGAAGAGGACTAATCGTGAATACCGCATGATTCGGGCTAGTAGATTCAGCCTTGATTTTAGGTAAACCGATTTCTTCTTGAATGATATGCATAGTGCATTAAGGTTAAAAAAGATAAGGGGTTATCGTGAATAGAATTCCACGATCAATTGACTGTCGATGCTTTTTTCCAAATCGTCTTTTTCAGGCGGGGAAAGAATTTCGACACCGACTTTTTTAAGGTCTACCTTCAGCCATTTGGGGGAAAAATCTTTCAGCTTTTCAAAACCACTGTAAAGAGGTGATCCTTTCAATTTGTCTAAAAGTTCAATCGTATCACCAGGGCGAATCTGAATCGAAGGGATGTCAACACGACGCCCGTTCAAACGGAAATGACCGTGAGTGACCATTTGACGTGACTGCATACGGGTAACGGCAAATTGGGAAACATAAATCACATTATCCAGACGAAGTTCCAGCAGGCGCAAAAGGTTTTCACCAGTTTCACCAGGCATCGCTGAAGCTTTTTTAAAATAATTGCTAAATTGTTTTTCAGAGATGCCGAAGAGAGTGCGGGCTTTCTGTTTTTCATTAAGCTGCAATCCGTATTCACTCACTTTGCCAAAAGACATACGGGAGCCATGGGCACCCGGCTTTCCGGATCGTCGTTCCAAAATTTTGGTATATTTTGCAGTGCCAAACAAATTGGCGCGATGACGTCGACACAATCGTGCTTTCGGACCAGTATATCTCATTCTAGATTGAAAATTTAAGATTTAAAATCGAACTTTAGACTCGGCGGGATCGTCGCTTGCGGCAACCATTATGAGGCATGGGAGTGTTGTCGAAAATGGCATCAATTTCAAAACCGGAAGCACTCAAGCCCCGAATAGCCTGCTCACGACCCGTTCCGACCCCTCTGACAAAAACTTTTAAACGTTCAATTCCATAAGGGGCTACCTTTTCTGCAATTTTTTCAGCTGTAACGGTGGCGGCATAAGGAGTGGATTTGCGCGTGCCTTTAAAGCCACTGGCTCCGGCAGAAGCCCAAGCCAGAACCTTACCATCGGGTTCGGCAATGCTGATCATCGTATTGTTATAGGTTGCCGTTACATGCGCGTGCGCCAAAGGAACGGTTTTTCGGATCTTCTTCCTGTTTTTAGTTACTTTCTCAGCCATATGAAAATTGGAATATAATTAAATGATTGAATTGATGGGCTGTGGATTGATTACTATGTTTTCAACCGCCGATTGAATGATTTTTGTGATCTAAAATAGGTATATCATGTCAATCATTTAAATCAGCGTAATCATGTTTTTATTTCTTTGCTTCTTTTATCTTTCCACTTCCCATCGTCACGCGTTTTCCACGTTTCGTACGGGCATTAGTTTTAGTGCGCTGCCCCCGCACAGGAAGACGACGACGATGACGGAAACCACGATACGTTCCGATTTCCTGCAGACGCTTAATGTTACCACTAGACTGACGCTTTAAATCGCCTTCAACAGTGAGTTTTGCAACCGCCTCACGGATTTTTTGCTCCTGAGCAGGAGACAGGTCTTCGGACTTTGTGTCTAAATCAATTTTCAGGTCATTTAAAACCTGACGACTGAGACTCCGCCCAATACCATAGACATAAGTAAGGGCGACCTCAATGCGCTTTCCTTTGGGAAGATTGACTCCAGATATTCTAGCCATATCAAATGAAAAATGAAAAATGCAAAATAAACTAACCCTGCCTTTGTTTGTGTTTTTTGGATGCAGGACAAATCACACGTATAACGCCTCTTCGTTTAATAACACGGCATTTGTCACAAATTTTTTTAACCGAAGCTCTTACTTTCATGGGTAGTAGTGAGAAACTATTCCCCAGCACGGGGAAGCTCATCGAGCAATACGTTTCTATTGAATTAAATATTATTTATGACGATAAGTGATTCGCCCTTTAGATAAATCGTAAGGGGTAATTTCAACAGTAACGATATCACCAGGCAGGATACGGATATAATTCATGCGGACCTTGCCGGAAACGTGGGCCAAAATTGTATGGCCTTTATATTGCTCACCGATCAGTTCAACTTTAAAAGTTGCATTTGAGAGGGATTCAACAACCTTTCCTTCTACCTCAATAACTTGTTTGGCCATAGAGAGACGAGTGAACAAAAGCGGTAAGAGTTTACACAATTGTATTAGAGAGGACAAGGGCTTTTTTGAGTTTTTTTATTTTTGGCGTTTTTTAAATAGACAGATTTTGTAAAATATTTTATAATTTACTTTTTTCTTTCTTCCTTTTTCTTTTATTTATTTTCTTTTCCCTTCCCTGCCTTTGCTGCCTACCGGCAGGCAGGCCGTAGGGTGAATGAGGGGGACATATAGGCGCAAAGAAATTTAATTATATAATCCAGTCCTGTCGCACCCGAATAGAAATTAGGCTTATTGTATCACCGCAAAATAATTACCTGATAAACAATAATTCAAGATCAATGTCTAAATCCTCCAAACGTCTTTTCAGAAGCGCCTGTGAATCTCTGACACCCTTATTGTAGATATCTTCACTTATTAATTGTAAAAAGAAATCCAGAAGGTCTTCGCCGGCAATGACCCCGATATTTTCATCTCTTTTGGTTTTAAAATAAAGGATAATTTCTTTTATACTGCTAACTCTTTTCTCTTTTGTTATCAAATCCCATTTGCGTTTTACATCTTTCATTATTAGATTTGCTTAAAAAATATCAATATATGTAATTTACTAAAACTATCACTAAAATATAATTATACCAACACTTCACACCCCTCTTCGGTCACCAAAACCGTATGTTCGAAATGGGCAGAAAGGCTCTTGTCAGCAGTGATAACCGTCCATCCGTCCTCAGCAGTGATAACCGCGCCATCCTCCATGGCGGAAATGGGTTCAATGGCAAAAATCATTCCCGCTTTGATCAGGGGACCAGCTCCTTTTTGTCCAACGTTCAGAATTTCCGGGGGTTCGTGAAGATTTTCCCCAACTCCATGCCCAGTGCACTCAATAACGGGTGAATAGTTCTGATCTTCAAGGGTTTTCTGTATTACAGCGGAAATATCCCCTACATACCCTCCAGGACGGACTTTTTTGACCGCATTATCAAGAGCTTTCTTGGTTATTTTGACAAAATGACGAACTTCAGGAAGAACATCGCCCACCATGACCGTAATGCAGGCATCTGTATAAAGATTTTTATAATAAACACCACAATCAATCCCCACGATGTCCCCCTCCTTCAAAATTCGGTCACGGCTTGGCATGCCATGCACCACCTCCTCATTCACAGACGTGCAAAGTGTAGCCGGAAACCCGCGATACCCTTTAAAGCCCGGCTTGGCTCCTTTGTGGCTGACAATCGTTTTTTCAGCGATCTGATCAAGCTCATAGGTGGAAATACCAGGCTGAACAGCCTTTTCAGCGGCCAAAAGAGCCTCTTTTAAAATCAAGCCTCCTTCACGCATGGCCTTGATCTGCTCCGGTGTTTTAATAGGGATAGTGCCGTCCATAAATATCGATGTCCGATGTCCAATTTATTCAAAATTTCTACTCATTGGACATTAGACACTGGACATTGGGTAATCACGTAAATAAATAATCCACCTTTTCAAACATTTCCTTAGTGACCTTTTCAATAGATTGTTCCCCATCAACCTCAATCAGACGATCCCGTTCATAAAAACTATTAATCACAGGAAGAGTTTCATTTTTATAATTCTCTAAACGACGCTGAATACTTTCCAGGTTGTCATCATGACGAACCACCAGCTGGCCTCCGCAATGCTCACAGGTATCGGCTTTATAAGAAGGAGGATAAACCCCTTTACAGCCTTCACAAACCCGGCGCTGAGTCAGCCGTTTGATCGCCTCATCTTCGGATATTTTAATTAGAACTGCAAATGCGTCCCGCTGGTACTTAGCAAGAAGATCTAGTAGTTTTTCAGACTGAGCTACAGTACGTGGAATGCCGTCAAAAAGCACCGCCTTTTCTCCAGAGAGGAAGGAAAGGAAGTTCTTAACCACTTCCATAATCGTATCATCATCCACCAAATTCCCAGCCTGTACAATCCCTTTGATCTTTTCACCTAATGGGGAATCGGATTCAATGATCTGACGCAGTTGTCCACCCATCTCAAAAATAGTCAGGCCATTTTTCTCTGCCAGGTAACGCCCCTGGGTTCCTTTGCCCGACCCCTGCATTCCGAACAATATTATATCCATATTTTTATTAGCCATAAGTCTTAAATCTTAAGTTCTAAGCTGGCTGCAAGCTTAAGGCTTAAGACTTACAGCTTAAGACTTAATAGAGTTTTTCGTAATCATGCATCACTAGCTGGGCATCGATCTGACGGATCAGCTCTAAGACCACACCGACCATAATAATCAGCCCTGCACCGCTTATAATCAGATCACCAGGAGAAAGAGTGGTATATTTTGTAAAAATAATCGGAACCACAGCAACCAAAGCGATAAAAGAGCCGCCAAAAAGATTGAGATGACTGGATGTCTTACCTAAAAACTCAGCGGTCTGGCGGCCCGGTCGGATACCGGGAATAAAACCACCACGCTTTTGAATTGTCTCAGCAACATTGTCAGGATTGAACGTCACACTCACATAAAAATAAGAAAAAGCGACGATAAGAAGGAAATAGGTGATCAGATAAAAATAACTTGGGTTATTGGCATTCAGATATTTGTTGATAAAATCAGCCGTCGCCTGAAGAGCGCCCGAATTAGAAACGCTGAAAAACTGAGCAATTACCGACGGAAAGGTCACCATAGAAATCGCGAAGATAATCGGAATCATACCCGCTTGGTTCACACGGATAGGCAAAACAGATTTTTCCCCTTTACCGCCAGTGGCCCGGGTTGCATATGTAATAGGAATATTACGTTGTCCTTCGGATATAATTACCACAAAAACAAGCAACACTAAGGTGAGGATAATAAAAAGGAGAAAGTGAGCCATTTTGGTAGTATCTCCTGCCTGGAACGTGCCCAAAATACGACCGAAAATAGTAGGAATACCAGCGATAATACCCGTAAAGATAATAAGAGAAATACCGTTTCCGATGCCCATCTCAGTGATTAATTCACCCAGCCACATAACTAAAATCGTACCAGCGGTAACAATCAGCATAATGGGCAAAATAATCCCCAAATCTCCGGCACCGGGAATCAGACGGCCTTGTGAACTTTGATTGAGCAAAAGGATCATACCGTAAGACTGAAGAAAGGCGAGCGGAATGGTCAGCCAACGAGTGTATTTATTGATCTGCCGGCGACCCTCAATTCCTTCTTTAGAAAGCGCTTCCAGCTTAGGGATAACCACCGTCATTAATTGCATGATGATGGACGCATTGATGTAAGGAGCCAGCCCCATCAGTACAATGGAGAAACGTTCCATTGAACCGCCTGTCATCGCCGAAAAAACACCCAGCAGGCTGTTCTGATCAAAAATACTCTTCAGTTCCGCAATATTCACCCCAGGCACTGTAATGTGAGCAGCTACCCGAAAAACCAGCAAAATAGAAAGCGTGAATAGGATTTTACGACGAAGCGTTGCGGACCGCCAGATTTGTTTGAAATATTTGAACACGTATAAAAAAATTATAAGATTTTTCCACCCGCCTGAAGCACTTTGTCTTTGGCAGTTGCCGAGACTTTATGAACTTTGACGGTTAATTTCCTGGTGAGCTGCCCCTCTCCTAAAAGTTTAACCGGCTCACCTTTTCGGCGTATCAGTTTCTTTTCCAGCAATGTCAAAACATTGACTTCATCGCCATCCTTAAAGCAATCAAGATCTTTAATGTTAACGACCTGAAAATAAGCCTTATTGGGATTTTTAAAACCTTTAAGCTTAGGAAGGCGCATAATAAGCGGTGTCTGACCCCCTTCAAAACCAGGACGGACATTACCGCTTTTGCGCTGACCCTGACCTTTACAGCCACGACCTGAAAACGTTCCGCGACCCGAGGCATTCCCTCGTCCGACTCGCCTTTTATTCTTAGTGGCGCCACCTTTGGATTTAATAGATTGTAACAGCATAATAATATTTGAGATCTGAGATGATAAATAAATTAATTTTTTTCTTCTTTCACTCTTGGTTCAGTCTTCTCTTGTGACTTTTTAGCTTCAATCGGGGTTTTGTTCTCCATTTCTTTTTCGGCACTTTCCCGCTTCTGCTCGTTATCTTTCTTGGACTTTCTGACAGGCCTTAGCTTCTGTAGGGCGATGATAGAGGCCTGAGCAGTAACCACTTTATTGTTTGTGCCATAACTTTTGCTTAAAACATTTTTAACCCCCGCAAGATTCAAAATTTTCCGCAGAGCTCCTCCCGCAATCACACCTGTACCTGGCGAAGCTGGCATAATAAAAAGACGGGCAGCTTTATGTTTAATCTTTATCTCATGAGGAATAGTGTCGGTATCAGTGATGGGCACATTGATCAGGGCTTTTTTAGCTCTTGTGATTGCTTTTTTGATTCCGCCGACAACTTCTGAAGACTTTCCAATACCGATACCTACACGCCCTTTTTTATCACCAATCGCCACTAAGCAACGGAAACGTAAACGACGGCCGCCCTTTACCACACGAGTCACCCGATCTATCTGAAGCACTTCTTCCTCAAATTCTTTCGGTTCTTTTTCATATCGAGAGCCTCTTGCTGAGTTCTTTTTAGCCATAATTCTTATTGAAAATTAAAAATTGTTATAAATCCGCTTGTGGCGGGAAAATTAAAATTAGAATTTCAGTCCTCCTTCGCGAGCGCCTTCCGCCAGAGCCTTAACACGCCCGTGATACAGATAACCGCCACGATCAAACACACAGACAGAGATCTTTTTGCCCTTGGCAGCTTTCGCCAATTCGATACCTGCCTGCTTCGCCCCTTCAATCGTATTCCCTTTTTTTTGCTTAAGGGAAGATGATGAAACCAATACTCTACCATCCCTATCATCAATCAATTGAGCATAAATGGCAGTATGACTCCGAAAAACGGATAGTCTCGGTCGCTTATCGTCTCCGGAAACTTTGGTTCGGATTTTCTGATGACGTCTTTGGCGCTGTTGTTCTTTAGGGGAAATCATTGGAAAGAATAAAAATTAGTAAGATTAGTAAAAGATACTAGGAAGAAGCTTTAGCAGCAGCTTTTCCGGCTTTGCGATGGACGTGTTCATCGGTATAGCGCACCCCTTTCCCTTTATAAGGTTCAGGAGGACGATGCTTGCGGATCTGCGCAGCCATTTCACCGACTTGCTGCTTATCAATACCAGAAATGATGATGACGTTTTTATTGTCTGGATCCATAACGATATTCACCCCCTCAGGAGCTATCATTTCAATAGGATGAGAAAAGCCAAGGCTGAGAGTTATTTTCTTTCCGCTCACCTGGGCCCGATAACCAACGCCAATGATCTCGAGGCGTTTTTCAAAACCATCAGAAACACCGATGATCATATTGTTGAGCAATGCGCGTGTTAAGCCATGTGTGCTTTTAGACTGTTTGTCTTCAGCTTTGCGCCTTACAACAATCTGCCCCCCATCCATCAGAATATCGACCAAAGGAGAAAGGGTATAAGTGAGCTCACCTTTAGAACCCTTGGCTTTAACCGTACGATCGGTGATGGTTACTTCAACCGATTCAGGAACTTTGATGGGACGTTTACCGATTAGAGACATAGTAAGTAGTGAGAAACACGTTCCGAATGGAACAAAGACGACGATAGGAGTCTGCAGTGCAATGAGGATAAAACTTTGAGAATCTACATAGAAGATTTTTGAAGTTTTAAGCGTTTCCCTATTAAAACAGTACAGGGAAGCTCATAAAGCAGTGTGTTTCTTAGTTAATGAATTAAAGATTGAAAATTAAAATTACCAGATCTGACACAAATATTCTCCGCCCACTCCTTTTTTAGCCGCCTCATCGCCAGTCATCACACCATTGGGCGTAGAAAGAATAGAAATACCGTAGCCGTGAATTACAGGCTTGATGCTGCTCTTCTTCACGTAAATCCGCCTCCCTGGCTTACTGATGCGTTTCAGATCAAAACTGCTCAAATCAGGATTAAACTCAATTTCAATCTCATCGAAATCGCCGTTTTTAACGATTTTGTAGTCATTGATGAAATGTCGTTTCTTCATCACATCCAAAATCGCGGTTTTGAGCTTTGAATAAGGAGCAACCGTTTTAAGCTGTCGGGCTTTGACGGCATTGCGCATCCGGGTGAGTAAATCAGCAATAGGATCAGTCATACTAAAAAGAGAAAAATTTAAATGAAAAGGGTTACCAACTTGATTTTTTTACGCCCATGATCTCGCCTTTAGAGGCTAGTTCACGGAAACAGATACGGCAGATATCAAAATGTCTTAAGTATCCACGGGAACGTCCGCATAATTTACAGCGATTATAGGTGCGAACCCATTTTTTTGGCTTGGTTCCATTAGCCAACGCTTGTAAGTATTTCTTCTGACGCCTTTCGGTTTTAACAATAAGTGCTTTTCGGGCCATCTAAATTAAAATTTAAAATTTAAAATTGGTAATTCGTTAGAGTTCTTTTTTAAAAGGAAAACCTATTTTTCTAAACAGAGCCAGACCTTGTTCATCATTTTTGGCAGTAGTTACAATCGTGACCTGAATACCATGGACATTCGTCACATCATCGGGGTTGACCTCCGGAAACACCAATGCCTCTTTAAAACCGATACTATAATTGCCATGACCGTCAAACGCTTTGGTGGAAAGCCCGCGAAAATCCCGAACGCGCGGAAGTACCACGTTGACAATGCGATCCACAAAATCATAAGCGCGTTGTCCACGCAAAGTAACCGTAACGCCGACTGGCATACCCTTGCGCAATTTAAAATTCGACACCGCAACCTTAGCCTTGGTAACAACCGGCTTTTGACCTGTAATTTTAGCGACATTCTCCAGTACTTCAGAAAAATCCTTGGTCTGTTTAGTCAGCGTGCCGATCCCAACATTGACCTTTACTTTCTGAATACGTGGAATCGAAAAAGTATTTTTAAGTCCAAGATCCTTTTTCAGAGCAGGAATTACCTCTGATGTCATCTGTTTATATAAGCTCATTGAAAATTAAAAATTAAAAATTGAAAATTGAACCTTCCTGCCGCCTGCCTGTCCGGTAGGCAGGGCAGGCAGGAATTATTTCTTCTTCTTTTCCGTTTTAGCCACCGCTTGTTCAACGGATTCATTGCATTTCAGACAGGTCCGAAACTTTTTTCCTTGCTTAGGAATACTATAAGCAACTCGTGTTGATTTGTTACAATTAGGGCAGATCAATTGAACTTTGGAAACGTCAAATGGAGCTTCATATTTAATCTTCTGACCGGCATGCGTAGTAGTTTTCTTGATATGCCGGGTGCGAATATTTACCTTTTCAACCGTTATACGACCGGTTTTTTTATAAACGCGCATCACGGAACCGGTTTTTCCTTTATATTTGCCGGCGATTACCAATACTTTGTCTTTAACCTTGATCTTCATTGAAAATAGAAAATTAAAAATTGAAAATTTTAGAGAACTTCGGGAGCCAGTGAAATGATCTTCTGATACCCTTTCTGGCGGAGTTCACGAGCAATGGGGCCAAAAATACGCGTACCCTTAGGAAGTCCTTCCTTGCTAACGATGACACATGCATTCTCATCAAAACGAAGATAAGAGCCATCAGAGCGGCGAATAGCATTAGCTGTCCGTACAATCACGGCCCGTTCAACAGAATGGGCTTTTACAATCCCCTTAGGAGAAGCAGTCTTCACGGCCACCACGATAACGTCTCCGATATGGGCATAGTGCCGTTTTGACCCGCCAAGAACCTTAATGCACATCACCTTCTTTGCTCCTGTGTTGTCCGCTGCATTGAGCAGTGTTTGCGGTTGAATCATGATAAGTAGTGAGAAATCCGTCTGAACGGAATGAGGCCGAAGGGCCGAAGTGGAGTGGAGCTAAAGTTTGAAAATGTGCGAAGCAGATTTTCAAACTTTAGAGGATTTCCCTATTGAAATTAAGATAATAAATTATTAATTATTAACAAGTTTCCAGCACTTCAGCTTGCTGATAGGCCGGGTTTCAGCAATCGTCACTTTGTCGCCAATATTCAATTTAGAAGAGTCTTCGCAATGCGCGTAAAACTTTTTAGAAGTCTGATAGCGCTTTTGATATTTAGGATGAATTTTGTAAGTGACAACTGTGACCACAAGGGTCTTATTCATCTTATTGCTGGTGACAATGCCGGTTTTAGTACGCATGAAAATTGAAAATTAAAAATTGAAATTATTTAGCTTTGCCTTCTTTTTCTTTACCTTCAGGCTTAGCAACAGACTTCTTTTCTACTGAATTTATTTCAGAATCTTTCTTAGACGCTTCTTTTTGAAGCTTGTTTTCCCCCTTCCCTTCTGTTTCTTTCAGAACAGTAAGGATTTGAGCGACATAGCATTTAGCCTTTTGGACTTTCGCGATATCTTTTTCGTGCTTGGTCTTCGTATTAACACGGGTCTTGAGTGTATTCTTACGTGCCGCGACAAGTTCCTGAAGCAACTCTTTCTCAGTCGATGATCGTAATTCTTGAATCGTAAGCATAAAAATAAAAATTAGCTGTGTCGAAATACAAATTTAGTTTTAATCGGAAGTTTAGAAGAGGCGAGACGGAAAGCTTCGCGAGCCAATGCTTCTTCCACCCCTTCCATTTCAAAGAGGATACGGCCAGGCCTTACAACGGAAACAAAGAATTCAACACTGCCCTTACCCGATCCCATAGGAACTTCGGCCGGTTTTCGAGTGACCGGCGTATGGGGGAATACGCGAATCCAGATCTTACCGCCACGTTTGACGTAACGGGTCATAGCTCGACGAGCAGCTTCGATTTGACGGGATGTAAGTTCGCCGGCACTTTGTGCCTTTAAACCATACATCCCAAAACTGACGTTATTGCCGACTTGTGATTTGCCTCGCAGACTGCCTCTGAGACGATGGGTCTTCCTGTATTTTTGCTTCTTGGGTTGTAACATTTTCTAGATTAAAAATTGAAAATTAAAATTACTCTTCTTCCTCCTTCTTTCCGTGAACCTGTTTAATGGCCTGTTCTTTTTTAAATATCATTCCTTTATAAATCCATACTTTAATGCCAATCACTCCATAAGTGGTATTGGCCTCGACTTTGGCGTAATCAATGTCTGCTCTCAGGGTATGAAGGGGTATGTTGCCCTCTTTAAAATATTCGCGCCGAGAAATTTCAACTCCATTCAGCCGACCCGCAATCTGCACTTTTGCCCCTTTCGCACCCGCTTCAATCGCCTTTTGGAGAGACATCTTGACCGCACGCCGATAGGCAATGCGCCGTTCAATCTGAGAGGCAATCATCTGACCGATTAAAAGTGCAGAAAGGTCAGGATCATGTACTTCATGAATATTGATACCGATGTTTTGGTCAAACTTACGCCGTAAGTATTCTTTCAGATCTTCAATCATCACCCCTTGACGGCCGATAATCATACCAGGTTTAGCTGCATGAACATGGACGGTTACTTTTTTAGCGGAACGTTCGATTTCAATACGGGTAACGGCAGCATTTTTCAGGCGATCTCCTATTACCTTCTTGAGCTCAAGATCAGCATGGAACAACTTTGCAAAATCGCGCTTATCAGCAAACCATTTGGAATCCCACGTTCTTATAATGCCGAGGCGAAAACTATTTGGATTAACTTTTTGACCCATAACGCTTAATTAAAAATTGAAAATTAAAAATTATTTCGATGTTTTCTTAACTGTTTTCTTTTTAGGGGCTTTTGACACTTTTTCCTCTTTTTTCACCACTTCCTCCACTGGCTTTTCGGCTGACTTAGCCGGCTGAACAGCCTTTTCTTTCTTTTCGACTGGTTTTTTGATCTCTGCCCCTTCAGGTAAACCAACTTCAACCGTGATGTGAGAAGTGCGTTTGCGGATTGGATGAGTGCGCCCGCGGGAAATAGGTATGGATCGCTTATGAGTTGGCCCCTTAGTAACAAGTATCTGACTGACCACCAAGTCATCCATTGACTGCTTAAAGTTATTTTTAGCGTTAGAGGCAGCAGAATGAAGCACTTTGTAAAGGATCTTGGCACCTTTTTTTGGCGTGAACTTCAGGATAGCCAACGCTTCTTTCACGTTTTTGCCACGAACCAATCCGGCGACTAAATTCGCTTTCTTGGGAGATATCCTGATTCTTCGTAATACAGCCTTCATAGTTAGTAGTGAGAAATCCGTCTGAACGAATTAATTAAAATTTAAAACTTAAAATTAATTACACTTGCGATTTCGCCATTTTGCCGCCATGACTTTTAAACTTGCGGGTGGGGGCGAATTCTCCGAGTTTGTGACCAACCATATTCTCAGAAACAAAAACAGAAATATGAGTTTTACCATTATGGACGCCGAAAGTATGTCCAACGAATTCCGGTGCAATGGCGCTGTTACGCGCCCAGGTACGAATGACCTTTTTCTGACCAGATGCTTCCATCTCCTGAGCTTTCTTCAGAAGTTTAGGATCAACATAGATTCCTTTTTTAAGTGATCTGCTCATAATGAATGAAAATTTAACCCTGAACTTGCTTCAGGGGAAAAATAAAAATTATTTCTTACGTCTTTTGATAATAAAATGATCAGTGGCTTTTCGGCGACGGGTCTTAACACCAAGGGCTGGTTTGCCCCAGGGGGTCTTAGGATGTTTTAAACCAATAGGACAATGTCCTTCACCGCCTCCGTGGGGATGATCAGTGGCATTCATGGATTTACCGAGCACCTGAGGTCGGCGGCCCATATGGCGCATGCGACCCGCCTTACCAATACGGATATTGCTGTAATCCAGATTGCTGACCACGCCAATGGTAGCGTAACAGTCTTTAGATACATAACGCACCTCGCCGGAAGGCATCATAACTTGAGCCAGGTCGCTATCCAGTGAGGTAACCTTGCCACAGGAACCGGCAGATCGAATGGCTTCGGACCCTTTACCAGGATGCAGTTCCAGATCATGAATATCAAAACCAACTGGGATATTTCTGAGTTGCATACGGTTGCCAGGCTTGATTTTTGCCTTTTCGCTGCAAATGATCTTTCGATCCACCTGAAGACCATGAGGGGCAATGATATAACGTTTTTCCCCATCCGCGTAAACGAGCAATGCAATATAGGCTGTGCGGTTAGGATCGTATTCCACTGTTTCGACACGGGCAGGAATATTAAGCTTATCGTATCGCCTTTTGTCGATCAGCCGATAACGGCGCTTGGCACCGCCTCCGCGATGACGCACGGTGATACGGCCCTGATTATTACGGCCGGATTTTTGACGCCAAGGTTTAAGTAAACCTTTTAACGGAGTCTTAGCTGTCAGCTCCTCAAACGTGTTGACGCTCATATTGCGACGACCCGGTGTTGTGGGTTTGTACTTTTTGACAGGCATTAAACTTTTATCTTATTGAAATCAAGGGATTGTTTGGGGGCCAGAGTGACCACCGCTTTTTTGCCGTTATGCCGTTTAGTAATCTCTCGGCCACGACCGGCAAGACGGACTTTTTTAAGGACATGGATAATATTGACAGACTGGACCTTAGCGCCGTAAGCGCTTTCAACAGCCTTCTTCACCTCAATCTTGTTGGCATTCAGATGAACCATAAAAACGTATTTTCGTTCAGCCTGAGCGCCTGTGCTCTTTTCCGTCACGACCGGTGATATTAATACATGCGTTAATTCCATTCTGTTATAGACGTTATTGCGTTTATTTAAGAAATAATTCTTCCGCTTTTTTTAAAGCAGATTCCATAAACATGACCTTTTCATATTTCAGCAAGTCATGCAGATTCAGATAATCCACCAAAATGATTTTGACATTCGGCAGATTAGCAGCGGACTTTTCGAGATTGATGTCTCTTTCTCCTAATACAACTAAAAGAGAGCGTTCAACAGGAAGCTTATCAAAAAGGGATTTGAAGTCTTTGGTTTTAGGAGTTTTGACTTCAAATTTATCAAGAGCAAAAACCGCCTGACTGCTGACCTTTTGGGATAAGCCGGAAAATAAAGCGGCACGACGCGCCTTCTTGGGCATCTGTTTGTCGTAATTGCGAACATTCCGAGGGCCAAAAGCCACACCACCGCTTCGCCATATAGGATTTCGGCTGGAGCCAAAACGAGCACGACCTGTTCCTTTTTGCCGCCAAGGCTTTTTGCCGCCACCCCGAACTTCTCCACGAGTTTTAACATGGGCATTGGCCTGACGGGCATTGCTCATCTGACGGACTAAAGCCAAACGCATCAATTCGTCATTAACCGGAGCGGCAAACAGTTTATCGCTGGCATCAATGGTTCCTTTTTTATCGCCGGATTGTTGATATAAATCGAGTTTCAATTTTTTGAATTTAGGATTTAGAATTTGATATAAACATAAGTGTTGTTAGCGCCAGGAACGGCGCCTTTGATGGCCACCAGTTCTTTTTCGGGAATCAGACTAACCACCGGCCGATTCAGTAAGGTGACTTTACTGAAGCCCATATGACCTGGCATCTTTTTACCCTTCATCACACGACCAGGCTTAGCACACATACCGATAGAACCGGGTTCACGATGGTGATGGGAGCCATGAGTTTCAGGACCTTGTGAGAATTTATGCCGTTTAATGACCCCTTGATACCCCTTACCTTTAGAAGTGGCGGTAATGGTAACGGCTTCTACATCTTTAAGCGTAGCCAGGTCGATTATCTGACCTTTTTTGTAATCACTAGGGTTATCAACACGGAATTCCTTCACAACCTTAAATATTTTGTTTTTGGAAGGATTTTTGTACGCATCGAAACCCAGGACTATCGCCGGATATCCATCGGTATCTTCTGATTTGACCTGCACCACCGTATTCGGCTGGCAGCGGACAAATGTTACCGGGATCACACAACCATCGTCTTGAATCACCTGACTCATTCCTAATTTTTTGCCAATAATTCCAGGCATAATCTTATTGGTTATGGAGACTTTTGTCCTGAGTGAATCAAAGGACTCGGCCCCTCTGTTAACGTAAGGCGTTTTTTGAAGAACGCTCCGATATTTTACCGACCTGCAAGCCAAAGTCAAGGTTTTTTTAGACAAAATGTCTTTTATTTCTTTCTTTTGTGTAAATTTTCTTTCTTACCCCTTATGTTATGACCCCCCAATTGAATTGGGGCCCCGCACGCAAGAGGACATTGGACATCAGACATTGGACATTGTTATAGTAATTCAGATGAAAGCAATCATTTTCGACATGGATGGGGTGATTATAGACAGTGAAAAACACTGGAAAAAAGCTGAACTTACTTTTTTTGGAGAATTGCTGCCAAGTTGGACAAAAGAAGATCAGCAGAAAATCATTGGAATCAATGTACACGAAACCTATCGCATTCTCGCCAACGATTATGGACTCGGACTGACCCATCAGGAATTCACAGAACGGGTGAATGGCATCGCGCTGGAGGTTTATCGGAATAAATGTAATTTGATTGATGGTTTTTTAGATTTAATTAAAGAACTTAAAACTAAAAATCAAAAAATTGCCCTGACTTCATCATCGCTTAACGAATGGATTGATATTGTTCTGGAGCGCTTTAAGCTAAAACCATTTTTTGATGTCGTGATCAGCGCGGAGGATATTGATGCCCCAGGCAAGCCCAAACCGGATATCTACCTTTATACTGCTAAGAAGCTAAACATTGAACCAGACGAATGTGTGGCCATCGAAGACTCTCATCATGGTGTGATAGCCGCCAAAAGCGCGGGAATGATGTGTGTGGGCTTACGGAATGGGTTCAATGACGCGCAGAATCTTTCCGCAGCTGATATTCAAATAAAAGGATTTACACCCAAAAACAATCAAAAACTAATCAGCCTTTTAAAATAAAAACCGAAAAACAAAGAACACACAGAAAGAAATTAGATACGAGACAAAAAAAGATTTTTAACCGCAATGTACTAAGGTACATGAGGAATAAAAATCTTTTTTAACGAAGTAGATAGATTCTTTCTGTGTGTTCTAAAGCATTTTGATTTCGATATCAACACCACCTGGTAAGGTAAGATTAGAAAGCGCGTCGATCGTCGTTGCTGTGGTCTCGCGCAGGTCAATCAATCGTTTGTGAACGCGCATTTCAAACTGCTCGCGGGAATCTTTAGCCACAAAAGTGGACTTATTCACTGTGATTTTCTTAATTTTGGTAGGAAGAGGAATCGGCCCAGCAATAATAGCCCCACTTCGTTCGGCTGTATCAATAATCATTGCGACCGCTTTGTCGATAATTGTGTGATCAAAAGCTTTTAATGTAATGCGGATGCGTTGAGCAATTGCTTTCTTGGTTTTCTTTTCAGCCATAAATATAAGTGGGTTAACTAACTAATTGTTATGCGACATGCCTCTGAGAGGTATGGGTCGTAAATAGACTTTATGATCCCGACCACCAAGGTGATCGGGAAGAAAAAACTATTTAATGATCTTAGTGACTACACCGGCACCAACCGTGCGTCCGCCTTCACGAATCGCGAAACGAGTACCGTCATCCATAGCGATAGGTGCACCCAGTTTAACCTTAAGGTTTACGTTATCACCAGGCATCACCATTTCAGCTCCTTCGGGCAAAGTGACTTCACCCGTCACATCCGTGGTACGGATGTAGAACTGAGGTTTGTAGCCTTTAAAGAAAGGAGTGTGGCGACCGCCTTCCTCTTTGCTCAGCACATATACCTTGCATTCAAATTCAGTATGAGGAGTAATGCTTCCGGGTTTAGCGCAAACCTGACCACGTTCGATTTCTTCACGTTCAATACCGCGGAGAAGCAAACCGACGTTATCACCAGCCTGACCCTGATCCAGAATTTTACGGAACATTTCTACGCCAGTGACCACCACTTTACGAGTAGGTTTAATGCCAACGATTTCAACCTCCTCATTAATCTTAATAATACCCTGATCAACACGACCGGTAGCAACGGTTCCACGGCCCTTGATGGAGAAAACATCCTCCACAGACATAAGGAAAGGCTTATCAAGAACGCGTTCTGGCTGAGGAATATATTCATCTAACGTATTCAAAAGCTCTAGAATAGGTTCGGCGTCGGGACCTGTTGGATTTTCGAGTGCCTTAAGAGCAGAGCCTTTAATAATAGGTATGTCATCACCAGGGTATTCATATTTGTTCAAAAGTTCTCGGATTTCCATCTCGACCAAGTCGATCAGTTCCGGATCATCCACCATGTCGATCTTATTCAGGAAGACAACAATGTATGGTACATCCACCTGGCGGGCCAGCAGGATGTGTTCGCGGGTCTGTGGCATAGGGCCATCTGCCGCACTGACCACCAAAATCGCGCCATCCATCTGAGCAGCGCCGGTAATCATGTTTTTAACGTAATCCGCATGACCAGGACAGTCCACATGAGCATAGTGGCGTTTTTCGGTTTCGTATTCCTGATGTGAAGTTGCGATGGTAATACCACGTTCTTTTTCTTCAGGAGCGTTATCGATCTGATCAAAAGCGACCGCCTTGTTAACACCGCCCATCTTAGCAGCGGCAACAGAAGTAATAGCAGCCGTTAACGTGGTTTTACCATGGTCAACATGACCAATCGTACCCACATTCACATGAGGCTTACTACGATCAAATTTTCCTTCAGCCATAATATTTTAAATTTAAAAATTAAAATAGCACGAGAGATTTTAGCAGTTTGGGAAAAGGGTGTCAAAACTTTTTTAGAAAGTAGCGAGAAAAGCCGTTTCGAAGCGAAACGGAGACCGAACGTTGTGAGGTCAACTGGAGCAAGGATGAGAATATGAAAATTTGTGATAGAAAATTTTTGCATTCTCAAGGTTTTTCCCTATTGAGCCAGTACAGCACCGCTCCTCAAAAGAACTTTCCCCCATTAAACCATTACAGCACTGAACTACTCAGTCGTATTTTCCCCCTCCTTCTGCTGTAAACAGGCAATATTAATCAGCTGAACACCCTGATCGCCAATGGTAACCGGAAATGCTTTACATTCCTGAGCTTTTTGAATGACCTGCGTCACCGCGTCTTTTAATCCGGTTTCATAAGCCCTGTTGGCGATGAAGGTCTGGAAATAGCGGTATTGGGTATAGCCCACATATAATATGGAAAAGACGACCCAGATAATAACAATGATCTTGCCGACAGGATGTTTGCATTTCATAGTAGATTAAGATTAACGATTAAAGATTTACGATTATTTAAATATTTTCTTTCTTTTATTAAATTTTCTTTCTTACCCCTTAATATTCCTACCCCCCAATTGAATTGGGGCCCCACGCGCACGGAAAGAAAAACTAAAAACCTAAGGCGTCATCTCTTCAGGCACTTCAGGCACTTCAGGCACTTCAGCAGCCAAATCTTCTACCATTTCCTCAGCCACCTCTTTCATTTCTTCTTCTAGCGGTGCAGGCAATTCTGCTTCTGGCTCTTGCCCAGGGCGTGAATACAAACGGACTTCCGTAGCCTGAACCGTGTCGCTGGCAAAAGGAGAAATCATCATCATTTCCTCACCTTCGACCTCCTTGTCGCCTTCCGGCGTAATTAGATCTGCCCGAATCCGAACACGATCCCCTGCCATAAAATCACCCACTGCCAAAGTTTTAACAGTATATTCCTGAGGTTCTTGTGGCCCGTCTAAATCTTCCTTTTCCGGATTGACTTTTAGAGCAGTCTCAAAAGCCTGCATCGCCTTTTCATAATCCGCGTATTCTTTTTCAAGCTGTGCTTCATCTTTTGCCACACGCTCATAAAGCTGAGTATCGTCACCCACCACAATTGTTTTAGTGGCCATGCCTTCCACGAATGGATCTAGCAACGAAGCATCAAATTCAATCACAATGTTCTGACCGCTAGTGGATTTAACGGTAGCCGTAACAGACCCAATAGGTTCAAATTCGCCCTTATCTGCCAGCTTCTGCCGGGCAAAATCCAGAGCTTCATTATAACCAGTTTCATAGGAATCTTTTTTTACAATGGTTTGTGTTACACCATTTGTCTTTTCCATTACAACAGTAGTGCCAAAAGGTGAAAATGTTCCGCTTCCGGCCAAATAAAGGCCGAACAAAAAGGAAAGGAATACAATTAGCAAAATAAATAAAGTGAATTTGAAATGAGTGGACATGATAAAACTTTTAAATATTTAAATTTAATACTGTAAACATCTAGCAGCACAATATGCATCTGCATCATTTGCCTCAGAATATGCTTCTAGTCGCCATTGGTTTGACGAAATATAAACTCGGCAACCAGCGTCTTCACCACTGCTATCAGTTTCGTTAACCCACGTTTTAGTTAAAAAACATATACTATTAGTTGATGTAGTCATACTTACATATTGTGCACCAGCCCCGTTAAGCGATTCTTTAGTGAATTCATTGGAGTAATTAATACTTGTAATATGGCCGCCAACTAATAAATCATTACTCACAGTCAAATCACTACCAACATTAACATTGCCATACAACCATGGAGTAGTAACTCCAGTAGCGGTAACCGTGCCATTAACCTCCAGTTGCGTGCTTGGACTTAAAGTCCCAATACCGACTTTCCCATCACTTGCTATTGTCATTCTGGAATTATCTCCGCCTGTGCGGAAAATCAACTGGCCAGCAGCATCAGTGGCAGTAATGTAATTATTGTTATCCCGGTCAAACTCTATTTCGTTACCATAAGAAGGGAACGTAATTTTGTAAGTTGAGCCGCCAATGATCACATCGCCTTCGAAAATTGCACTACCAACAACATCCAACTTGGCATCTGGCGTACTATCTCCAATGCCGACATCACCATAAACATACAATCCTTGGGAGGGCGGAGTGGTATTATATCCAATAGAAGTCCCGCCATTATCCGAAACTAATAACCTTGTACTCCCAGATACCTGAGCCCTTAAAGGATCACCTGTATCCGCATTAATATGTAATTGAGCAACAGGGTTTGTTGTTCCAATACCCACTTCACCCGATTCTTCAATTTGGATCGCACGATTTTCAGTAGCCGTACTATCATGAGCAATCCAAAATTCCGTCGCATCCTGACCCATGATCCATAAATTATTTGATTGATCTGTTTCCTCAAAAATCATTTGTGGTGCACCTGCTGAATTTTCAATATAGCCACCTTCTACATGTAGCTTGTTGTCGGGGCTTGTCGTTCCAATGCCGACCTTTCCGCCGCTATAATAAGCATCTACGCCACTCAATGCCCAAATAGCACCTCCACCTACCTGATCCCAATTGCTGATACAATCGCTCGCACCTGAAAAGCAGTATTGACCGGACTCAACATAGTTTTGAGCATCAAGAATCAAGGAGCTAACCGAAAAACCAGCGGTAATATCCATTGCAGCATGTACATCTCCGGTAATATCCACTGTAAAATAATCCGTCCCCCCACTGCTCAGTGTGATGCCATCCGCGCTCATATCAAGGTATTTATTAGAAAGATTGCCCTGTAGACGCATTTCACCGGGCGCAACAGTAGTGCCAATAGTTAAATCTTTTGTCGGATCTGTAGTCCCGATCCCTACATTTCCTGTATTGTAATAAATTTCAGTAGCATCAACAGGATTGGCAGACCAATATGTAAAATTCGGCGGACCGCAGATCCATTCACTATTACCGGCATCCCACGAAAGGACTTCACCATCATCGCAGGGAGCTAAAGGATCCATGGCAGCAGGGATCACACAGCCCCATTCATGAGCAGTATCATCCCACACAGGAGTTTCACCCTCACCACAATCCGCGTAAACCAGTTTGGTAAGGGCGCCAAGTGCGTAAGTTTTTAATATATTGTTATCCAGTCCGTCGATGACCACACGGGCAAGCGTTTTACAATCGCCAGCGATCATAATCCCGCCAGGACATTCAGAAGGAACGGAATCGGAACGCTGGTAACAGCCGTCATCGCAATTAAACGCCCATTGTTTGCCGGCATCGGGGGCACCGAAATTAGCAGTACAATCTGCCAGAGTAGCGATAGCCGGATTACAGTCATCGGCGTAATAGTTAGAACCCGCCCCACAGACAACCGCCGGGAAACAGCCACTGCTGGGAAGATCAGCCGCATGGGTGAGATTGGGGAAGAGTAGAAAGAGGCCGACAAGTAATAAAATGGGAATTGTTTTTTTCATCTTGGATGAATTAATGGATTTAAGTGATGAGTAATCAGCACTAGTCGCTGGTCACTGAGATTATTTACAACAAGCAAATGGAATATTCTGATTACACGGAGTAATAAAACTTGCATCCGCATCAAACGACCATACCGAACCAAAAATGGTGCTAGTATTTGTAGTCCAGCCATTGCAGTCGTTGGTCACGTATTTTACGTAACCCGGAGGACCGTTATTGATCCAGGCTAAACCAGATTTACCGGTAAGCGTATCCGCGTCCATTACGTAGGCGTTGATAACCTCTTCCGCGGTACAAACATGGCTGTTTGCAACAACTGTCGGATCACAAAGAGCGTCCGCGCTTTTATAACCTTCTCCGCCAGCGACATCGCCCGTGGAATTAGCGGACACATCCATGAAATAGGAGATAGGCACAAATAAATTATTATAAACACAGATCAGATCCACGCACATCAGGCCGGCCGCACAGCTGGAATCATTCACACAGGCATCACCGGCGCTATTGCTCTGGTCATGGCAGTAACCGTTCACACAGCTGTAATTAGCGCCCAAACCAAGACAATCATCATTTTCGGAACATTCAGTGAGCGTATTGTTCGGATCATTTAAATCCACACAAGTGTTTGTACCCAAATCACACACTAAGCCAAGATTACAGCCACTGGAGGTGGTACAGGCATCCCCTTCTTCCCCATCCGAACCGGGATTGTTACAGATACCGGCCGTGCAGACCTGACCGGCTTCGCAATCCTCCACATCATCACATAGCACATAGTTGTTAGTGGTGAGCATATTCTGTATGACATCCGGAACGCTGGGGCTGGCCCAGTTAAGGTGGTCGGCCTGATCGACCTCGGTAAACACCGTGCCGTAAAAAGCAGGGTTATCGGTCTGAGTATTCTCCCAATCGACCAAATCGGTGATGGAACCGTAAGAATATACATGAGCCAATTCGACCCCTCCGACATTAATAAATTTACCGCCTAACGACGTGAACCCGTCAGCAAAGATTTCAAGAAAGCGCTGGGCAAAATTAATACATATATTCGGAGTTCTGCCTGAGGGCGTTTTGCCTGCAGGGCAATCGGTACATTCACCAGTACAGGGATTGAGCACTTCGCGACCCATATCCGCACAAGAGACTCCGCCATTGGCAGGGAAAGTACTGCCGTCTTTTTCCAGCTGACAAGCGGGCGTCGTACCAACCACAGGATTAAGTTCATTCAAAAGACCTGTCGGCTGATCATCGACACAATACACATATCCCTCACTACAACCGCCACAGCCGCCGGGGCAAACCAATTGACGGTTTAAAGCCACGGGGCAGGTATTGCCGGTCAGAGCTTCACAAACATTGCTTCCTGATGGTTTGCAATAACTAGCTCTACACGATGAACTGATTGAACCGGTAAAAGAGTTGAAACCAGCCCGATTTTGACCACGGGCAGATGTGGCGAGATCCAGAATGCTTTGTTTCGTAACACAGGAGGTCACACTACCAGTTCTTAAAATCTCCCCTTCCGGCCGGCAGGAAATCCCCTGATACGGTTCCGTGTCCCCGCCTTGCGGGTAAGAACAGGAGTCGTACGTAAATGGGTTCGTAGAATCCGATCCCGGATACACAACCGTACAATCATAAGACCCAGCAAACGCTTTGGGTATAAACAGAAAAGCCAGAAGAATGATTGGAAATAAAAATCGGATTTTGTTTTTCATTTGTTTGAATTAATGGATTTAAGAATCAGTTATGGTGACCAGCGACCAGTGCTACAGAGACCAGAACTGGTTACTGGTCACTGGTTACTGAGATTATTTACAGCACGCATATTTCTTTCCGGTTTTACATGGAAGCAATCCGCCGTATTGTTCATCAAAATTCCACACCGTGCCGTAGTTGGGGTTATTACTGGGACTGTCCGTCGTCGTCCACCCTTTGCAATCGTTGGAATTGGCCGTATATCCCGGAGGTCCGCTGTTGATCCAGAGTGTGGTGGAACCGGCATAAGTAAAAACCGGAGACACCCCGTTTGTGCCATGATTCAGGCTGTTGGTCATTTCGGCAGGAGTGCAAATATGACTGCCGGCAATATCCCCAGCGCTATGATTCTGGCAGTACGAATTCACATCCTCATAACCCACGGCTGTATCATAAGCGTTGTCTGATTCCCCAACAAACATACCCACCACACCCGTAACCGGGTTGGGGTCGGCGCCAGGCCAGGTAATAGCTGCGTGAGCATAATAACCGATCACTAAAAGCAGCGGGAAGATTAACGCCTTAAAAAACGCATCCTTAAGCCATTTAAGCGTGTTATTAGTCTTTTTATTTTTAGCCATTTTTTATCTTTATTAATATTCTTTTAAAAAATATCACAATTAGAGGGGAAATGTAAAGAAAATTGCGCAATCAATTGAAAAAGCGGGAATCAGGGAATTGGGGATGTGTCAAACCCCCTCCGTCTCGCTGCGGCGAGACGGAGGGGGTTTGAAGGATTTTAGGCAACTCCCCGTGCTTCTTTCACTTTTTCTGCCACATTGTTAGGCACTTTCGCGTAATGCGCGAATTCCATGGTGTAACTGGCACGGCCTTGTGTCATGGAGCGAAGATCGGTAGCGTAACCGAACATTTCGGCTAATGGCACCTTAGCGGCGATGGTTTTAGCCTGTCCACGGTCACCCATGGCTTCGATCTGGCCGCGTTTGGAGTTTAAGTTGCCCATCACATCACCCATAAATTCCTCGGGCGTAACCACTTCGATCTGCATAACAGGCTCCAGCAGAACCGGATTGGCTTTTTTAGCAGCGCGCTGAAAGCAGATAGAACCAGCCATTTTAAAGGCAAGTTCTGAAGAGTCGACATCATGATAGGAACCATCATACAATTCTACTTTTATGTCGGTTACAGGGTAACCAGCCACCACTCCACGGGTAAGTGCCTCTTCGATCCCCTTGTTGACCGCAGGAATGAATTCCTTCGGAATACGGCCTCCCACAACGGAATTGATGAATTCATACCCTTTGCCGGGCTCATTGGGGGAAACGCGGATAAGCACATGGCCGTATTGGCCGCGACCACCCGTTTGTTTGGCGTATTTTTCCTCATCCTCCACCTCTTTCTGAACGGTTTCACGATACGCGACCTGCGGAGCGCCGATATTCGCCTCGACCTTAAATTCACGCTTCATGCGATCAACCAATACTTCCAAATGCAGTTCGCCCATGCCGGAGATAATGGTCTGCATCGTCTCGTCGTCGGTACGAACCGTGAAAGTCGGGTCTTCTTCAGCCAATTTTTGTAAGGCAAATCCCATTTTCTCCTGATCCGCTTTGGTTTTAGGCTCAATAGCAATGGAGATAACCGGATCAGGGAAAGTAATGGATTCTAAAATAACTCTTTCTCCATCTGCATCAACCAGCGTACTGCCGGTACGAACGGATTTAAGACCAATGACCGCGCCAATATTGCCGGCTGGAATCTCTTCGATCTCTTTCCGGCTGTTGGCATGCATCTGAAGCAAACGGCCGATACGTTCTTTTCCGCCCTGAGAAGAATTGTAAATATAGGAACCGGATTTAAGGATACCGGAATAAACACGCACAAAAATCAACCGGCCCACAAATGGATCGGTAGCGATCTTGAATGCAAGAGCAGCCAAAGGTTCCTTGTTATCAGCCTTGCGGGAAACAATATGCCCTTCATCGTCAGCCAAATGGCCTGTAATCGGCGGAACATCGAGAGGAGACGGAAGGTAATCATTCACCGCGTCAAGGAGTAATTGCACCCCTTTGTTTTTTAAAGCCGTGCCACACAAAACCGGAATGAATTTGTTGGCGAGCACCGATCGGCGAATCGCCGCTTTCAGCTGATCAGCAGAAAAATCCTTTCCATCCAGAAAAATCTCCATAAACTCATCGTCCGCTTCCGCCACTTTTTCTAACATTTTAGCCCTCCATTTATCCACGTCGGCTTTCATGTCTTCGGGAATCTCAACAGCCTCCATTTCTTTACCCAAATCATCTTTGTAGATCGTAGCTTTCATCTCGACCAGATCCACGATCCCTTTCATGTTGGCTTCGAGGCCGATCGGCAATTGGATAGGGGACGCGTGTTGGGTTAGGCGGTCTAAAACACTTTGGAATGATTTGAAAAAATCCGCGCCCGTGCGGTCGAGTTTGTTAATAAAACACATGCGGGGCACGTGGTACTTGTCGGCCTGGCGCCACACCGTTTCAGACTGTGGCTCCACACCAGCCACACCGTCGAAAACAACCACTCCGCCATCCAGCACACGCATGGAACGTTCGACTTCAGCCGTAAAATCCACGTGGCCTGGAGTATCGATGATGTTGTATTGATGATCTTTCCAAAAACAGGTAGTAGCCGCGGAAGTAATAGTAATTCCACGTTCCTGCTCCTGTTCCATCCAGTCCATCGTGGCTTCGCCTTCATGAACTTCGCCGATTTTATAATTGATACCGGTATAAAAAAGAATACGTTCGCTAACCGTAGTTTTACCCGCATCAATATGGGCGATAATCCCAAAATTACGAACTTTTTCTAAAGAGGCGCGTTCAACTGACATAACTTAATTCATTAAATAATAATAACGCTGTAACGTTGTTGCTTGTAAAAATAAGCGGAAAAATTATAACGGCTAACTTATAAATTGCAAGTGATTTTAGACAGGTCGTCTTGAATGGGGTTTCTTTTCTTGCCTTTTCTTTTTGTTATTAGTTTTCCTTTAATCCCATGGACCAGTAAAACGACATGGGGCTTTATTTTTTGGGCCGATGCTTCCATTCCATCAGGATCTCTGGGCCAATGAACCATAAAACCGGCTTTTTTTAAATTCCTTTCATAAATTTGCTCTAAGGTTTTTTCGTCTTCCAAAAGAATAATTTTTTTCATCAATAGAATTCTGATATAATTTAAAAAATTATCAAAAAAATTATAACATAATCTTATACGGAAAAATTTAGTAAACAATTTCTTCTGGTCTTCTTTTGAAAACCTTAAGCAGGACGATTAAATGAAGGACGACAAACGTACTGACAGCCAAGAAAAAATAAATCCAACTCATTCTAAGGCCATCGGATAACTTATTGAGAATCAGGACGATCATGCCCAGTATGACCAGGGCAATTGAAAAATTGATAATCGCAAAATAAGCATTGCAAACAGTGGACGAAAAGCCATCCAGGATAGGGCTTTGATAAGCATGGACTTGTAATGGAAAAAGGAACAGTAGGCTGACAGAAAAGAGGCGATAAAAAGTCTTCATAAATGAAAGGGATAATAATCGCCCAGCATAATCACTGCCAGGCTTTATTCTTCCTGACCGCCAACCTGTGCCAGAATTTCACGTGCACGGTCTTTAACATGGCGGGCAATAGGCTGAGTGGCGCTGTTGACCTCCCAGGCTTCTGTGGCCTTGCCGATAGCCTTATTAGCCCATTCGGCCGCGCCTTCATAGTCTTTTTGAATACCCAGAACAAAAGCGTCCACCAGCCAATCGTAAGAACGGGATAGTTTAGCGGCCCCTAAAACAACATTGTTATCCGGCATATTGCGGTAAGCCTGCTGGGTCAGATCAACCGCCAGCTCCGATGCGCGCTTAGCGCTGAGTACTTTATTGGCCGCGATATACACTTCGATCTGAGCTAATTCCGCCTCAGCACGATGAAGAAGAAATTGAGTGTCTTTACTGCTTTTGATCAAAATCAGTAAATACATCATGTCGGCCACCTCAGCTCGCGTTAAAGGCTTAGCCGGCTCCAGCAGACCTTGTTCATTTTTAGTCGTAAGACCCACCTGAAACGCATAATTCAGATAAGGAGCAAACCACGCGTCTTTCGGAACATCAGGTGTCAGATTCTCTTCCGGCTGAACCGCATCGGTTTTGATATTGTTGGCCATTAAAAGCATTTTCAGAAATTCAGCCTTATTTACCTGGCGACCTGGAGCAAAAGTGCCGTCCGCGTCATCCCCTTTTACGATTTCCAATGCTTTTGCCTTCATCACGAACCGGGCAAACCAATCCGCCTTTTGAAAATCCGGAAAATCCACCTCTCCGAAATCCTCAGGAACCTCTACATCCGAACCCATCAAAATAATTTTTAAGACCTCAGCACGATTAATAGGATTATCGGGCTTAAAAGTCCCGTCGGGATAGCCATTAATCACACCGGACTCATTTAAATAGCCGATAGCCACATAATGAGGATGAGTACGGAGAACATCCTGAAAATCTGTAACCGCCTTGATGCCGGACGAGGTTTCAGAGGTTTCAGCAGACACAGTTGCAAGAGGGGCGCTGAAAAAAACAAGTGCCAAAACAGTTGCGATAAACTTTTTTATTCTCATGGTTTGTTTTTTTATTTTTAAGCCTGTCTGCCGACTAAGGCAGGTGTAATTATCTTACCACAAAAACCCTATAATCAAAAGAAAATCCCATAAAATTAGTGAACCTGAAAGACAGCGAAGGCACGTAGCAAAACCCCGAGTGGGTCTTGTGGGTCCCGCGAAGGGAAGTTTGCGAAGTTAACTGAGCTTTCTGAAGGGTGAAAACACTTGTTTGGAAAGCCTGCCTGCCGGTAGGCAGGGCAGAAAACCTTTTTGCCTGCCCTGAGCAAAGCCGAATGGGAAAGGTTTTATGAACTGCTTATCTTTTGTATCGTGCAAAATGAGCAAACGCCTTGTTGGCAGCCGCCATCCGATGAACATCCTCACGCTTTTTAAAGGCTACACCTGTTTCATTGCTCGCGTCATTGAATTCCTGGGCAAGCTTATCAGCCATAGGTTTACCTTTTTTTGTGCGGCACGCCTGAACAATCCAGCGGATACTAAGAGCCATTTGACGCTTGGGAGCCACTTCAACAGGAATCTGATAAACTGATCCGCCAACTCGCCTCGCCCGGACTTCGGTGTTAGGCTTAACGTTATCCAACGCTTTTTGGAAAATAGCGGCTGGATTGCTTTTACCCTGGTCGCGTAAAATCTTCATCGCATCAGAAAAAATACGGCGCGCCACCGATTTTTTACCTCTGGTCATCATGCAATTAATAAACTTTTCCTGTAATTCGGATGAATCAGCCGGAATATGTTTGGCTTTTTTCTGCATAGTTCGTATTAATGATTAAAAATTTCAATCTGAAATGTTATTTCTTAGGTTTTTTAGCGCCATAACGGCTACGGCCCTGTTTGCGTTCCTGAACGCCCTGGGTATCCAAGGGGCCGCGCACAATGTGGTAACGGACACCAGGCAAGTCTTTCACTCTGCCCCCCTGTACCAAAACCACCGAGTGTTCCTGAAGATTATGGCCTTCGCCCATAATATAGGCGGTTACCTCTTCGCCGTTTGTTAAACGAACTCTGGCCACTTTGCGCAAAGCGGAATTCGGTTTTTTAGGTGTGCGGGTAGTTACCTTAACGCACACGCCACGCTTCTGAGGAGCGCCTTTATCAAGACCGACTTCGCGGTTTCTCAGGGAATTAAACGTATACTGCAGAGCAGGAGATTTACTCTTCTTCTTAGGGCTGCGCCGGCTCTTTTTGATCAATTGATTAATAGTTGGCATAGTAAGTAGTGAGAAACACGTTCCGAATGGAGCGTAGAGCCGTTCATTTATAACGGCTCGCAGTGCAATGAGCGTGTTACTTAGTTAATGAATTAAGAATTATAGAATTGGGGCATCAGAAATCAGAGATCAGAAATCTGAATTGTTATTTCTTTTTTGTTTTTAAGTCTCTTGTTTTCTGTAGATGATCCCGGAAAACGCGACCAGCGGGGATTAATTTACCAATAATCACATTTTCTTTCAAGCCTTTAAGTAAATCCACTTTTTTGGTAGTGGAAGCTTCGACCAAAACACGAATGGTTTCCTGGAACGAAGCGGCGGAAAGCCAGCTGTCTGTCATAATAGCCACGCGTGAAATACCCAAAAGCAAATATTCGATAATAATTAAAGGATCCTTCTTTTTCCGGAGTTCCTGATTCAGTTGTTCGAATTTAGCGGTGCTGATGATCTCACCAGCCAAAAGGTTACTTCCTCCCGAATCCAGTACACGCACTTTAGAAAACATCTGCTTAACGATGATTTCAATATGCTTATCATTGATAGTCTGCCCTTGCGAAGCGTAAATGTGCTGAACCTCTGTCATGATGTACCGTTGCACCCTGTACACATCGGTCAGACGCAGAAGCTCCTGAAGATTGAGATGACCGCGGTTTAAAGGGGTTCCCTTCGCAATAAGGTCATTATTGGAAACTGAAAGACGCTCACGATGGCCGAAGGCATAGGTACGAGCTTGCTTTTCCTGATGCTTGATATAAATCAGGCCTCCTTCGATCTTCAGGATTTTACCATCAGCAGAAGCCTTAACAGTGTTTTTATCCACTTTTGAGCGAGCGATGATCTGCTTAACTTTTACCTTATCGCCCTTTTTGACCATCACCTCAAAGCCAGAAGGAACCAGATGAGTATCGGTCGCCAGTTCTTCGCCGGAAATCGCAACTTCGATCTGATCTTTTTTCTGTTTGATCTGAACACGTCCATCAATATCGGAAAGGACTGAATTAGCGCGGGGAGGACGTGCTTCAAAAAGTTCTTCCACGCGGGTGAGACCCTGAGTAATATCCGAACCTTCCGCCACACCACCCATATGAAACGTACGCATCGTCAGCTGAGTGCCTGGCTCACCAATACTTTGTGCGGCAATAATACCGACCGCCGTTCCCAATTCAACGGTTTTATTAGTACCAAGATCCTGACCATAACATTTCTGGCAAATACCATTTTCCGTCCGGCAGGTCATAATACCGCGTACATGGACTTCACCGACATTGAATTCTTTGATCTTACGAACGACTTCGTGGCCGATTTCATCACCTTTTTTCGCCAAAACCTCACCGGTTTTAGGATGAACGATCGGCGCCGTCAGCGTCCGGCCATAAATACGTTTTTCAAAGCCTTCGCCGATTTGCTCACTTTCAACACGGGTAATAATATGTTCATGCTCTGAACCACAATCCTCTTCTTTAATGACCACATCCTGAACCGCATCCACCAAACGCCGTGTTAAATAACCGGCTTCGGCGGTTTTAAGAGCGGTATCGGATTTACCCTTACGTCCGCCATGAGTGGCAATGAAGTACTCAAGAATAGAAAAACCACCCTTTAGATTGGATTTAATCGGCAGTTCGATGGTTTTACCACTCGGATTGGCCACCAGCCCCTTCATGCCACATAGCTGGGTAATTTGCCCCCAGTTACCACGAGCCCCAGAAGCAATCATATAATGGATATGGTTTTCCGGCACCTTCTCAAACGTCTCGATCATTCGGTTGGTGATATCATTTTTAAGAAAAGACCATGTGCGGATAGCGTGATTATATCGTTCTTCTTCGGTGATCCAGCCTTTCCAGTATTGATTATTGATTTTTTTCACCTTTTCAGACGCTTCGTCTACGAGCTTTTCACGATCATCGGGAGAAACCATGTCGGAAACTGCGATTGATAAACCTGATTTGGTGGCGAATTTAAAGCCGACCCGCTTGAATTCATCCGCCATAGTAGCGGTTGCCTCCGGACCAACATGTTCCAAACAGTCGGCCAAAAGCTTTTTTAAACCGCCTTTACCCACGGTTTCGTTCACGTACTGGAGTACTTCAGGTAAAAAGGTATTAAAAATCATACGACCCACAGTGGTTTCGAGGATTTCGCCCTTAACACGTGTCCTGATAAGTGCGTGCAAATCCACATAGCCCATACGGTAGGCATTCACCGCCTCGCCGATAGTAGAAAACAACATGCCCTCTCCTGTCTTTTTCTTAATGTCTTTGGTGAGATAGTAAATACCCAGCACCATATCCTGAGAAGGAGTAATAATCGGTTCGCCGGCAGAAGGTTTTAAAAGATTGGTAACGGCCAGCATCAGCTCTTTGGATTCTTTCTGAGAATTTTCGGATAAAGGGAGATGTACCGCCATTTGGTCACCATCAAAGTCGGCATTAAACGCCGCACAGACCAAAGGATGGATCTGAATAGCCTTTCCTTCAATAAGAACGGGCTGGAAGGCTTGGATGCCCAGGCGGTGCAAAGTAGGCGCCCGATTAAGAAGTACGTAGCGATTTTGTGTTTCCTTTTCCAGGATATCCCATACTTCTTTTTTACCCGATTCGATCAACCGTTCAGCGCCTTTAACATTATGAGCGTGTTCTTCACGGATTAATTGACCGATTACAAATGGCTTGAATAATTTCAGAGCCATTTCTTTAGGAAGCCCGCATTGATCCAATTTAAGATTAGGGCCAACCACAATCACAGAACGACCGGAATAGTCGACACGTTTACCTAAAAGATTCTGGCGGAAGCGACCCTGCTTCCCTTTAAGCATATCAGATAAGGAGCGAAGTTTTCGCTTGTCTCCTGCCATGAAGGCGCTCTTACCACCACGAGGCTGATTGTTGAAAAGAACATCGACCGCCTCCTGCAGCATGCGTTTTTCATTACGGCAGATCACCTCGGGAGCACCGATGGCCATCAGACGCTTTAGGCGATTATTACGATTGATCACACGACGATAAAGATCATTCAGATCGCTAGCCGCAAAACGACCCCCATCCAACTGGACCATTGGGCGAAGATCAGGCGGAATAACAGGCAATTGAGTGATCACCATCCATTCCGGACGGATGCCGGCACGATTCAGCGCATTGGCAAAACGAATCCGTTTACTGAGTTTTTTCTGACGCTGCCCGGTACTTTGAATATATTCTTCCTGTAATTTTTTAATATAGGTTTCCAGTTCAAGTGCCTCCATGATCTGGCGAATGGATTCCGCACCCGTGCCGGCACGGAAGATGTGACCGAATTTCATGGAAAGTTCACGGTATTCCAACTCACCAATAACCTTACCGGTTCCTAAAGATTCCAGTTCGGCTTTCGCCTGAGTGTGCTGCTGGTTTAGCTCTTCAACCTTCTCAGCGTATGTGTCTTCAATTTTCAGCAGATCTTCCACAGGGAGCTCCTCATTAGTATCGCCCTTGTTGGCTTTGGCAGATTTACCACGCTTTTTAACTTTAAATTCGGATTCTTTTTGCTTGAATTCGTCCTGAATCTGCTTTTTGTAAGTCTGAAAATCTTTATCAAGCTGATCCAATACTTGCTGTTTCGCCTCTTCATCCACGCTGATAACAACATAAGAAGCAAAATAAATCACCTGTTCGATGGCTTTGATAGGCAGATCAAGGAGTAAGCCGATACGGCTGGGTGTGGAGCGAAGAAACCAAATGTGGGTTACTGGCACTGCCAGGCTGATATGCCCCATCCGCTCACGGCGGACGATGGAACGAGTGACTTCAACCCCGCATTTTTCACACACGACCCCTTTATAACGGATACGTTTGTATTTGCCACAATAGCATTCCCAGTTTTTGGTCGGACCAAAGATCTTTTCGCAGAAAAGGCCGTCCCGTTCGGGCTTTTGGGTGCGGTAATTGATGGTTTCAGGCTTAGTCACCTCACCATGAGACCATTCCAAAATATTGTCCGGACTGGCAACCGATAAAGTGATGGCATCAAACTCATCGTGCTTTTTTTGCGTGTTATGCATAATTTGTTAATTGAAAATTAAAATGGAAATTGTCTTCGACTCCGAGGTTTATTACATAACAACAAACCTTGGGTAATAATTATATTGAGCGAAAGCTCAGACTCGAGGAGAAAATTAAAAACGTATTTTTCATTCAGGATTTTTGTCAGAAGAAATTCCTTCTCCAATATCTGCCAACGGATCAAAGGTATTATTTTCGCCCGGAATAAAATCACCTGAATCTTCAGCACCTTCTTCGCCGCGCGGGCGTTTTTCAAGCATGATCATGTCATAAATCACTACCTCGGTCTTAAAAATCTTAGCCCCTTCAGGGGAATCCCATGAACGGGTTTTAAGATATCCCTCCACGTAGATCAATTTGCCCTTTTTGAGGTATTGGCCGCAAATTTCTGCAAGCTTGCCCCAGGCTACCAGATTATGGTATTCGGCCAGAGATTGCTTTTCGCCCTTGCCGGTAACCCATTCGCGGTTGGTAGCCAGACCGAAAGTAACAATAGACTGACCAGTGGTGGTCTGTTTCATTTCAGGATCCCGCGTGATATTGCCGACCAAAATGACTTTATTCACACTCCTCATATATTTGAATTTAAAAAATTATTGTTTTATGGATTTGAATCAGAAATCTGAAATCAGAAATCTGAAATAATACTACTTCTTCTTATTCAGCTTCTTCTCCTGCTTCTCCAGAACCACTTCCTCATGTTCGATTTCATCAGGGGACATTTTTCCTTCTGGCCCCTGATCTTCTATCAAAACCTCTTCCATTTCTTCAACTGCATCGCGCCCACTGATGTTCTCGCCCACTATTTCAGCTTCAATAGTTTCATCGTCTTCTTTTATCAAATCCAGCTCTTTGATCTTGTCATCAGAAGGAATGGGGTCAATCGCTTCATTTTCAATCACATCTTCCAGATCTACCTCTCCTATCGCTTGATCTCCCTGAATTTTAGTAAGGGAAACATCGAGACAAAGGCTTTTTAATTCTTTGACCAAGACATTAAAACTTTCCGGCACACTGGGGGTGCGGATGGATTCGCCCTTAACAATGGATTCATACGCACGGGCACGGCCGATCACATCATCAGATTTAATAGTGAGCATCTCTTGCAAGGTATGAGCAGCCCCGTAAGCCTCCAGGGCCCACACTTCCATTTCCCCGAAACGCTGACCACCATGCTGAGCTTTACCACCAAGTGGTTGCTGAGTGACTAATGAGTAAGGACCGACACTTCTGGCATGCAGCTTATCTTCAACAAGATGCAGAAGTTTAAGCATATATACCTTTCCAACGGTGGTTTCGTAATAAAACGGTTCACCGCTTCGGCCATCATAAAGCTGTATTTTACCTCCTTTCGGCAATCCCGCGTCTTCCATCAGCTGTTCTATAATATTCATACCCATACCATTCAGGGCGGGGGTAGCCACATGGATACCAAGCTTTTCAGCAGCCCAGCCAAGATGAGTTTCCAGGATCTGACCGATATTCATACGGCTGGAAACACCTAAGGGATTTAAAATAATGTCGACAGGAGTGCCATCCGGCAGAAAAGGCATATCTTCCTGTGGAACGATTTTAGAAATCACACCTTTGTTCCCATGACGACCGGCCATTTTATCGCCGACCTGGATTTTGCGGGTCTGCGCCACATAGACTTTGATTTGGCGGATCACGCCCGTGGGCAGCTCATCGCCCTGCTGGCGGTTGAAAATCTGAACGTCCACAACCTTACCTCCCTCACCACCCGGCAAACGAAGAGAGGTGTCTTTCACGTCTTTGGCTTTATCGCCGAAAATCGCCTGAAGCAATCTTTCTTCAGCGGTCAGTTCGGTTTCACCTTTTGGGGTAATTTTACCAACCAGAATGTCGCCTTCACGCACCGTGGCGCCAATGCGGACAATGCCATCTACATCAAGATCTTTTAAACGAATTTCTCCGACATTTGGAATGTCCTGTGTAATGATTTCTGGGCCCAATTTAGTGTCTCGGACATCCACCGTAAACACTTCGATATGTATAGAGTCATACAACCCTTTTTTAGCCACACGATCAGAAAGAATCACCGCGTCTTCGTAGTTATATCCACTCCATGTCATATAAGCAACAAGTAAGTTCTGACCAAGGGCCAGCTCCCCCTTATCTACCGCGGCTCCGTTGATAAGAACATCGCCTTTTTTAAGTTTCTGCCCCTTAAAAACCGCCGGACGCATATGAATAGCCGTGGCCTGATTAGAGCGCATAAAATTAAAAATAGGATATATTTCCTTCTTCCCGTCGTCATACATCACTACCACCTGAGACGCATCGGTTTCTTTGACTTCACCCTTCATGCGGGCGACAACAGCCTGACCGGAACTCTCAGCAGTAAGCGCTTCCATACCAGTACCCACGATCGGCCTGCTTGGCTTGATTAAAGACACTGCCTGACGCTGCATGTTAGAACCCATGGACGCACGCGTATTATCATCGTGTTCCAAAAAGGGAATCAGAGAAGTAGTAACAGAAATAATTTGCTTAGGAGCAATGTCGATATGAGTAAGATCACGGACATGCACCAGCGCCGGATCACCACTGCGCCGTGCCGCCACACGTGTATCGATAAATTGCTTTTTATCGTCCATTTTCGCATTCGCCTCCGAAATAATAAAATACTTTTCAGCGTCCGCATCGTAATAACGGATATCTTCACCAAAGTAAGCCCGTACTTTAACTAAGTTTCGTGAGCGTTCCTGAATTTTAATCTTTTTGAGACCTTTTTCGTTCACAATAATACGAGCTTTGACCTCGTCAATCGTCTCGCCTTTTGCAATCAATATCTTGCGGCCGACTTTAATGTCTTCGATCGCGACCTGACCGACCAAAGGCCGGGCAAATGAGGTGTCGATATCATAAGGTGGCAGTGTTTTGATTGACTTCTTGATTTTAGCCACCTGAGAAGCCTGTTCTTTGGTCAGTTTATCTTCAATTTTAGCAATCACTTTTCGACCGTCTTTCACTTCTTCATCGATAATACGACCTATCAGATTTTCCACTTTGGGCTCCACATAATGTTCAATAGAACGGTAAGGGGTTTCAATAAAGCCGTATTCATTAACACGCGCGTAAGAAGCCAGATGAACCACCAGACCGATGTTCGGACCTTCCGGCGTGGCAATTGGACAAAGCCGGCCATAATGCGAGGTATGTACATCACGAACATCAAAGGAAGCACGTTCTCGGGATAGCCCACCTGGGCCCATCGCAGAAATTCTTCGCTTATGAGCCAATTCCGCCAACGGGTTGGTCTGATCCATGAATTGAGACAATTGGGAGCTGGCAAAAAATTCACGGAGCGCCGCAGTAATAGGCCGGCAGTTGATGAGCTGAGTAGGAGTAACCGTTTCAAGATCCATTACCGTCATGCGGTCTTTGGCAATACGGTCGGTACGCATCAGGCCAACACGGAATTTATTTTGAACCAATTCACCCACAGAGCGGATGCGTCGATTGCTCAGATGATCGATATCATCTTCCTGTCCTTCTCCGTTGTTCAGTTCGATAAGGTGCTTGAGAATGTAAACAAAATCTTCGACCTGAAACACACGGTCTTTCATTTTTATGCCCTGAGTCGAACCAAACCGTTTGTTGAGTTTGTAACGGGCAACGACACCCATATCATATCGCTTAAAATCAAAGAACAGTGCGTCAATAAGCTGTTTAGCATTTTCAGGTGTGGCTAGATCGCCAGGGCGGATTTTTCGGTAAATGCTCTGATAAGCATCCGCTACCGTATGAGCGCTATCTTTTGCGAGAGTATTCTGAATATAGTCGTTATTGATGTCGACATTCACGTCTTTAAAAAGGTTGTGGATGTCAGAATCTTTTTCAAAACCAAAAATACGAAGCAGTTGGGTGATATAAATCTTGCGTTTACGGTCGATTTTAACAGTAATAATACCTTTTTTGTCGGTCTCAATCTCGAGCCACGCACCGCGCTTAGGAATAATTTTAGCATTAAAAAATTGAGGAGTGGTAGAATTTCGGGAGTAGAAAACACCGGGGCTTCGAACAATCTGGTTTACTACCACACGTTCAATCCCATTAATAACAAAAGTGCCGCGCTCAGTCATTAGGGGAACGGATCCCAAGAAGACATCCTGCTCCTTGATTTCACCGCTTTCCTTATTAATAAGCTGAACATGAGCTTTAAGCGCCGCTTCGAAAGAAAGATTCTTCCGCTTCGCAGTGATGGCATCATGCTTGGGCTTGTCTAGGGTATGGTTGAGGAAATGAAGTTCCATTTTTTTACCGGAAAAATCCGTAATGGGAGATACCTCTTCCAAAAGCTCTTTTAATCCGTCGCTCAAGAACCATTGGTAAGAATTAAGCTGAACCTCGATCAAAGGAGGGAGGCGGAAGGTATCCTGAGTTTCCGTAAAATAATGACGTCCATTTACCACCTTGGTGGATTCAACGGTCATTTTAAGGGCAACGCTTTTTTTAGCCATAAGATTTAAATGAAACTAAAATAAATTAAGGTGCGGGAATTGCTTAATGAGATCTCCAAAACAACAAAATAAAAAAATTGGCGAGGTTTTAAAAATTAAAACCGGACCAATTCTGTATGATTATTTAAAATCTGATTTTGGACACCCTCATAAGCAATTGAGTAATGTAGCTTGCTGATAACAAAAATTGATGCAAGTGTCTTCAATCTCAACTCACTCGGGTGGACACCGATAGCCAGAATATTATAGACAACTTGGCATTGAAGTCAAATTGACCATAATAATTGAATAGACAAAGGATTTGAATTATTTTATAATATTTTTTTCTTTTTGCTTTAGTTTTTCTTTTCCCCTTATAATCTGACCCCCAATTGAATTGGGGCCCCGCCTACCGGCAAGTGGGTGGCAGGTAGGCCCACGCGTACATACCCATTCTGGTGGAACAAGCCAATTTTAAATACTGACAAAAATGATAATGGTAAAAGAAGAAATATTTGACCAGGAGGGGTTGCAGGCGTTAAAAATAACCGACTCAATTAAATATGTCCGGACAATTGTGGAACGTACAATAAATGAAAAAATCAAAGTATTTATAGGGCCGCCCAAGGACATTATAAATGCAATCAGAACTGGCTTATTTCAAATAATGAATACTATATATGCTAGACCAAATGACGGTATTCCGGCCGATATGAATTTTGTGAATATAGTGGCAGGAGCAATCTCAGAACAGACAAATTTAAGGATGGATTTTGATGATTTCTACAAACAAACAGCTGGCACTATAAAAACGATATCATCCGGAACGCGTGAAATACGCGCACAATTTGAAGAATTTCTGAAAGAATTAATGATGCCGATTAATTAAGCCATTGACTGTCATTCACCTCACCCTAATATCCACCACCCGCTCCCCCTCCTCACCAATGGCCTTGATCTGATGCTCGCCCTTTTCAAGCAACCATAAAACCGATTCACCTTCGCCAACACGCTGACCATCCACGAACCATTCAGCGCTTTTAGATGCCTCGAGTTTGATTTTCTGAAACTCGGACGGTTTGGTGGAGTCAAAAAGGAACACATCGTTAGCAAAAGGGGTGATGATACGGAAGCTATCAGGCAGAGCGGACTCTCCAGTCCGCGATGCCCCGGCAATCCGCAATGGTTCAACCGTCAGCCTCGTCCCCGTCATCTCATTCAGCATCATCATAACTTTGTAAAAAATCGGACCTGCCCCCGTAATACCCGACACCCCTTCCATCACCTTTCCGCTGCTATTCCCCACCCACACCCCGACCACATAATCATCGGTGTAACCGAGTGTCCAGTTATCGCGGAAATTGCGGGTGGTGCCGGTTTTGGCCGCGACCGAAAAGGGTAGATTTAAAGGATTCTCTTCACCGAATGCGGGCATGCGAAGGTCATTGCTGGATAAAATCGCGGAAATAGCCTGAGCGGTTTGAGGACGGATAACAGAGTTTGAGTTAGCGGGCTCATCAGACAAAAGAAAACGGATGTCGGCGCGCCGGCCTTCATTGGCAAAAGCCGAATAGGCATTGGCCAGCTCCAGCAAACGGACCTCTCCGCTGCCCAATGCCAACGACAAGCCATAGTATTCAGCCGGCTGATCCAGCGTCGTAAGTCCAAAATCCCGCGCCCAGGATAAAAAGGAGGAGACGCCCACAAAATCCATCACCTGAACGGCTGGGACGTTAAGTGACTGAGCCAGCGCTTCGGCCAGCGTGACCTCACCGTGATAAACCAGATCAAAATTCTGAGGGCTGTACGGCAATCTGTCTTCTGTTTCAAAACGGAGAGGTTCATCAATAATGATCGTATCGGGATACCAACCCTGCTCAAAGGCCGCCGCGTATACCAGTGGTTTGATGCTGGAGCCGGGCTGACGGAGGGAGGTAGTAACATTAACCGCCCCCTGGATCGTGGGATCATCATAATCCGCACTGCCGACCATGGCGAGAATATCGCCGGTCTTTACATCTAAAATAACCACCGCGGCGTTTTCAATATTGAAACGGCTAAGAAACGTGAGGTCAGACTCGACAATCGTCTCAAGCCGTTCCTGCATTCCTAAATCTAACGTTGTCTTTATTTTATGGCCACCATTCGAGCCACAACTCGGCCCACCATTCGCCCCACCATTCGAGCCACCATTCGAAATCACGTAATCCACAAAATGAGGAGCCTTTTTAGCGAAAGCGCCCCGCTGAAGCTTCAGATTTTCGGCAACCGCCTGCTCATAATTATCCTCACTGATAACGCTGTTTTTCAGCATCGCGGAAAGCACCGCTTGCTGGCGCTCTTTTGCCAGCTCAAAATGCTGAAACGGATAATAACGATTGGGCGCCTGAGGCAGGCCGGCCAAAAAAGCGGACTCCGCCAGATCGAGATGAGCGGCGGATTTATTGAAATACTGCCAGGAAGCTGACTCGACTCCATACGCAAGCCCACCGAAGTAAATGGAATTAAGGTAGATCTCAAAAATCTGGTCTTTATCAAAAAATTTGTCGATCTTAAGCGCCATAATGCTCTCCTTGATCTTCTGGCGGAACGTGCGCTTTTGGTTCACGCCGATCAGGTTACGGACGACCTGTTGGGTGATGGTACTGCCTCCGGAAACAATCTCCCCAGCTGACACATTCTGCCAGATGGCACGCAGAACAGATCCAAAATCAATCCCGGAATGTTTATAAAAATCTTTATCTTCAGTGGAAAGAAAAGCGTTTTTTAAAGTCTCCGGCATCTCGGAAAGCGCAATAAAGGATTGTCTGCCCGTTTCTTCATTCAGCACTTCGTACAGCAACTCATCATGGCGGTCATATAGCTTAAGAGTAGGCTGAGACTGTAACGAACGAAGCGCTTTAGGAAGGGGATAAAAAAAGACGCTTAATAAGAATACATTGACGAGAACGATGAGGATAAGAAGGCCGGCAAAAAAACGATTCATGCGCTGTATTAAAAATATGGTAAACTACTTTCCTAAAATTAACTCACTCATTATGAAACGCTTATTATCTTTTATATTAATGATACTCATTGGCGCCATATCCATTATAACGATCCCAGCCAAAGGATTTAATTCTGACCCGCTGACCTTCTTTGAGTCAACGGAAAATATGCAGCATCTGAAAAGCTACCGTTTAAACCAGAATCTGGTCGGAGATTTTGAATTCGACGAAAACAAGCAAGGCGAACTGGTAAAAATGACGGGGGAATACCGATTAAAAGTGAATACGGATGTTTTTAACCAATCTCCTTACGAAGCGGACATGTATTCCTTTATACGAGGACATATGTTTGTGGACGCGAAAGGCGCCGACCGGCCTTTCGACCGCGTAAACGTAAATATTCGCGCAGAGATCATTAGCCTGGCAGGTGACGGGATTTACGCCCGCCTGAACACGTTTAATCTGGTCGCGGATAATGTGCCGGAGTCTGAAAAGGAGGATTATTTGAGCTTCCAGAAAGAACTGGAAAAAAAACTGGAATCCGTAAGATACATTTGGTTTTACTTTCCGATGGATATTATAGGAACAGCCAATACCGAAGGGTTGCCAGCCCCGTTGCAATCAACATTGGATCAGGAAAACATCCGTGAAAATTTAAAAGAAAAAGGATTGAAGGAAACCTACCGGACCATGCTGAATGATTTAGCGGAAGAACAGGCGACGGATGAATCAGAATCAATTACGTTTCAAAATTTAATCGATGAATTTTTTAACACCGACTTTTTTACGAAAGCAACCGTGGTGTCCGGCCCGCAGGAAGGCTTCACGAATTTTACGCTGAGCAAACAGAGAGTCTCTAATTTCATTATTTCAGCTGCACGAGCATTCGGTGAAAACGTAACCGAAGAGGACAAAGGGGAGCTGTGGTCGATGCTCAGTAAATTCTACTTATCAGCCATGATCCACGAGGACGAAGCAAATGGTATTTTTGATTTTTTCCGTATTAAATTAATCCTCAAAGATATCGATATACTCAATCAGCTTTCGATTTACTATTCTTATAAAGTAAGCAAGATCGATGAAATCGATGCCATCGCGATGCCCGATGAGTTCACGTCATACGAAGTGTTGGAACTACCTTTTTTGCCGGTTCGGCGGGATGAAGATACCTGTCTGGGAAGCGAGCCCGATGACTGTCTGCCGCCAGCAAGTTTAGAAGATGAGAAATACTAAATAATCACCCACTTCTGGCCGATCTCACGAACCACGCCTTTAAGCTGAAGGGTAATGAGTACTTCGGACAACCGCGCCACATTATAAGGCGTTTCAAGTACAAGCTCATCGATTCCCTTTCCGTCATTGATAATCCGTTCCAATAATTCCGATTCAATAGCGGAAAAAGTAATGGGCTGCTTAGAAACGTGTGACTGCATCTGAAATTCCTCCAGAATGTGTTCCACACTTTCAACCAACTTTGCCTCAGAACGGCGAATGAGATGATTGGTACCGCTCAGACCTATTTTGGTGATGTTATTCGGAATGGCAAACACCTCACGCCCTTGTTCCAGTGCGTAACGCGCCGTAATCAGCGCCCCGGATTTCACACCGCCCTCTACGATCAAAACCCCGCGTGACAAACCGGAGATGATACGATTGCGCATGGGAAAATGATGCTGGGCAGCCGGTGTGCCCAACGGATATTCGGAAAGGATCACTCCGCCTTTTTGCAGAATCTTTTCCGCCAGATACCGATTGGCGGCAGGATAGACGCGGTCGACACCGGATCCTAAAACCGCGATTGTAATGCCGTTATTTCTTAAGGTTGTTTCATGAGTACAGGCATCCACCCCTAATGCCAGACCGCTGACAATTACGAAACCATTCAGCGTCAGATCAGAAACGAATTTTTCGGTAGTCATACGACCGTAATCGGTAATATCCCGCGTACCGACAACCCCCAAGGCCTTGTAGAGAGGTGGCAGTTTTCCTCGTACAAATAAAAAAACAGGCGGACTGGCAATTGATTTTAAACATTTTGGATAATCCTCATCGTCCACACACAAAATCCGGACATCAAAATCTTCCAGGCGCTGGAATTGAATCGTTTTTTGGATGGCAAAAAGGCGGTCCACCTTTTCCTGTCCGAATCCTAAACGCATCAAAAATAACCTATCGATCTTCTTCCACGCCGACTCTAAATCACCAAATTGCTTTTGGATGATCTGATATTTTTCATAATCCAGAATGCCCCATTGGGCCCAAAGATAGCGGTATTCATTCGCCATATTTTAAATGCAGTCATCGGTTAAATCCTCGTATTTCGGGTTGATGTAAATGTATGGCCAATCCGGAGGCAAACCGTGTTTCACGGGATTGCGTTCGATGGTGTCCATGTGATGATCGAAATCACGGTCGTTGCGGATATAATGGTCGTAAAAAGATTTCTGCCACTTGAATTTTGACAAGAAACGATACGAGACTTCACTCTGAAAGTGCGGATAGCTATCCGCACTTTCAGATATACTATCAACCAAAATATTCATATTTCTTGATGTATGTCGTTTTAAAGAATGAATAACATCAGAAATATTCCACTTATCATTTGGCTGGAGCAATAAATGCACATGCTCATAACAAATAACCCATGCAAACAGCAAAAAGCCTTTTAGCTGTTTGCAAAACTGCAGATTTTCTCTTCGAGCCTGAGCTTCTTCACCATATTTACAACGCAAAAGTTTTGTGACAATTTTTGATACCTCAGAGCCGATGGCCACAAATAAATCGCCAAAAATATGTTCCCGGAAAAACAGGAGATTATTATGTGTTTTTATCGTCACAAAATAATACGCATCTTTAAAAATGATGTGTTTTTGACTGTTACGATGTAACAACCGATACGTTTTTATAAACTCCAAATATCGCCCCATACAAAAAATTCATTTATATACAAAATAAGGTGGCACTATATCAAACCTGATTCAGATGACCAAATCATTTAAATTGACAATTTGATAGTTGGACTTCCAATTACTTTTCCGGCCGCCACTGCCTCAATCCCTTCGGCCTTCAGCGCCTCCAGAATCTTATCCGCGTCGGCTGAATCAACGACAGCCATCATGCCCACGCCCATGTTCCAGGTTTTGTAGGCCTCTTCATCGCTGACATTTCCCAATTCCTGTAATTTTTTCATGAATTCGTGAGGCTGTGGGAGATTGGTGAGATTAGCACCTAATCCTTTTTTCTTGAGCAGACGGGGAAGATTGCCCTTAATCCCTCCACCCGTATTGTGGACAAGACCTTTAATGCTGAATTTCCGCTCCTGTTTGTAACCACCAATCAGATTGAGAACTGCCCGATGATAGATCTTGGAGGGGGTAAGGATGACCTCTCCCCAGCTCCTGCCGTCAAAATCCTGAGTCACCCAATTGTCGCCGAATTTTTCTTTTAAAATATGGCGCGCTAAGCTCATCCCATTGGAACGGATGCCGGCGGATTTAAAAGCCAAAACGGTGTCCCCTTCTTCAATATCAGCGCCTGTAATAATCTTATTTTTCTCAACCAGACCGACCGCTGTCGCATTCCAGACCGCTCCATTCAACGCATCGCCAAGTTCCGCCAATTCCCCGCCGGGCACCACTATTTTTTGCTCCAATGCGGCTTGTTTTAATCCGGACATCAATCCTTCTACCATCTCCCTATTCAATCGAGGAACATCCAGTGTGTTCGTGACCGAAAAAACCTCTGCCCCCACGCAAATCCCGTCATCGGCCACCATGGCAATCAAATCGTAACCAAGTGTGTCGAATTTCCGCATTTTTTCCGCCACTTCGATTTTTGTTCCCACTCCGTCATCATTTTGAATAAGGTAAAAATCACCCATATCCATCATGCCGGTAAACCCGCCTTCTTCTATAACCGGTTCACCGATCATTCCCTTACGACCCGAAAAAGTTCCTTTAGCGGCTTCATAAGCTAATTTTGAACAGGCATCGCCCAATTCAATATCAACTCCAGAGTCTTTGTAGGTTGTCATTGAAAATTAAAAATTAAAAACTAAAAATTAATAAACCTTTCCTCCATCAATCGTCAGTACCCGTCCCGGCAAAATATCCCGTACCAGCGGATCATGCGTGGTTAAAAGCACCGTAGCGCCTTCCGAATGAAGCTTGCTGAATAAATCTAAAATCCCCTGGGCATTTACCTTATCCAGATTCCCGGTCGGCTCATCGGCAATCAGCAGACGAGGATTATGGACCAGAGCACGGGCAATGGCCAGACGCTGTCTTTCTCCGCCGGAAAGGTGCTGAGGAAACTGATCCTGATACTGCAACAGTCCGACTTTTTCTAATACAAGCGGAACCTGCTCATGGATCAATTCCTGTGGCTCTTCGCACACTTCCATAGCAAATGCTACATTTTCAAAAACAGTTTTTTTAGGAAGCAATTTGTAATCCTGATACACCACACCTACCCGACGGCGATACAATTGGAGCGTGTTGGCATCCATGTTGTTAACGACCATTTCATCCACTTCTACCGTTCCGCGATTCGGTTTCTCCGCCCCGATCAGCATAGCGACCACTGTAGACTTGCCGGCGCCGGATGACCCATTCAAAATCACCAGCTCACTGGGCTGAATTTCAAAACTGACTTCATCTAAAACCGTGTGCAGGCCGTATTTTTTGGTGACGTTGTGAAAAGAAATCATAGTAAGTAGTGAGAAACGCGTTTCGAGCGCAATGAGGGCGACCAAATGGGAGTCCGAAATAAAGCGAGGGCAAACTTGTAAAAATCTGCGAAGAAGATTATTTACAAGTTTGAGCGTTTCCCTATTGAGCCAGCACAGAAACGCTCATAAAGTATTACGCTTATATAAAATTACAAATTTATTTTAAACAAAACCCTTCCAAATCGAAAGGGCAGTTTACCGACACGCACCAAAAAAACGAGATCCCCAGAAAATGCGAACCGTAACGTATTTTGGAGTGGTGGTGCGCCTGGCAGGAATCGAACCTGCGACCTCCCGGACCGCAACCGGACGCTCTATCCCCTGAGCTACAGGCGCCTATCAAAGCTCAGCTATTTTAATAAAAAGAGTATTTAATAGCAAGTTTTTATACTATAATCCCTAATCGCTAAGCAAAAACAATGAAACAGCGCAACCTCCGCCTCTTTTACATCCACGAAGCCCTTTTTCAATTCGGCGACACCATGCTGATTATTGTGCTGCCCATTTTTATTTACAAACTCTTCCACTCCATCAGCGCCGTGTTTGCCTTCACGTTTATTTGGAATGTATTTTACGCAATTCTGTTCATTCCGATATTTAATATCGCCATGAAATCCGGAAAACCTAAGTACTTTATGGCGATGGGGATGGTCTTTTATGTGATGTCTTTATGGTTCTTCGGGCAAACAACAACCGATAATATACGGATGATCATACCCGCGACCATTTTTATGACCCTGTATATCAGTTTTTACTGGATGATACGGCACTGGTTTTTCGCGTCCAATACGGATTACCAAAAAATCGGCAAACAGATGAGCTGGCTCGCTATTATTAAAATAGTCACCGGATTTATAGCGCCGATTATTGGGGGGTGGGTGAGTTTTTCTGTCTCATTCAATGCGACCTTTGTGCTAGGAAGTATCGCAGGGCTTTTAAGTCTGTTTCCGATCTTATTTTTCCGCGCGCCGGCGCATGACGGCACTTATGGTTTTAAAGAAATCAGGGCAATGCTGAAAAAACCTGAACTCAAAGCTATCCGTCCGGCACATTTCTGGGAAGGGTTCACCCAGCATTTCATCAGCAATGCCTGGATACTGGCTTTTGCCCTGTTTATCGGAAATATTAAAGAATTAGGTATTCTGGTTGGCGTCACAACACTTGTGGCCACTTTGCTGACAAGGCTGTCCGGACACTGGTTCGACAAACGAAAACGAACGGTTATATTTTCACGGTTAACTTTTATACGGTCGCTGGGAGCTGTTTTATACGCGTCTGTGGGATTTTATCCGTCATTGATTTACGTATGGGGTGTCCAGCTGTTCAACCGCTTTGCCGAAACCATGCACCAGACGTTTGCCGACTCATACTTATACGCTTACGGCAGTAAAATCCACCCCGTCCATTTCAACCTGAACCGGGAAATTTATCTGACCATCGCGCGTTTAATAAGTAGTGCCATTTTGACCATCGCTTTTCTCTTCCTACCAGACACTTACCTTTGGATCACAATCGCGGTAGGCGCATTTATGCTGATGGGCTGGCTCACGCTCAGGCGAAGCGATCATTTACTTGGCTGATCTGGTAAATGCGGTAAGGGTGGATTCTGGTAAATCTCCAAAAGCTCATGCAAAGCATGGGGTATTTCTGAATCACGGATAAAACGATAGGCATGCCACAACCTGCCAATAATTTCATAAAGAAGGGTCATGTATTTAATGGGATTCTTATTGATTTTCCTTTCCAGCTCCCAGCCGGATTCACGTTTATAATGGCCATGATGCGCCAAACCGGCGCTGATTTCCGCCTCAATAGCCTTAGGGCGGATCTGGACTTGCAGCTGCACATCATCACCCTGGACATAACCGGTAATATCCATAGACCGGTAATTGGTTTTAGTAGGTTTATCAATAGTGATCCACTCTTTCATGGGCTTATCTTTCCTCATTCCAAGGCGGACTTTTTCGTAAAGTTCCCTTACTTCTTCTTCGGTATCAGTCAAAGCGCGAAAAGCCAAAAGATCAGTAACTTCTGGAATGCTGGCATGATCTTCTTTTAAAAGCTTGAGAATAATGGAGTAAATATTCTTAATACGGGATTGAATAATGGCATGTTCAGGAGCGATCTTTGCTAAATAATCTTTATATCTCTGATGACAGGGTTCCAAAGCTTCATACAGCGGTTGGACATGTTGTGTTAATTCGATCTGTGTAGCTTCTAATGAATCATATACTTTTTTAAGCGCCGCATTATAATCAGTGACATTTTTGCTATCTGGCACTTCTGCCAAACCCAAAGCACTGCTGATAAAATCCTGGCGTCCAAATTTATCCAGTTTAATAAGGTCCTCCAGGAACGGGACAATGGCGCAGAATTGTTCAATACGATAAGCTTCCTTGTTTTGTCCGATCTCCAGGTAAAATTGAATGAGTTTGGCATAACCTTCGAGCTGTTTCCAATTTTTCATTAATGAACCCAAAAGAAGAAGTTCTCTCTCACTCGTATCCACAGGCTCCTCCTTTAATAAACCGCCTCTGATACTTAATAAAATCTGCAAATTATCTAATAAAATATTTTCGAACCCAAGATCGCGGAAACGCTCATCATCTGCTAATTCATGGGCTATTCCAATCGCTTTTTCTATGGCCTCAATGCCAAAACGGGCATTCGCGGAGGCGGATAAGAGATGGGTCTTGGCCAATAATAAATATTCATACATATCAGAAGATTTCGGGTAATCGATCTCACCCATCCGTTCGATAATCCGGTTTAAAATATCAAAGGCCGTTTTCTTAAGCTCAAAAACTTCATCATTCCTGTCTTCTTGATCGTCCGATAAAAAGGCGAGGCACTGGGCCTCCTGGAAAAAAGACTGGGCATGATTAATAATTGCCAATGCTCCATCCGGCGATACCGACTGCCCACCGCTAAGAATAGGCTGATAGGATGAAGCTATTTTTTCATAAATAGCCCTGGCTTTTCTATAATCTTCTAAGGACGTGGCAGGCATACCCTTATTTTTAAAATGGATGCGAATCTGCCAATCTAAGCCGGCTGCTCTTTTTTCATAAGCCACTGCCACAACTGTTAAATGAACTTCCGACATAACTGGCTGTAAAATAACCTCATTCTTCTCATAATATTCGATTAGTTCCTGATAACGTTCCTGATTTTTGCAGGCCATAATATAATGATGACCATAATTTTCCGGCTGTGCCTCAGCCGCCTGTTTAAAAAATATCATGCCCTCATGCTGACGGCCGGATAACTTATATAAAAAATAAAGTGCGTGCAGGATTTCCGGTTTAGGATGAATATTTTTAAACTTTTCCAAAAGCTCCATTTCAGGAACAAAAGAAACCTTTTTAAAAGATTCAGGATCACTTGCCATTAAATCCATAAGCTGATTCCTGACATGGTTAATGACAAACAGAACTGCCTCCTGGCATTTGGGAACCTGAAAAGCTTTTTCAAGAATCTCTTGTGAGCTCAATTGAAAAACAGACTGGCGTGTAGCCAGAGACGTCTGCAAAAACAAATTAAAATAGTGAGGATTCTCTGGCTGAAGCTCAAATGCTTTTTTTGCGTTATCCAAAGCGCTTCCCGTTGCCTCTTCGCGAGAAACCAGGTGGGAATCGAGCATTATTTTAGCACGTTCAAAATAACGCTCAGCCTCTTCATTAGACGGAAGATCATGCTCGGTCATATGGAATAGTTAAGGTTATAATTAAACAAAAAATAAAATAATTTGTCAAAAGATAATTTATGTTTTACAATACACCCCTTCTAACCAAAGGCACCATGGCACAACCAAACAATACTGAAAAAAGAAATCTTACTCTGAAAGAATTCATCCGCCAGATGGGCCATGTGGGTATTCCGGAAAAAGATCTGAACACGATTTATGAAATCGGACTGGGGATGTGTATGGATCCGCGGGATATTTTTGATTTCACGAAAAACAGTGGCATTAAAGAAGCGCTGACTAGCACGCAATTGCCACGTGAACAGATCAGGCGGAACCTAATGAATACCCTGCCATACGATGATGTAGCGAGGCGGGAAGCTGAGGTGGCAACATCTTTTAAACGTTTTGTGATTATCAGAGCGCTTAGGGAACATCTTAAAAGAATTGGACTGGAGGGATTAGAACTAGAACTTTAAACCATTCCCCCCTATAGCAATTAAGAGTATAATGGGCGCGTCTTTTACAAAAAATGAAAAAACAAAACTTCAAAAAAATCCAAAACAAAAACCATCCGGTTTATTATCAGTTCATTGATAACGGTTCGGAAGAAACAGTGGTTTTTTTACATGGTCTTTTTTCAACCAGTTCCATCTTCCGCCATTGTCTGAAGGCGATTAAAAAAAATATTATTTTGATTGAACTGAGAGGGATTGTGTACTCAAAATGCAAAAGTCCGTATCTAAATAATTATGTTGAAGATATCCGACTAATTTTGGAAAAAGAAAAAATCACGAAAAAGGTAATTTTGGTAGGTTATTCACTTGGCTGTTCCATTGCCAATGAATTTGCAGAACATCATAGCGAAATGGCTGATAAAATAATCATGCTTGCGCCAGTAAATAAAACATTCAGGCAAATTGGAAAAAGGAATTTAATAAAAACTTTAATCACGGGCCTTGGCAAAAGCTTCTTCAGAAAATGGAAAGAATATTTACGATTAGAAAGACGGCAACCTTTTTATAAATTATTTAGTTTATTCAATTTTAAACTGCTCAAAGACATTTACAGGGAGATGATTTTTACACAAAAATGTAAAATTGTGATTTTAAACGGAAAATTAGACACATTTTTCAATTACCAGGACAGTAATCTAAAATTGCCGAATATTGTCCATGAACAAATCGAAAACTTAGATCACTTCTTATTTATACGGACACAAAGGGCCAAGACAATTGCTGAGCAACTTAAAATTCACTTAACCACTGTTTAAAAAGCTTATGCTATATTGTCCACATAAATAAAATATTCTTATGAGCGCTCTCGAGATAAGTACCACTACACCACAAATAGGAGAAACAAATGTTCCTGAAGATCTGCAGCAGCTTTTCCATGATACCGGTTTTGACTTAACAGGAATGAGCCCTGAGGAAGTCCTGGATATTGTTAAAAGCTTTGAAGAAGGAGTGTATGACTTCCGCAATCCTGTAAGGCGCATTTTAAGAAGCGATATTGACCCGCCAGAATTTTAAGAAACGGACTTCCTTAGTTTCTCCGTCGCTTCTTTGGGGTTGTCAGCTTTTAGGATGTAAGAGCCTGCTACAAAGATATTGGCACCCGCCGATTTGCATAAAGGAGCGGTCTTATGAGTGATTCCACCGTCGACCTCGATATCCAGTTCAGGGTAGGCTTTTCGGATCTGAACGATTTTAGACACCACTTCAGGCATAAATGATTGCCCGCCAAAACCCGGCTCAACAGACATAACGAGAACCATGTCGACAATAGGTAGGATCTTTTCTATTTTACTGACAGGCGTTTTAGGATTAAGGGAAACCCCGGCCAAACAGCCAAAACTTTGGATTTTTTCAATGGTTTTTTTCAGATCCCGGGTCGCTTCCGCGTGAACGGTGATGATATGAGCGCCCGCCTTGGCAAATGATTCGATGTATTCTTCCGGGTGGTTGATCATTAAATGGCAGTCGAGCGGAATGGTGGTTTTTATATCATTCACCACCATAGCCCCAATGGAGAGATTGGGCACAAAATTGCCGTCCATCACATCCACATGGAATAAGTCTGAAAATGGCTCGAGTTTTTGGAGATAATGGTTCAGGTCACCATAATCCGCTCCCAGGATCGACGGCGCGATTCTGATTTTTTTCTTTACCTCCCGAAATGAAAGTGATTTTGTCGCCAAATGAAAAAATTAATTATGCTTTTCTATGTCCATTATTTGTTTTACGCGCCTCGTATGGCGTTCTTCGCCGGAAAAATCGGTTGTTAAAAAGGTCTTCACAATTTCAACCGGATCATCCATCATCGGTGACCGACCCCCAACAGAAACAACATTGACATCATTATGCTGACGGGCGCATCTGGCGGCATCAATGCTATAAGCAAGCCCGCATCTGATTCCATTAACCTTATTGGCGGCAATCGAAATGCCCACTCCATTTCCGCAAATAACAACCCCTTGGGAATCGGGACTTAAAGCTACTTGCTGACCAACCTTTTCGGCATAAATCGGATAATCCACATCATTGTCACTATCCGGCCCCACATCAACAAACTCATACTGGTCACCCAGCTCTTTTTTAATCTGTTCTTTCATTTGATAGCCCGCGTGATCGGAGCCGATAACAACCTTTTTCATAATATTTTAGTTAATGCGACACATCTGATTAATAAAATAGGATCATGGTCATCTTATTAATCTTATAAATCTTGGTCAAAATTGATTTATAAAACGCAAATCATTCTCAAAAAACAATCGCAAGTGGTTCACACGGTATTTAATCATCACCATGCGGTCAATGCCGATTCCGAAGGCAAAACCCGTGTATTTTTTGGGGTCATAACCAACGTTTTCCAGCACCTGAGGATGCACCATACCCGCACCGGCAATTTCGAGCCAGCCACACTGTTTACAAAGCCGGCAGGGAACCCCTGTATCCAACTTGCCGTCTCCATGGCAAATAGGGCAGGTACAATCCACTTCCATTCCCGGTTCGACAAAAGGGAAATAGCTGACACGAAATCGGGTTTTGATGCTAGTATCTTCAAAAATCTGCTGAAGCATTTGAGTCATGACGGCTTTCAGATTGGCCATCGAAATATTTTCATCCACCATCAGCCCTTCAATTTGATGAAACATGGGCGAATGGGTAGCGTCGCTGTCTTTTCGGAACGTTTTGCCCATAGCGATGATGCGGATGGGCGGTTCATGTGTTTCCATATGTCGGATCTGTACCGGAGATGTTTGAGTGCGAAGCACGTGTTTTTTCAGATCTTTCAGCCAGAACGTATCCTGCATATCGCGGGCGGGGTGGTCATCGGGAATATTGAGCTGATTGAAATTGTAATGCTCCAGTTCCACTTCCGGACCATCGGCGACCGAAAAACCCATCTTCGCAAAAATCATTTCCAGATCATCTATGAATTTAGAGATGAGGTGACGATGCCCCACTGCAGGCTTTTTGCCGGGAACGGTCACGTCAATCCACTCCTCATCCGCAATAGCGTCCAATTTTTCGCCTTCCAACTCGGAATAACGCTTTTCAGCAGCAGCTTCCAGCTCTTTTTTAGTTTCATTGGCCAATTTACCGACAATTCGCTTATCATCATCCGATAAATCCTTCAGGCTCTTCATGATGTCGTTAAACAAACCCTGTCGCCCCAGGTATTTCACTTCGACGTCTTTGATGGCTGATTCGGACGATGCCGCCTTCAGGTTAACCAGCATATCGGATTTGAGTTTCTGGATTTTTTCCTGCATAAAATAACAACTTTAGGATTCAGACACCATTCTAAAGTGAAAATTGAAAATTGAAAAATGAAAATTATTTCACCCTCTCAATCTTCGCCCCCAAGCTATTCAGTTTCTCATCCAATTTCTCGTAACCGCGATCGATGTAATAGATATCGGATACTTCTGTTTGCCCCTCGGCAGCAAGGGCTGCGAGGACAATAGCGGCGCCGGCGCGGATATCACAGCTATTGACCGACGCGCCTCTTAGAGAAACGGGACCCTCGATCTCAGCCTGATAAGGATTGAGGATTTTTGGCTTTAATCCCATCTTTTCCAGTTCATATAAGTACTGAAGACGGCCGTCGAATAAGGTCTCGAAAATAAAACTCTTTCCTTCCGCTTGTGTGAGGAGAGTTGTGAATGGTGCCTGAAGGTCGGTGGGAAAGCTGGGAAAAATGGCGGTTTGCAGACGGATGGCTTTTAAGTGTTTGGAAGGAAGGACGCGGACCATATCTTCGCCCAGTTCAAAATGCACGCCGACTTCGCGGAGTTTCTGCCAGAAGATATCCAGATGACGGGGAACAACATCTAAAACATCGACCGTTCCCTGCGTGATGGCGGCGGCGAGGACCAGGGTTCCGGCTTCGAGGTAATCGGAGGTAACGCGGTATTCAACCCCATGAAGTTTTTTAACGCCATGGATTTTGAGTTTATGAGTGCCGATGCCTTCGATTTCCGCCCCCATTTTAACTAAAAAGTTACATAGATCCTGCACGTGCGGTTCGCAGGCGGCTAATCGGATAACGGTTTTACCTTCAGCAAGAACTGCCGCGATAATGGCGTTTTCAGTCGCCGTCACACTGGCTTCCGTCATCGTGAACGCGGCGCCGATAAGGTTGTCGCATTGGAGGTGGAGGATATCTTCGGATTCTAAAACTTTAGCGCCCAACGCTTCAAGCGCCTGTAAATGGGCATCAATCGGACGTTTGCCAAGAGGGCATCCACCGGGATAAGCCAGGCGCACATCACCGTTTCTGGATAACAAAGCCCCTAAAAACAAACTGGATCCGCGTAACTTACTTACCAATTCATGCTCGATTTCTACATTCGCCACTCCTTTGGCATGGATTTTTAAAGTATTGTTTTCAAATTCCGTTTTCACACCAATAAAGTGCAGAATGTGCTGCATGGTATAAATATCCGCAATATCCGGCACGTTGCGGAGAATAACAGGCTCATCGGTAAGCAGTGAAGCGGCAATGATAGGCAAAGCCGCATTTTTGGATCCGCTCACGCGGGCTTCTCCGTTTAATTGCTCTCCGCCTGTAATGAGAAAACGGTGTGTGTGCATAATTTTATTTGGTTGTCGTTGTGGTTATAGCGACTGGTCACAAAAGAGACTAAACCTTTTAACTACACCCATACCAACAGCCACAGCTATACCTTTAAACAATTTTATAAGAGCATACTATTGTTAAATTAACAACTTTATGCTATAATATAATATTGAATAAGTCAATTTGACACTTTTGATAAATATTTTGAAATCTGAGTATTAAATTTTTAACTTCAAAATAGTGGTCCTATTTTATGCCACATTACTGATTCTGACAACCTTAGCCTGGGGATACCTGTTTTATAAAAAAGACTACCATCCTCAGCCTTTTAAAGTGATTGCGCAAAGCTTCGGCGTGGGCCTTTTTGCCATGGTACCGGTTTTTGGATACAAATATCTTTACCAGCATTTTTTGCCGAGACTGTCGGAATATGAGATCTTTCAGCCGCTTTTGGAATCGGCACTTTTAAGTGGTATTTTTATCTTCATTGCCAACCTGGTTCTGCTTTCCATCATTCTTTTTGCATTAAGTGGATTAGTCTCAGTGGTGCTGAATTTTTTCAATCATAATGTTCTGACAAACCTTAAAAATGCCATTAAAGATGAACCGTTGGGATTTGTGACCGTAAGTCTGATGATCGGTTTAGTGATTTATCTGCAAACCCTATTCCAAAACTGGTTCAATCATCCGATTATCGGTACGGCGCTGGGGACCATTTTATTCCTGGCAATCATCGAGGAATATATCAAGCATCTGATTGTACGGATTACGGACGATAAAAAATTAAAAGATATCGATGACGCCATCACGCTGAGTATTGTGGTGGGCTTGGCCTTCGCGTTCATTGAAAACATCATCTACAGTTTAGCGTCAGGCGACATGAGTATTATTTTTTATCGGACGATGATCACAATCCCCATTCATTTGGTGGCTTCGGGTATTTTTGGATATTACTATGGCCTGGCACACTTCGCCCAGCCGATTGTAAAAATCGAAGAAGGTGACAAAACGTATCGTAGCAAATGGTTACCAAAACTGTTAACGTTTAAACGATCAGCCCTATACCGGGAAGAAAAAATCATGGAAGGAATCTTTTTTGCCACACTGTTCCATGCAGTTATTAATTTACTTTTTGAATTTACATTGGGCTTTTTGGCTGTACCACTGATTGTTGTGGGAATTGTCATTATTTTTCGTTTGTACAAAGTCGGACAAAAGGAAGATCGTCTTGTCGCAAAATTCCGAAAAGGTTGGCGGCCTAAAATAAAAAAGCCCGCCTAATATGGCTGGCCTTCATTATATATAATGAGGAGATAAACTAAGCAGCTTCCCGATATTGGTCTAATTGATCATTATCCTGGGGGCGGGAAACAGGAAATGGAATAATGTCAGCCAATTGAGTCACATCTAAATACCCTTCCTCATCAGACCGCTCGATAACCAGGCGGAGTTTTTCACGCAGATAGCGAATAGGAATCACGCCGGACTCTATAGATTCATGAACCTCTTCACCGATATGCCCATCTTCCCAGGCTTGCTGAAGCAGGTCTCCGAACTGTGCAAAAGTGAATTTTTGAGTCTTATCAGAAGGCATAGGCATGCTTAAGTTATCTCATTATTATACTCCTTTCTAGAGGAAATATCAACACTTTCCCCTCGAAAACACGAATTAAAATCTTTACAGTCGACCAGGATGATTGCTAATATATATTCACCGTGATTTAAAACACGTTAGCTACTAACAAACATTTCCATGAAGAAAAATGAAAAAAACTTACTCCTCTTTGTCCTGCTGATCGTGGTTGTCATTGCAATTTGGTACGTCGTAATGAATAAATACAAAACAGTGGATCAATTGCCTCCGGTAGACATTGAATCACCTGTTGTGGAACAGCCGATCAGGGTGAAAAATGTTCTGGAAACGACTGTTTCTGTAGTATCTCCCGATACAAACGGAGACCCAAGCGCTGAATAGTCTCTCTCCTCAAAAAAACACTACATATTAAGTAAAGGCCCGATGGTTCGGGTCTTTATTAGTATTGACTAAAATAAATAAGCATGCTAAATTAGTATCCTTCCATTCAAAGGACAAGCCTGAGTTGCCGCCCTAACGACACAAATTATACGTTACGCGCCTTGGGCTTTTATTAAATAAGCACTCCCGGCATTTATTATCTAATGCCCCGCCCCGAATAAAATATGATTAAGCGTTATTTATGCGGGCTTTTAGTAATCACCCTTTTACTATGCCAACCCATTCATATAATTGCGGAGGAAATAATCCCACCTGCTGAAAGTGCGGATCCAGATCCACGCCCAACAGAGGAAATGGTCGAAGAAGATGTAGGAGAAGTAATTCCACAAACTGAAGGCGCGGATAATAATCCGCGCCCGGAAACAGACGAAGAAGATATAGTCTCCACAACTGATGAGCCTTTCATCACAAAACTCCTCATCAGCGAAGTAATGATTGGTTCAGAAGTGAATCCGGAAAAGGACTCGTGGGTAGAGCTTTACAATCCAACCAGCCAATCAATTGACCTAATCGGCTGGCAGATTCGCGGTATAACAAAAGGAGGACGATGGATTGATATAGCAAAAGAGTCTCAGGCTGTTGAATCTGATGGTTATTTTTTGTTTTCGTATTACAGCAACAGTCGTTATTCCGCACTGGATATCAAACCGGACATAACCAAAGACTCACTTTATTTTATGGAAGGGTTGATTGAGATTGAACTAAAAAATCCTGATGGCGGCATCGGCGACCAGATGAGCGTGGAACATCTGTTATCGGATGAATTCCAGTCGTATGAACGAAACGACAACGGTGAATGGAACCGAAGCACCGAACAAATCAATATAAAAGAAGGGTTACTAAAAACTTTCGCCACTCCGGGTGTTGAGAATGGCGACCATCAAACAAATGAAGAAAAGTCGGATGAATTTGTTCCGCCTGAAGCTCAGGATAATAATCCTGAGCCTCCCACCTCAATACAACCCATGGCTGAAGTTGTACCCATCGAATTTTCTTATCCTTCCTATCAGCTCATCAGTGAAGTAATGGTGAATCCGGAAGGAAGTGATACGGCAGGCGAATGGATTGAGCTGAATAACAGCACCAAAGGACCAATCGACATCACAGGTTGGTATTTAGACGACGCAGAGGGAGGAAGTACGCCCTATTGGATTCGGGATAAAACGGTTTTGATGCCCGATGAATACCGACTGTTCGAGGCACCAGGCCTGAATCTGTCACTTAAAAACAGTGAAGATGACGTACGGTTATTGGATCCGAACGGAGAACCGAAAGAGGTAATAAGGTATTCGGATGCAAAAGAAAACTGGACGTATGCCAAAAGATTGGATGGAGGCTTTGAATGGACAAAATCTATTTCCCCGGGGGAAGAAAATCAATTCCCTCCGCCCCCGAAAGCGTATCCGGTGGACGCAATCATTATACAAAACGTTTTACCCAATCCGGACGGGAAGGATGACGGCGATGAGACCATCACTCTTAAAAACAATTTAAACGAATCCATCGCGCTGGAGGGCTGGACGCTGGTTAACCAAAAAGGCAAACCATACGCGCTGGACGGAATGGTAATGGGAGCTTATGAAAAAAAGACGGCCGACCCCTCTGATTTCGGTCTGACCATGACCAACACGTCAGACCAGATCAGCCTGATGGATCCTATGGGGAATCTGATTGACCGGATCAACTGGACAGACGCCAAAAGCGGACAGCTGATCTTCCGGACCAATTACTTCCGGGATGGCATGAATGCACGCGTTCTTAAAATCATCGACGGAGACACGCTGGAAGTGGAAATTGACAATGAATCATTCAAGATCCGCCTGATCGGTGTGGACACGCCCGAAACCGTGCATCCGTTTTTAGAAGAGGAAGAATTCGGAAAGGAAGCCAGTGATTATTTAAAAAACTTATTGGCAAATCAGACGGTGGTGCTGGAATTTGATGAAACCACAATGGACACCTACAACCGATTGCTGGCCTATGTTTATTTGAGAGGAATATTTATTAATGCGGAAATCATTAAAAATGGCTTCGGGGAGGCTTACACAGATTACCCGTTCAGATATTTAGATGAATTCGTGCAATACGAACAAAGCGCGAAGGAAAAAAGATTAGGTTTATGGGTTTATGAAACGAGCGACCCAACCCCTGAAGGCGAGGATATAAATCCTCGCCCGGAAAATGATGAAATAAATGCAGAAAATACCGTAAAACTGGTAATTGATGAAAGTGTAGCAAATGAAGAAGAAAATGACGAAACAGGGCTTAAGGAAGACGTCGTATGCCCAAACGAAGGTTTAAAAATAGATGCCATCTTACCCAACCCGGAAAAAGGCGAAACCATGGAATGGGTGCGCATTAGCAATCCGACTGACCAGAAGATCTGCCTCAGCGGCTGGCAGATAGATGATGACCTGGTAAAAGGCTCAAGGCCATTTTTGATCGAAGGGGGTGCCATCGCTCCAGGCGGTATGCGCACCTTCCGAAAAGCCGAAATCGGTATCGCGCTGAACAATAGTGATGATTGCGCCAACCTGCTCAACCCCCTGAATGAAGTGGCAGATCGGATTTGCTACGGAAAAACTCACAAAAACGAGGTGTTTACGCACGATGGAGGAAGCTGGGAACCAGAACCGAAAAAAACGAAGGCATCAGCATCCAATCGCGTACCCGCATCATCAAAAGTCAATCAAGACGTCGCCAATTACCAATGGGAACTGAAAAATGAAACACTGGAAGGAGAAATAGCTTTTATTTACGAAGAAGGTGAAGTGCTCTATATAAAAAATCAGGATCAAATAATTCAAGTTTCATATGCCAGTAGTCCTGTAGATATGTCAATGGCAAAACAATTAATCGATATTCAACAGCCCGTCACCCTTCATGTCCGCGCTTCAGAATTCGAAAAACAGTTGATTGGATTGGAACAGAAAAAAATAAGTCAGCAGCCTAAAAAAGATAACTATCCGATCGAATTAAAATACCTATTAGGCCTGATGGTGATGAGCGGAGGATGGTATGGACTGAGAAAACATTTTGACAAACCGTTTAAAAAACGTACAATAATCTCCTAACCTTTTCGAATAGTACTCATCGTGGGTACACTTCGTGGTTACAATTGCGGTGGAGGTTAGAATTGCAGGATGGTTCGTTTATTCCACCCTTTCATGCCATTCTACTTTACTTTCCTCCATCGCATTAAATCTTTGGAGAGTGAGGGCGACACAGCTTGGCTGCGCTTCTCCGCCCAGCCTAACAAATCGTTCTCACTCTCCACCAACTAGACGGAGGTTGGGCGTAGATTGGAGTGGTTACCCCCCCCTCCGCTCTACCATCTACCCCTTCCTCCGTCCTTTTCCCTTGTAACAAAAATGGCTTATCTACGTATTTAAATATAATAGATCGAAAGTAAATAATTTATTGATTTGACAATTTGAATTTTTTAAGTTAAAATATATCACTTTATAGCTAAACAACTCCATTATGGAAAAGGAATTATTCGAAATCAAAGAGGTCAAAAAGGTCAGTGATGCATTAGCAAAAGTGTTTTTCGAGTCTGAACAACCACATATAGTAATGCAAGAGGCTCGTCAAATTATTGCAGCAGCATTGATGGGTCTGGATAAAGAGGGTCGAAAAAATTTAAGAATAAGTCTCAGTAATGCTAATGGCTCAAGTCTTGATGATCTGAAACGGTTAATATGGTAGCCCCATTGCGCTGAGGTAATAAATATTTATATCTTAGATAACATGAAAATATGGGAGGATCTATTGATAAACCACCGCCTGACCCAAAAAGCAACAGAGATAGGTCCTCTGTAATCAGAATAGATCATGATAACAATACGGCTTCAATAACCAGTAGGCCGCCTGATCGTTCTTCTTCAGATCAAACTCCAGCTCAGGCAAAAGTGGTAGTAGGAATGGTAGCTCGAAATACCATAAAAACAATACTGCCATCTGATGATTCGCCTCAAGCCACAGAAACACAAAAGGATACTGGGGAAGGAGTTATTAAATTGACTAAAAAAAAGGGTGAACCTTCATCTCCTGATTCAGAAGGAGTAATCTTGTTAGACAAGCCAAAAGAACAGTCTGAAGGGTCTGCAAAAGATGATCCAATAACCGGAGAATCCGATGAAGCAAAAACACAATGGCAAGCGCCACAATGGGCGCCCAATCACAAACCTGAAACCCCAAAAGGTCCAGAAGAAGATGAAGATATTATTGACTTAACAGGTATGGAAGTAGCAGATAAAGGTTTAGAGTTAGAGAAGGATAAAAGTGATGGCTTTCCTGATATTGAGATAACCGTACAACCGCCGCAAATAGATGAGGCAATATTAGATAAAATAGGACTTTATAAACAAATGTGTGATGAGGCAGAAAGAACGGCCAATAGTAAAAGGGGTCAAGAATTTAGGGCTGATCGAATACGCAGCCTAAGAACCAGTTTGACAAATTTATCGGAAGATCAATCAATGGATCCTGAAACAAAAGAACAAAAAATTATTGAAATTTTTAATAAAATACGTGAAATTCTTATTGAAGATGAAATTGTGCTAGCTGAAAAAATTGAAGATCTGGATAATCTCTAAAAAATTATTAATTATGACAAACAATACTTTTTCGGAATTGTTCTTTCTTACTGTAGCAAAAATGGCTTTTATGTGTATGATATAGTTGACAAAAATAAATATTTATAATAAAATGTTATCCTTTATTATGACCAACAAGCCCCTCAAAACACCGGCAGACACCCCTGAGGAACAGGCTATACAAATACCTGGCAGGGAGTGTGGATGAACCGGCCATAGAAGAATCAGACGATGGTTTGGAGGTTTTGGAAGGAGATGAATTTGAATTGGCAGAAGAAGACAGGAATATAAAGGAGCTGGAAGCTGAATTGGATATAGAGCTTGCCGGAATGGCGGGTAAAATTATAGAATCCAAACCAATCGACAACAATTTGCTCGCTAAAATGGAGGTGGAAAAAAACAATTTAGGACATCGCGAAGGGGTCTATTTAATTCTAAAAATGCAGGGTAAAGCCCTTATGATTTTTGGCGAAGATCATGCGGACAAATTAGACCAAAAAACCATTGGTATGGCTTACACAGCTATCACATCGACCGAGCAATTCTTAGAAATGGGAGCTGAATATAAAGAGGGAATAGACATGGAACAGAAAATACGAATCGATAAATTAAAAAAGGAGGTATTCACTATCGGTGGCATTATTAAAAAATATCGCTTTCTGGGGCATAATCTGCTGGCATTGGTAAGAATCTACAAAGGATTTCAGGAGGCCGCATTCGCCGAAGAAAAAACAGACCCTAAACGTCTGCAAATGGCTCTGATTGGAAGAGGTGAGCAAATTGACTGCGTGGAAGGATTGAGAGATGGAATTTACGCATTACTTTCAAAAGGGGAAGCTGGTATAAAGGTTTTGGGCGGTAAAGAAGCCTATCGTTTGGATCCGGAAATCGCCGAAACCATTTACGAAACCATTCACAACCCAGCCCACTTTTTCGATGCAGACAGTAAGCTTAAAGAATATATTAAGGGCCTGCAGGAGGATGCGAATAAAGAAATAGAAATAAAAACCCGTGATCTTGAAAAGATTATAAGTGAGCTAGATAAACCGATAACAACAGAAGGCGAAGTACCCGAAATTCCTGAAGGCCAATTAGACGAAGAATTAGATAAGCTAACGGACGAAATAAATGAGCTTGAAAATGGAGAAGAAGATGATTAAGACATACTATTATGAACAAACTGCCCCCCCCATCACCGAAAACGCCTGAACCGAAAGGCACTGCTACCTCATTGAATGACCATGCCTCTGAAAGTCCTCTTGAATTGACCGAAGCGGTTGAAGATGAAGAGGGAAACGAGGGTCTTGATTTTGAGATCACCGTAGAGGAACCGGAAAACCAATATTGGGAATTAGAATCCCTGCTTAGGCGTTGGGGCGCATCAATCCAGGATTACAGAACAATCGCAGGTCATATATTGGCAAAGGTGATTTTTTCTGGCGCATTGTATAAAACGACGTGTCAGCTGGAAGGCAAGGAAGTCGATCAGAGGGTCTTAAAGATAAGAGATGGTATCCATATAATATTAAAGGGCCCTCGGCCAGGCTTGTCTCTGTTTGGCGGCAGGCATGCCAATGACATCCATCCGCAATGGAAAGAAATGGCTTATAAGAACTGTAAAAGGGTTGAGGATTTTATGAGAATCAGCAGGGAAATGGAACAGGCATTTGACCGGGACAATAAAAAAAGGGGGTAAGAGACAAAAATGCAAAAGGGCGGCTGATTCCGGATCCAAAAAAACGGATTTGGCAAAATAAGAGGAGGGCGTTAAGATGTAAATGAAAATTAAAAATTAAAAAATGTTAATTTATATCTTATTCATTCTCGGCTTCATCTTCCTGATCAAGGGGGCGGATTTATTAGTGGAAGGTTCCAGCTCACTAGCCAAGCGACTCGGCATTTCAGACATTGTGATCGGGCTCACCATTGTATCGCTGGGCACCTCAGCTCCGGAACTTTTGGTAAACATTGTGGCCAGCCTGAAAGGAAATGCGGATATTGGAATCGGCAACATTTTGGGGAGCAATATCTCAAACATTTTTCTGATACTCGGTATTTCGGCTCTGATTTACCCGCTTAAAATCAAACACAACACTACCTGGAAAGAAATTCCGCTCAACATGATCGCCGTGATCGTACTGTTTCTTCTGGTAAATGATATATGGATCGACAAAGCCGCCAATTCTATATTATCGCGGAGCGACGGCATTATTCTGATGATCTTTTTTATCATCTTTATGTACTACACCTTCGGTCTGGCCAAGGCTCATAAAGAAAAACATGACGGCCGGCACAAACACCCTCCTCTCAAAGCGATTGGCATGACCCTATTGGGGATAGTGGGGTTGGCTTACGGAGGGCAATGGGTAGTGGATGGCGCCATAACAGTAGCCAAGCAATTTGGACTCAGCGAAGCGCTTATTGGGCTAACGATTGTGGCGGTTGGCACCTCCCTGCCGGAACTGGCGACCTCAGCTACGGCCGCCTATAAACATAAAACCGATATCGCAATCGGGAACGTGGTGGGTTCCAACTTGTTTAATATTTTCTGGGTTCTGGGTTTAAGCGCCGTGATCAAACCAATGCCTTTTAATCCGATGATCAACACAGACATTTTAGTCTGCCTCATTGCTACCATTATGCTGTTTGCCTTCTGTTTCACTAAAAGTCGTTATCAAATAGATCGCGCAGAAGGAGGAATCCTTGTTATGATGTATGCTGGCTACATTGTCTTTTTAATTATGCGGGGATAAAATAGTAAATTGTAATTTGCCCCCGCCCATCCAAAAAACGGACTTCTTGCTCACAGTCTGTTTTTTAACTAAACTTGAATTATGAAAACCCTATTTCGATTTCTGATCACCAAAATCCTTGTTCATAAAGCAAGGCACTACTTAAAAAAGCATCGTGTTCAGGTTATCGCCATCACCGGAAGTATCGGAAAGACCAGCACCAAAGAAGCGATTGCCCATCTGTTGAAAAAGCAGTTCAAAGTTTATAGCAGCCCAAAAGGCTTCAATACGGAAGTGGGCATCAGTCTGGCTATTTTACAGGAAGAACAATCCGGTTTTTCATCACCGGTAGCATGGTTTAAAATATTAAAACGGGTTTTATTCAAAGAGCCTGAGCCTTATCAAAAAATCATTCTGGAAATGGGAGCGGATAAACCGGGAGATATCAAAAAACTAATTAAAATCGCCCCGCCCAAAATCGGCATCGTGACTAACGTAAACCCTGTACATTTAGAAAAAGGACAATTCGAAAACCTGGAAGATATTCGAAAAGAAAAAAACAGCCTTATCCGCCATATGCCCATCAATGGGATGGCTGTTTTGAATTTTGACGATCCGATGGTCAAATCGATGGAGACCAGCGCCCACAGGGTGCGTTATGGATTAGGTGAAGGAATGGATGTCGGGGTCAGCGACATAACGCTTTCCAGCAAACAAATCCGTTTTCAGGTGAGCTATAAAGGGGAATCTCTGCCTTTCAAAGTCCCTCTTTTGGGGCGTTTTCAGGTGTATGTACTACTCCCTGCCATCGCGGTAGGATTGAAACTGGGAATGAATTTGCAGGAATGCGCGGAAGCATTAGCCGATTTCAAACTGCCCTCCAGCAGAATGAATCCTCTTCCGGGCATAAATGACAGCACGATCATCGACAGCTCTTACAACGCTTCACCCACCAGCATGACCAAAGCGTTGGAACTATTAGCGGAACTGCCCGCCAAACGTAAAATCGCGGTACTCGGAACCATGAATGAGTTAGGAGACTTAAACAAAGAAGCCCACAGAACCCTGGGAACCCAGGGGGCTGAAGCCGCGAAGGTATTAATAGCGGTAGGATCGGAAGCTTCCACTATTAAAGAAGGGGCTATTGAAGCCGGCATGGCCGAAGACAATGTGTATACGTTTTTTGATTCGGAAGAAGCCGGACATTTTCTCAAAGATTTTCTAAGACCTGATGACCTGATACTGGTAAAAGGATCTCAGAATCGTGTGCGGATGGAACGATTGGTAAAGTTGATTATGAAGTATCCCGAAAAAGCCCGCGACCTCCTCTGCCGCCAGGATAAAGCTTGGGAGAAAATATAACATTTCTGATCTCAGATGTTTGATGTCTGATTTCTGATCTAAATCTTAAATGTAAAATTTCAAAATCTAAAATTGAATCAGAAATCACAAATCTGAGATCAGACATAAAAAAACCTTTTTCCGAAGATAAAGGTTTTTTTAGTCTCCCACCGACGGCGAAACCGTTGAAAACGTAGCCGTCCGACATCCTGTCTTAAAAAAACAAAATGACAGACCACTACACTCCAACAAAACCAAACAAGGTGTTCATACTCACCCGCCACATTCTCCATAGTAAACTACGAAGGCCGAAAGCGGTCAAGAAATGAGCTTTTATTTTGCTTTGAGAGGAGAAAAGCGACCCGACCATTCAGAACCACCCGAAGGCAGAAATGAAAGGCCAAAGCCACAAACCTCACCACGCAACTGAACGCCGAAGCAAACAGGTACGGAAGTGAGAAAGCGGTAACACAATCAGTGAGAGAAGTCCGCCCAAGAACATAAAGCCAGAACCGATCCATCTTCCGTAGCAAGCCACAAAAGATGAAAGTTTTGATTTTTGTTTTCCTAGGCGAACTCTTCTCACCGATACATGATAGTGAGATCAGACTGCCTAAGAGCATGGAACCAGAGACCACCGACCGCCAGTACATTCTCCGTAGCAAGCTACGAAAGATGAAAGCGGACGGAGGAGATTTTGATTTTTGTTTTCCTAGACAGACTCTTCTCACTATCGGACAGTAGGATCAGACTGCCTGAGAGCATAGAACCAGAGACCGGACTCAATCCCGCGAACGGAATCAAGAGAGGTCTATTTGATTTTTGTTTTCCCAAGCAGACTATTCCCACTGTCGCCCCATATGTAAATGATCATTTTTTCTTTTGTATTATACTATTATAGCAAATTTAAAAAATAAAATCAACCCCTTTACTTCTCTTTTTTTATTTAGCGGGGAGGCGGCCTAGTGGATAAAAAAAATTATTTGGCTTATTTAAGCCATTTTTAAATATTTTTGGAAAAGGGAAAAAGCATTTTGAAAATACAAATTTCTAGTATAAAATGAAAAAGTAATATAACCCAAAATTATTAGCAAACAATAATTTTAACCGAATCTCAAGTTAATACTAGCAAAAGGATTGGAACCAGACAGGTCGCTGATACACGACGGAATCCTGTAACGATCAGCCCTCTTCATCCCTTGATTAATCTCCTTATTTGAAACCCTTCAAAATTAAAAACGGCTGAAAGATAAGACTCATCAAGCTTTATTAACTTGAGGTTAAATTTGTATTTTTAACCCAATTTAGCCATGAGTGTTTTATTTTTAATCCTCGGGCTGGCAATAGGGGGTGGGGCGATCTATGGTTATTTCCAAATGGAAGGCGGTAAGCGCCTGCAAAAAATCCGGGCTCAGGCGGATTCGGAAATAGCCAAAATCGAAAAACACCTAAAAGACCTTGAGAGTAAAGCCAGTACCGTTGAAACCAAGATCAAAGAAAAAATAATTGATGCCAAGGATAAGGCCCTCGACATTATCAATGAGGCAAAAAAAGAAGAAGTAGAAAGGCGTAAACAGTTGGAAAAACAAGAGGAGCGCCTGAATAATAAGGAAGATCAGCTTGAAAAAAAGATCACGGAAAATGAAAACTTCAAAGAGACCTGCCATAAAAAAATGGAAGATTTGAAAATAGAGGAAGAAAAGCTGGATGCCATTTATAAAGAACAGGAAGAAGCCCTTTCTGAAATCACCAAGCTGAGTAAAGAAGAAGCTAAGGAAATGCTGCTCGAAAACGTGGAACGGGATTATAAAGATGAAATTGTGGAGCGCTACAACAAGGTGGAGGTTGACGTTAAAGAAGATTCGAAAAAGCGTGCTAAAAACATCATCGCTCAGGCTATTCAGAAGATCGCCTCCGAAGTCACTTCCGAATCCACTCAAACCCTGGTGCAGTTGCCGGGGGATGATATTAAGGGTCGTATCATCGGCCGTGAAGGCCGTAACATCAATGCCTTTGAACACCTGACCGGTGTAGATGTGATTGTGGATGACACACCGGGAGCCATTGTGATCTCCGGATTTGATCTGGTGCGCCGGTATGTGGCCAAACGAGCGCTGGAAAAGCTGATTGAAGACGGACGTATCCACCCAGCACGGATCGAAACAATTGTGGAAGAAACGAAAAAGGAAATCAATCAGATGATGGTCGACTTTGGCGAAAAGGCTGCTCAGGAAATGGGGATTTTCGGACTTCATCCTGATCTGATCAAAATCATCGGCCGACTCCGCTTCCGTACCAGTTACGGTCAAAACGCGCTTAAGCACAGCATGGAAGTCGGTTTTCTGGCGGCCGGTATGGCTGGGGAATTGGGGCTGGATGTGCAACTCGCCAAAACCGCTGGCTTTCTGCATGACATCGGTAAGGCGGTGGATCATGAGATTGAAGGAAGCCACGCGTTGATCAGCCGGGATATTTTAAAGAAATACGGTTTACCGCGAGAGGTGATCCACGCGGCCGAAGCGCATCATGAAGAAGTGCCGTTTGAATCCCCGATTGCCATGATCGTCCATGCCGCAGACGCGATTTCTGCTTCACGGCCCGGCGCCCGGCGTGAAACGCTGGCTACCTATCTAAAACGTCTGCAGGATCTTGAAGATCTGGCTCACAGCTTCAGCGGAATCGATAAAGCCTACGCCATCCAGGCAGGACGTGAGATACGCGTTATGGTGAAACCGGATAAAATCGATGACCTGGCTGCCATTAAGCTATCGCACGATATTGCCCGCAAGATCGAAAAAGAACTCGCCTACCCGGGCACCGTAAAAGTGAATGTGCTAAGGGAAACAAGGGCCATTACGATTGCCAAATAACTCATTATTCAATTAAAAAACAGGGCTTTGCCAACGGCTTAGTCCTGTTTTTTGTTTATACGACAATCGAATGAGGAGTTACAGTTTTGCCTGAACTTCCTGTAAAGCCTCGATCATAGCCGGCACGTCTTCTGCATCCATCATGATAGTGCTTTTGCGTCCGTGACTTTTCTCGCTGACCTTCACAAACTTGCCATTCGTACTTTCTTTCAAATCCACATAAAACGTGCGGAATTTAGCATGGATGGTTTTTGAAAAAATTTCATCAGCGTATTTACCACCACGACCACCGGCCGAAGCGGGAGCGGGAGCCTCACTGGGCTCAGATGAAGTGAGATCATCATCAAATTGATAGCCTCCATCTTCTTTGACGTCTTCCACCTTCTCCTCAGCGGGAGTCTCTTCGGTAGCAACATCATCTTTAATATCATCATCTGCCATTTTGAATAAGGTTAAAAAATAAGCGTCCGTATTATACCCATTTGAATCACGAATTCAAATGAAAACTTGAAATTTAGAAATTTGAAACTTGGAGCTTTGGAGCTACAAATTACAAGTTACAAATTACAAATTACAAGTTTATAATGCATTTATGATTTATATAGACGCCTCTCGCTACAACAACACCGCCAAGCGAACCGGAGTAGAAAATTACTCCTATTTTTTAATCAATGAACTCGTTAAACAAAATCCGGACAATATCACGCTCATCAGCCCGCGGAAAATCGACCTGCCTGTTCCGCAGATGACCATTCCGTTTCCCCGGCTGTGGACGCAGGTACGGCTGAGCTGGGAAGTTTGGAGGAATAAACAAATCGGCAACCTGTTCGTCCCCTCTCATCTAATACCACTCATACACCCTAAAAACACGACCATCACTATTCACGATGTGGCTTTTAAGCGTTTTCCGGAAAGCTACGGATGGTTAAGCCGATGTTATTTGGATTGGGGAACAAAATTTGCTGTTAAGCATACCAGACAAATCATTGTCCCCTCAGAAACAACAAGGGATGATCTGATTGAATTTTATAAAGCCGACTTTCAGAAAATTAGTGTTGTCCCATTGGGATTCGAGGCGGATGAGACCAAAGTAGAACAGAATGAGATCGATGAAATAGCAGGCCGATATCATGTAAGACCACGCCATTATTTTTTATTTGTCGGGCGGATTGAAAGCAAAAAGAATCTTGGCGTATTAATTGAAGCTTTTGAAAAAATCCATAAAAAACACCCCTATCTGAAATTGGTTTTGGCAGGTAAAACCGGCGTGGGTGGGGAGGCTATTCTGAAATCGGTTCGAAACAAGAATATTATTGTTACCGGTTATATCGATGATAAAACAAAAACTGTTTTATATCAGAATTGTTTAGCGTTTGTTTTTCCTTCCCTTTTCGAAGGATTTGGATTGCCGCTCTTAGAAGCAATGGACGCCAAAGTGCCAATTATTGCCTCTCGGATTCCAACCTCTTACGCAATCGCCAAAAACAATGCGCTCTTCTTCGATTCGCATGATAGTGAAACACTGGCGGAGCACATGAAGACGCTGGCGGAGCAGAAAGAGCTGTGGGCGGAGCTGGTTAAAAATCATGATGAAACCCTTCAGAACTATTCCTGGGAGAAATGCGCGGAAAGAACCTTACAGGCTCTCGGTAGCCAGTGACCAGTAACCAGCGCTGATCCCTGGTCACTGCCATTATCGCAAAAGATTTGACATTTAACAGTCACTGGAATAAAGTCATTCGGGTGAATTTTTCACCTTTTACATACAGCGGATGGAAGGATGCCCTCCTTGTCGTCCGATGTTATAAGAATAAACCTTAACCCAGATCGATGTTTTTGGTTGAGCCCAAAAAGGCAAGTAGATCCAAATCTGCCGAACAAAGCCTCATTTATTCATTGGGGCAAAGTCGAATCCAGCTTAGCTAGGAGAGCGGGGGGATTCATCTTTCACACTCCTCATACCGTCAACCGGAAAGAGGAAGGAAATTCTCCTGATGGAGGATACTCCAAATTGAGAAAGATGAATGGGTGAGAAGGCTAAGTCCGATTCAGGGTTCCTACAACATCCAATCTGAGGATAAGGTTTAAGACCGCACTCACATGCGGTCTTTTTCTACATCTAAGCAAATTGACAAAAATGGAATAATATTGATTGACATACTTTTATTCTTATGCTAAAATCAACTCTGCGTTTTTTCGCAAAAGTCAGTGAATGGAAGCATTTGCTTACCGTTCATTGTTCATTATAAATTTGGCCCTCTCTTCCCTTAGAATACGGAGGTGAGCTATCGTTCCATACCGATGGGGAGCCGCAACTCTTGCGTTCCTCGCCCTGACGGGATGTTCCGAATATGACCACAATGAGGTGGTCTTCGGGCGCCCCGCCTTTCAGGTACCGGGGGAAAGCGTGGCACACGCTGCTGCAGACGACCAGCAGGGAGAAATCTCTCTGGTATCTCTGGCCTTTCAAAGGCTGGACGGCTGTATCGGCGTTGTCGCCACAGACCGGCTGACCGACCAGAATATCGGAGTCCAATGGGTGGACACTGATGACTGGACGGTAGTCACGCTCAAGCTCTTCCGGGACGAAATCGCTAGTCCGCACCTTCAGTTCCTCGGAACTGAGGGTGTCAGCTTCAAGGCGGACATCCAACCCCGACATACTATGGAGACGTATCGCGACCTGGTCGTGGATCGTCCCACAGTGGTCCTGAAGGACTTTGGGGTGGAGCATCCGCTGGAGACTGATAGTGAGGTAGAAATTTCCTCCGAGGAATTCACCGAACTGTGGCTGGAGACTCGTTTCGGGACAGCGGCACGAGCGTATTTCGCCAATTCAGGCGAGGCCGGGAACTTTCTCATCCGTTGGCCGGAAGGCTGTCAGGCGTGGATTCAGCGAGGGGGGCGGCTCCTAACAACCAGTAGCGACATCAGTCTAGGCGACAACGAAAGCTTCGGCTTCGTGGTCGCCCCAACATGCACCTTTACCCCCGTCACGGTACGGTTAGAAAGGAGGGAATGACATCTAGCTGATACGCCAGGGAGAGATAGGCCAAATCGGGGGGCGCGGTAATCCTGCCGCGTCCCCTTTTTTTAAAAACCGACAAGGGACATTGACGCCGCACAGAGTTAAGTGTATTATAAATTACACTCAACCATTAGTAATAAAAATGGCTACACGAAACCAGCCATCAGAGGGAATAAGGAAAAAAGGAACAGTCTTACCGGCAGCATTGGCTTTTTTAGGCATAATGGGGTACGGCCCGGTCGCCAGCCAGATCAATTCAGGCTTAAAAGCGGATGCCCGTTCGCAGGCAAAAGAGAAAATCAGCCAAAGCCGCGACCGTCTTCATGTGGCGCTTGGCCATTTTAGCCTGAAAAACAATCCGGGAATCAACCGGGCAAAAGGCAAGACGGTCCAGTCTCTCACGCTCGACAACAAAGCCTGTGAGCTGATCGTGGATGAAGACGGGCGGTATTTCATCTTTGCGGAAGGGGAAGAACGGCCCTACTTTTTAGGGGAAAAAGAAAAGGCCTTTCGAATGCTTTCCGCCTTAAAAAACATCTTCGGCTCCCGCCAGGGAGTCAAGACCGTCCTGGCTGTGAACAATCAGTAAAAAACGTTGCCCTCACTAAAAAAACAAACGTTGATTGTCAAAAAATGAACGTATTTTTGTCATGCTATAAAGATTGACATAAACATAAAATAATATAAAATTAACAATCCATATCTCTGCCTCTGTTTGCAGTGGGCGGGGGTTGTTACTTAACAATGAGGCTTTTCTTTCTGAAAAGGAGCTTAAAATGAATAAGCTGCGAATCGGTCTGGTGTTTACTGTGATGACAATAGCCGCCTGCGGGCCGGGCAGAGGAGACCTGTGTTCCGACGTCACCTGTGAACCGTGGCAGACCTGCCGTGAACTGGACGGGGAGTGCGTGGGGGATGACCCCTGCGTGCCCGACCCGTGCGACCACGGCGCCTGCGGCAACAGCACCGGTGAAGCGGTCTGTGACTGCGACACCGGCTACGCCGGCACCCTGTGTGACACCTGCGCCGTCGGCTACCGGCTGAACGGCGACGACGAGTGCGTCGAAGACTTGTGCTTCGGCATCACTTGCGGTACCAACGCCGCGTGTCAGGAGCTTTCGGGCGACTGCGCGTGCGACGCTGGTTACCAGGACGGAAACTCCGACGGCGACTGCCTGCCGGAATGCCCGGCCGATTACTGCGGTGATCATGGCGCGTGCGAGTACGATGCTGACGACGAGTACTACTGCAACTGCACGGACGGCTGGTCTGGTGACCAGTGTGAAGTGCCGCCGCTGCCGACCATCAGCAACCTGCAGATTGACTGCAGCAGCACGGGCGGATGGTGTCTCTCGGCTGGAATTGATTATCCTGTTACTTTTTCCACCTCAAACGCTACAACTTGCACAGCTAGTGCAGAAGTAATAGTAGGGTCGGGGACATCTGGCTCCACTTCTGGATGCACGATTAACGGCAACAGTGGTTCGTTCACTTACACCACAGGCTCAACTGCTAGTAATGTAATCCGAATCACAGCCACAGTGTACGGACCAGGAGGTGAAGACAGCGACTTTATCGATGTCACCCTGGAATAGAGATAGAAAGGACAAGGCTTCATTGAAGCCCCGCCTGTGCGAAAGCATGGGCGGGGTCTTCACCATATCCACAAGGCAAGGAGGAAGGTGGTCTCCCCTGGTTCAGGGGAGAAGGAAAGAGGGGTAGTACAATAGACATATTCCTACATTCTACTATTCTACCACCTCTTCCTCTCCCCCTAATCTAGGGGGAGCCGCCGTTCTCCCACCCATAACAAAAACCACTTAACCTTGACATTTATAAAAACATATATTATAAATAATAACCATTAACAACTTTCTTTGTCATGAACAGCTTATACAAGAAGGTTGCCCGCCAGAGCCGACTTGTCGGGCTGGTCACTCCCCTTGTTATCATCGGCTTACTTTTATTCCTTATTCCTTCCACATTTGCCAAAGGCGTGGATCCTGAGGAGAAGGTTTATTATTACTTAAGCGACCACCTAGGTGGTGTGGACGCGGTTTTAGATGAAGAAGGAAATGTGGTGGAACGGAGGGATTATTTGCCGTACGGCGGTGAAAGGATGACAGAAGGAAGTGCCGATGAGGACTACGGATTTACGGGCAAGGAGCTTGATAAAGAGACTGGATTGTATTATTACGGAGCACGTTATTACGATCCGGTAATCGGGAGATTTGCCAGTTTGGACCCGTGGGAAGGTGATCTGAATGATCCACAAACGCTGAATAAATATAGTTATGTACTAAATAATCCTGTACGTTATATAGACCCGACAGGGATGTATAATATGGAAACAGGGGAAGTTGAAAAAAACGATACACTTTCTAGTATCACCACTGAATTAAATGATCAATTTGGAACCGATTATACCTACAAAGATACTGCTGCTTTTAATAATATAAGTAATCCGAATTTAATCCGTGTAGGTGACACCGTAAAGATGGGAGGCTATAATAATGATGGCAGTACGTGGCTAAGATCTTATGACTCAGCCGAAGTAACCATAGGGTATTGGAATGGATTAAATGAGGGGCAGAAACAGATAACACATTATGGGAGGAATTTGTTTATGGGCAATCTTCCGAAATATCATTTCCTAAATTCAGATAATTTTGAGAATATGGGTGTAGCTATTGCCCACAATTTGAATGGTGTTTCTGGCAATCAAGATTATCGAGGTAAAAATAAATTTGAAGGTTATCAGGTAATATATGATAAAAATGGAGTAAGGGTTGATGACCCTGAAAATATGGGAACATTTGATTTCATCTCCCCAAAAAATAATGCACGGGGGCATGCAAGGATTGATGTCAGACCCTGGTTAAGTTGGGGCAATTCACCACAAGATACCAGCACAAGGCAAGATAGAGTAAATGCATTATCCCAGTCAATAGAAGGAAGAGCTGCATTGGCATACTTTAGCTATTTAAGATCAAAGGGTGAATAGTTTTTATAAATTAAATAAATATAATGAAAAATAGATTCAGAAAAATTTTGTTATTAATTTTGTTAAGTTATTTGCCATTTTTTTTACTCATTACCTATAGCCATTTTTCGAATAAAATTCGTGTACTGGATTATTCAGAAAAAGTATTATTTTTATTTTTGGGCCCATTAAAATTAGCTGAAATGGACTCTAGGCTATTATATTTAACTCTTGACGACACGATTAATTACATCTCTCTGGTATCCTTAACCATAATGGTCTTATTAATACTGATAAGTATATGGAAATTTAACCAAGCAAAGTTATTTAAAATACTGTTTTGTATAGGCATGATAATTTGGTTCTTATTTGGATTTGTTGCAATTGGAATACACTATATTACAACTTAATTAAATTGTGAAAAACAGTTATGACAAAAAAGGCAATCTAGTAACATCAGAAGAAAATAAAGGAACTTTTGACTTTAAACCACCAACTAAAAACATATTAGATCCTATCGAAAGCGCAAAAAGTCTATTTAATCATTATACAATCGATGTAAAGCCATGGTTAATGTGGGGAAATTCTCCAAAAGACAGTACCACCTATAAAGAACGACAACAGACTTTAAAATAAAAAAATAATCAATTATTCAAAATCAAATGAAATTCCTTCTAAAAAACAATATAAAATTTGAAATAATTCTTTCATTATTGTTAATGGCAATTATTTCTGTTTCTCTGTTTTCATATTCAAATTTATCTGAGTCATTTAATTCAAATAATTTAATAGCTTTACGCCCCTTTGATACTATTTGGATTTATTTATATTGGATTAATTTTATTGTCTATCAATATAAATTTGGGGGGATGTTGATTAATATATTATTTTATACATTTCTTTCTTTCTTCCCTATCTTTGGATTAATTTATTTAAGGCAAAAAAAATGGCACATTGCATTACATATTTTTCTTTTAATGTTAATTATTGCTCATTTAATTGTTTTTAATCAGCTCTACTTCACGCTCAAGGCAATAGCATCTGTTTAGCAATACCCAAAAATCCCGCCCCACAATGGTAACGGGATTTTTAGTATATAAATCTATTCATCTTTTATTTTATAATAAGTGGATTTTCCTTTGCCGAGCCTTTCTATCAGCCCCATGCCGATCATTTTTTTAAAATCCAGACTGCGCGTGGCCTTTGCCCTGTTGGAAAAACGGGCATAGTCACTATCGGTTATATAACCGTTTTCCCGTATATGCCGAAGCATTTTAAGATGATAATCCTTCAGCGTGGTATCGGGAGTGGCGGCAGAAGTCTTAAGCTCCTTCTCCACCCTGAGAAGCTCATCAATAATACCGTCCGTAAAATATTCCAGCCACGAAGTGAAATCGATATCGTCCTTCAGTTCATAATAATCCCCAAAAACCCCTACTTTTTCAAAATAACGGGTGACATTCTGGTTGTAATAATTCTCAAAACTGAACAAGGGAAAAGTGTTGATGCCCATCGTGGCCAGAATAACCTTGGTCGCTAAACGGGCGGTCCGGCCGTTTCCGTCGATAAAAGGATGAATGATCACGAACTGCCTATGAAACAGGCCTGCCAATATAAGAGGATCTGCGGTCTGATTTTTTTTCACATAACGAACCAAACCCTCCATTAACAGCCTTACATCTTTATGGTCAGGTGGCAGATAAACGTGCTTACCCGTCTTCGGATCATTGACAAAAACCGGCTCCGCGCGCAAATGCCCGCATCGGGTTTTAGCGGCCAACCCCTCCATAACATCCGCATGGATTTTTAAAATAAGCTTTAAATCAGGAGTGGGGTTTTTATCCGCAATCAGGCTGTCTAAACGCTGGAGGGCGCGGTTATAATTGACCACTTCTTTTTCGCTGTCCCGCAAATGAGCGGGTTTATTTTTAAGGATTTTTTTCACCTCAGTAAGCGGCAGGGGGTTCCCTTCAATGCTTGTGGAAGAGTAAGCGGAAAATTCCTGCGCGGCTTTTTCTAATCTCATCAGTATTGTTCTGGAGAACTTTTTACTATTGAGCAGCGTGACCAAAGCAGTAATCTGCTTAATATTTTCAAGAAGTTTCGGAGTAATGGTGTATTTGGGGTTGAACATAAGCAAATAAAAATCTAATATATAATATAGTCTAATATTAGACGATTTTTAGACGAAAGTAAAGCACTTGTTTTAAAAATCTTCCCTCTGTTATAATTACCTTGCCCTCACCGGAACAAAAACAAACGTTGATTCTTAAAAAATGAATGTGTTTTTATCTCTGAAAACCCTTAGCAATTCCAAGTCCGGTGAAGAGAGTCGAATGGGTTGACAAAATACTAAAAATAGTGTAGGATTAAATTACATTCTTATCCCGTAAACGTGGCGCCGGATTCCCTGCGTTTCACGCCCCGCTACGGGGTAATAATCCCCACTCATGTCCTCTTCCTCTCCGCTTGCGCGGAGGCGGACAAGGACTGATCCTTAACAATGAGGCTTTCCTTTCATTAAAGTTCACCAGAGAGTCGAGTCCCCCCTGACAAGGGGGTCGGCTCACCGAAGTCTTGCGCGTAGGTGAGACGGGGGGTTCGGCCCTCTGGTGAACACTGACGTGTTCTGTCCCAACCAGGGTTAAAATAGTAACCATTCATGGCATTTGAAAAAACCGTAGAGACGCCATTCATTGCGTCTGAAAGTTGAGGAAAAAGACATGAAACGTGTAACCCTTTTGGTGGCGATTATCGCCAGCATGCTGACTGTTGGATGTCCCGGACCCAACCCCAACCCCTGCGACGACGTTGACTGCGGTTCCCACGGGGACTGTGTCGACGGCGTCTGTGACTGCGACGACGGCTGGCAGGGCGACTCCTGCGACGAGCAGAACCTTTGCTTCGGCATCGAATGCGGCAACGGCGACTGTGTCAACGGCGAATGTGCCTGCGACGACAACTACTACGGGAAGACCTGTGGTGTGTACTTCGACTGCTCCGACTCCCTGGCCTGCGCACTGGTATGTCCGGATGATTCCGGACGCCTGACGATCACCGGCCCCGTGCTCAACGGCTACTATGCCGAGTACGGGGAAGGCGCCTTCGGTAAGTGCGTCTACCTCTTCATCCGCGAACTCATCGCGGCCAACGTGCCCGATCCCGACGAGGGACGGGTATTGGATCAGACCTACGGCATGGCCATCTATGCCGTGGATGCCGAACTTCCCCGAAACGAGGACAACACGTGGAACGATGTTCCGCCCAAAAAAGAAGTGAAGATCCACTTCGCGGGCCACCGCGCCCGCGTCCTCCGGCACGTTCCGGAGAACGGCGGAGTGGGCCACTTCGACTACATCGATGTGGTCATTGAACCCACCGGCTCCAGCGCCATGGTCATCGCCTTCAGCGATTTCCTCCTGCTGGACACCGATCCGGTCATCGCGACCAGCGCGCCCGAGACCACCGATTCCCATGAAGTGACGTTCTGCTTCACCGGGACCCTGGACGAGAGAGATCCGTCCGCCTACTTCCTGAGTTTTTCAGTGGAAGAGGACGGGACTCCTTTGCCACTGACACCGACTCAGGATTCACATTGCTTTACGGCAACGCTTTCCGGCGGTTCCCACACGGTCCTCGCGACCGTGGAAGATTCCAACGGAAGCAGTGATTCCATGGAGCTGAGCACGTACGTCGACCTGTGTGCCGACGTCACCTGCGAACTGTGGGAGACCTGCCGTGAACTGGACGGCGAGTGCGTTGGGAATGATCCCTGCGTGCCCAACCCGTGCGACCACGGCACCTGCGGCAACAGCACGGGTGAAGCGGTCTGCGACTGCGACACCGGCTACACCGGCGACCTGTGCAACACCTGCGCCGTCGGCTACCGGCTGGACGGCGACGAGTGCGTCGAAGACTTGTGCTTCGGCATCACTTGTGGAGCCAACGCCACATGTCAGGAACCTTCGGGAACCTGCGCGTGTGACGATGGCTACCAAGACACCAACAACGACGGTGACTGCCTCGCCGAATGCCCGGTGGATTACTGCAGTGACCACGGCTCGTGCGAATACGACGCGAGTGACCTGTACTGGTGTGATTGTGATCCAGGTTACAGTGGTGATCAGTGTGAAACGGCGGATGCACCCACCATCAGCAACCTAACGATTGATTGTAGTAGTACGGGAGGATGGTGTATAGCAGGTGGATTTTCTTATCCTGTCACTTTCTCCGCCACCGACGCTACTTCCTGTACAGCCGACACAGTAAGAATATCAGGATCAGGCACATCTGGTTCCACCTCCAGCTGCACGATCAATGGCAACTCCGGCTCTTTTACCTACACTACAGGTTCTGATGTCAACGATGTGATCCAGATCACAGCCAACGTCATTGGTCCAGGCGGTAACGATAGCACTTACATCGATGTAACGCTCGATTAACTCAGAAAGGAAGCTTCATTGGAACAAGAGGCCGATCAGCTTTATGCTGTCGGCCTTTTTTCCTTGTCCGGATTTTTATGTTATTTTAATTTTCCCTTTACAACAGTTCCAACCTCATTTAATATAAAGACGTCTAATTGCAAAAATGAATTCATTATTTCTTAAAGAAAAAATGCAGGAAATCGCCATTATAAGAAAAAAACTGAAAAGTCTTTTTATCCGCTTTCAATGCCGCACTGCCGACACTCATGAGATTTCTCTTAATCTTTCCATTTTAATGACACTCAGATGATATATGCTATATTTATTAATAAAATAAAATAATCTTGACATTTAGTAAATAATAATATAAATTAATAAACCCCTTTGTTGTCCTGCCGGTATTACAATTTAATATCGCGGTTTTATGAAAATTCCCAGAAAAATCATTTCGTTATTTGTTACCCCTGTCCTTTTCTTAGGTAGCCTGTCTTTGATTATTCCTTCCGCCTTCGCCAAAGGCGTAGATCCTGAGGAGAAAGTTTACTATTACTTAAGCGACCACTTGGGGGGTGTGGATGCGGTTTTGGATGAGGAGGGCAATGTGGTGGAACGTAGGGATTATTTGCCGTACGGCAGCGAAAGGATGACAGAAGGAAACACTAACGAAAGCTACGGGTTTACAGGCAAGGAGTTGGATGAAGAAACGGGATTGTATTATTACGGAGCTAGATATTACGACCCAAAAATAGGACGATTCGCTAGTTTGGATCCTTTGATTTTAGGTGAAAGTGAAAAGCCGTTTACCTCTGTTTTAGCGAATCCACAGGCGTTAAATGGGTATAGCTATGTATTGAATAATCCTTTGAGGTATGTGGACAGGAACGGTGAATGGCAAATCCCCGTACATTTTGATTTAAGTTTATATTTAGGTAAGGCGACTGGGTTAAATGATGACCAAGCATTAGACATTGCATATAACAACCAACTAACCGATATAAATAAAAATACAGGCCCCTGGAATAAAGAAAATGGCTGGAAGCACTTCGTGAATAGAGACGTTGCTGGAATGTGGTTAGACGAAGCAATATCAAATAAGGCAGATTTAAAAACATTTGGAAACTTATTACATTATTACCAAGATACATATTCCCATTATGATAATGGCTATAAATGGACAGAGGGAGGTCATATCCTGGATAGCGTATTGTCAGCGTTAGGCCTATCTAAAAACCCTGACAAAACTTATGATAATATCGATCAGGCAAATGCAATGGCAAAAGATACCTTTTATTATATAAGAAAATATATAAAAAATGTCCAGGGAACAGGTGACTTAACTTCTGGACAATTTGATGCAAAAAGTGATGAATTGTGGAATAATATTTCTAACGAAGTAGATACGTTTAATAAAGCGGGCGATGAAGCTCAACAAGACTTCTTTGGGCTAAATGATTACGAAAAAGTCATGAAAGAATTTGTAGACGAAGATAAATAATAATTCATATGTATTTTCTCACACTGGCATCACTTATCGTTCTACTAGTGTCCCCCCTAGGATTCTTATTTCCGATAAATCGGTCTCACAAAAGCAGAAAAAAAATATGGTATATCCAATTGGCATTATTCGCCTATTGGAATATTGTTTATTGGGGTACTCAAAGTGGTGATTTCCCTTGGTCTTTTGCAGTGCCCAGCGGAGAATCGTCCGATGCTTCAGTTTTTATGCTTTATTGGTTAATCACGCCAATAATCACTATTTTATTGATGATTGAATTACTATATTTTTTGATAAAATTATTGATCGAAAAGAGAAGGGCGCGATAGCTAAATTCTATAAACAATTTATGAACCTAAAAAGCTATTTCTAATTAAATTATTAGGATTGTTTATTATCTGGAGAACAAGAAGGGAAGCAAAATTGAAACGTTGGCCCGAATTGCCGAAAAATCTAAAAATGATGAAAGGGAAGATTAAAATATTTTATAAAATAATATAGTTATGAAAAAATCCAATACAAAAAGAAACCTGTTAGCCGTCCTCTCTCTTGGATTGGCAGTTGGTTATGGCATGGCTAAGGTGTATCTTTATTTCCTTTTTTTAGGAAACCAAGAGTTCATGCAGTCGGCTATTTTCAAAGTCTTAAACTATACTCTAATGTTCCCTTTCGTTATCGGGGTTATTATTTGTGACCTTTTTTCTGTAGACAGCTTCAATTGCATCCCGCACATGAAATATATTTTCCCAATTTCATATGCAGTACTATTTCTGCTGATTTACTTTGTTCACCGCAAAATAAAGAATAAAAAGAATATTTAATGACCGAAGGCAAAGTCGGATCAAGAATTGAAAAGGAGGCCAGAGAATCTGAAAAGGAAAAAACTCAAATAACACGTCCTTTCAAAAAATCATAAAGCGGATCATCCTTGTCCGAAAGGAGTTTTTGGATTTTATGTTTCACCCGCCAAGCGGTTTTTTGCGTAACCCCAAGTTCTTTTTTAAGGGCATGGATGGTAATTTTTCCGTTTGTTTTGGAATAAAGGTCAAATGCCTTAAGCCATTTGGCTAAAGGAGTTGAGGATTTATGGAAAATGGTATTAGAAAGAGGGCTTATGCTGTGTCCGCAGCGCTGGCAAGTATAGATTTTCAGTTTTCTGACCTTATGGAACTTGGTTTTTTTCCTGCACTTGGGGCAGGTTTTGAGGTTAGGGTAAAGGTATCTGAAAATAGCTTCAAGATACTGGTTCTCAACAGCCTGTTCTTTTAATGATAGTTTTGGTTTACAGGGCATATTTGTTCTTATTCATAAGAATTTCCGCTAACAAATAATACTGACGGAAATTCCTGGTTTTAAATTATTCACATTTACAAATTCTAAATTCTGATCCAGATGATATATCACAATAATTTGGTGGCAAAGAGATGCCACGATATCGACATGCAAAAATTCCAAGAGCATAAGGTGCAAAGGGCTCGATATTATCAACTGCACAATTATTCGCACCAGTCAGTGCATTGCAGATTGTACAGCCCTCATCATTCCAATCCCCCACCACACAACTCAAACCAGCATCCTCACATGCACCTAGTAAAAAGTTTCCAGGATCTTGTGGGTCTTCATATTCACCACAAGCTTGACCAGTCGCTCCCAGCACCCAACAATCCGTCCCATCCCAATAACCACTGTTCTGTAAACAGATGGTCTCCAGGGTATCACAATTGGTGGTGTCAAATGCGGTACAGTCAGCATTACAGAATAAATTACCACCAAACGGAAAACCTTCTGATACACAAGAACTCTCAGTGGTCGTAGTATTGGGAGGATCACACACCTCTCCTCCTTCAACAATACTGTTTCCGCAAACTGCCCCTTGTACAACATTCACCACCACCTCGCCAGTCGTAACATCCGCCGGCAGAATATAATCCGGGTTACTAAATCCGGCAGTAAACAATTTACATTCCACCATATGGTCTCCCTCAGGCGAGAAGACGGTATTAACAGGATCGGTTACTTCTATAGCATCTAAATACCATTTACAATCAGATTTAACAGGCTGGCCGACGGCGTTCGGATCACTGGACTGATCAATAACGACATTGACGCTCGCGTTTAGAATGATTTCATCATAAAAACTGCTTCCCTGATTGACGCTGGTGGGAGGTGGCGGGTTAAAGGCAATAGCCCCGACAGTAGGCTTGGGCTCATACGTCAACGTCAACTGCTTAGAGCTTTGATCCACCTGAGCGCCATCCGAGTTCATCACCGTTAAAATTACCGTGTAAGGCTGAGGTGTATTGGGTATCAGACCGGAGACGTTCGCCGTAGTAGATTGGCCCTCCATATTCGTAACAGGCAGGCTGCCACTCCACTGGTAAGTATAATTAGGATCAGGCGCCGCCACATTCACATCTAAATAAACCGAATCAGTAAAAGTGATAAGATTCCCATTATCCGGCTGATTGCCATTGGGGTCAGAATTATGAATGGTAAAAACCGCGCCGCCCGCCTGGATGGCAGTGATGGTGAAACTGGAATTTTTGGTTTCCGTATTGTCATCAGCGCCTGTCATGGTCACGCTCCAGTTATGAGAACTGGCCGCCAATATCTGTTCAGAAGAAAAAACATAACCCAATGGAACCTCGGTTCCATCAACATTGATTGTAAACGTCACATCCGCCGGCGCGTTGGGCGCCTCCCACACAAAATTGACCGGCATGGTGTCTTCCATGGTAAACAGCTCCTCTCCCTCATATGGCGAAATCAGCAGCAAATTAGCGGAGGCTTCAATCACTTCGATAGTAATGGTTTCGCCGGGGATTTCCATCATGCCATCAGGCATAGTGGCAGTAGCAGTAATGGTTAATACGCAATCCCCTACGGCAACAGCCGATATTTCAAACTGCCCTTCCGCGAGCGGAGTAACGCCACAAACCCCTGCATCCCCAACCGCCACCGCATACGCCACATCATCCAGCGGAGGCTCAATACCAAGTTCCAGCAACTCTGTACCACCGACGGGAATAAAAGGAGAATGTATAATGGTAAGCATCGGCACTTCCTCCACAATATCCTCTTCGTAGATCTCCCCTTCATTTAGTTCAGTATTGTCCTCAATCTGTATTGGCGGCTCCGAAAAGCTGGAATAATGCAGAAGCGTGTCATCGTCATCGTGGTCTTCAAAGCGGAGAATAACGGAGTGCCCCAGAAAAGCAGTGGCCTGAAAAACATGCGGATCGCCATTGGAAGCAAGGACTAACGGCTGACTGATAATCAAAATAGGCTCACCGGTTTCCGGATCCATTTCTTCCGCGTCATACGCCGCCAGATGAGTGACCTGAATAGAGCGGTCAAACCCGACCGCATAGTCCACCTCATCCACAAAATGGTTCACATTGCGGACGGTAATAATCCCGCCCTCATTCACCGATAAAATGTGTGGCTGCATGCCGGTATTCAGCTGGATGACCTGGTAAAAATTCTCATATTCCTCCGTCAAATATTCAGGAGCAGTTGGGGGAACGTAAGCATTATCATCTGTCGGTTCGGGGATATCCATTATTTCCTCAGCAGGAACTTCTTCATCCATTCCGGCGACTCTTCCCTCCGTCCACACCTCACCGCTCTTCAGTTTAACGTTACCGTCCGCGTCCACACCAAACTCCGTACCGCGCACGCCGGCAATCGCGCCGTTGGTTTCCACGCGGAATTCAGATTCGGACGCCAGGCGAACGACCTTGCTCCAGATCTTACCCGCTTTTAAGCGCAGGAGGATTTTGGTAAACGTGCCGTCCGCGTCGTTTTTGTCGACTTTCATCTGTTTTAATATCAATTCATTTTGTCCGGGAGCCAGATACGTCACACTGCCGTCAGAAAAGTACAAATCCGCGGTACCGGTAAGGTCGGTGGTAATCACATCATCCTGACGAAGCACCTGACCGTTTACAGCTGGGTCGCCGTTGACTTTCACAACACCATTCACATTCTCCAGACGAGCCGTGAGCACCAAATAATCGGGACTGTACGGCAGATAAGCTTCTTTGTCGATAACAAAATCCGCCCCGTCAAACGAACGAATGAGGCTGGGCAGATGGAATCCTCGGGCGATATTCTCTGTCGTGCGGGCTTCGTACGTGCCGTCTTCCCGTTCATAATTACCGGCAACCTGAAAGTATTTGCCGTCATTGGTAGCTCCATACATATATCGGCTGCCCGTTCGGGGATCGGTGGGCACTTCACGCAGATAGCGCTTGGTAAGCAATACGTTGTCGATCATTCCCTGCCGAAAAGCGACCAGCTCATGGTCGCAATCATGAGCGTAAGTAGCGTCGGAAAAATAACAAAGAATATTTTGATTACTATTGGTCTGAGGAATAGGGAATACACCCTGATGATCACGCTGAAAATCTTCCAGAGCGTTATAAATCGCCATCATGTCATCCAGTACCTTTTCATTCATCACCCGTGCCCGCGTCCGCTGAATCGCCATAAAAGACACCGCCGACAGGACGCCGATTAATACGACGACAATGATGAGTTCGATTAAAGAAAATCCTTTTTGGTTAAGACTTTTAGGGTTATTACGATTTTTGCGACTATTAAGATTGCTGTTATCAAAAAATCCATCCTTAATAGTCGTAATCGTTCCAAAAGTCTTAATTGTCTTAATTAATTTTTTCATGATATTTTTTTATGTTTCTTCAATGAAGCATTATCTCAAAATCATGCGAAAAAGTAAAACAAAAGTCGGTCTAAAGTCCCTTAATATTGACATAAACATAAAATAATATATAATTAACAATCCGAATCACCATCACCTGCACCGGTGACGGCAACCCCGACAACGCATACGACGAAGCAACAACAATCTAAAGAAGAAAGCTCATTGAAGCCCCGCCTGTGCGAAAGCATGGGCGGGGTCTTCTTCATATCCACAAAGCAAGGAGAAAGGTGGCCCCTCTTAAGATAAGAGGGGATGAAGGGGTGTTATGATGATGAAATAAAAAATTATGCTATACTGACTAACTTATTGCTTATTTTTTTGTATTTGGATTATTTATTTAACAGCCCTGAATTCAGAGAGCGTCGCCGAAAGCTAAGAAGCGAATCCCCTAAGGCTGAAATTATTTTGTGGGGTGAGCTAAAGAACAAACAGGTGGAAGGTCTGAAATTTATAAGGCAGTACGGAGTGGGTCCTTACGTGATTGATTTTTTCTGTCCGGCATTGAAACTGGCCATTGAAGTGGACGGGGATAGTCATTTTCAGGAAGGGGCAGAAGAATATGACCGTAGACGCCAGCGGTTTATTGAGCGGTTCAATATACATTTCTTGCGTTTTACTAATACGGATATCTACGAAAATCTGGATGGGGTGGTTGAGGAGCTGATTTATGTTGCGGGTGGGTTGAAAAATAATTAATCCGTCATCTAACCCCTCTTCCTCTCCCCTTGATCCCTTCGGTAAACTCAGGACAATGCCAAGGGGAGCCACCTTCCTCCCACCCATGACAACAGCCACTTCACCTTGACATTTACATAAATAACTATTATAAATAATAACCACTTAACAACTTTCTTTGTCATGAACAGCTTATATAAGAAGGTTGTCGCTCCCCTTACTATCATCAGTTTTGTTTTTTCTGTTATCCCTTCTTCATTCGCCAAGGGTGTAGACCCTGAAGAAAAGGTTTATTATTACCTAAACGACCATTTAGGCGGTGTGGACGCGGTTTTGGACGAGGAAGGCAATGTGGTGGAGCAACGGGATTATTTGCCGTATGGCAATGAACGGATGACAGAAAGAAGTGCGGGCGAGGATTACGGGTTCACGGGTAAAGAGCTGGATGAAGAAACGGGATTGTATTATTACGGAGCACGGTATTATGATCCGGTGGTCGGGAGGTTCGCAGGTTTGGATCCGTGGGAAGGAGATTTGAACGACCCGCAGACACTGAACAAATACAGTTATGTTTTGAATAATCCTGTGCGGTATATAGACCCGACAGGGATGTATAACATGGAAACGGGAGAGGTGGAAAAAGACGACACACTTTCCAGTATCACTGGCGAGTTAAACGATTATTTCGGTACAGATTATAGCTTTAAAGATGTGGCGGCTTTTAACAGCATAAGCAACCCGGACGTGATCCATATAGGTGACACGGTAAAGATGGGGGCTTATAATGATGACGGCGGTACATGGCTAAGGGCTTATGATTCCAGTGAGGTGACCATAGGGTATTGGAACAGTTTGAATGAGGGACAGCAGAAAATAACGCATTATGGGAGGAATCTGTTTCAGGGTTATGCCCCACCAAGTGAATGGATGGCAGAACTTGGTGACCAATGGGAATACTTTGGCGAAACAGCGACTCACAATATTGGCATCTCAGGGAATAAAGACTATCGTGGTTCGGGAGTAAATATAGGTAAACAGGTTATTTATGACAATAATGGCAAAAGGGTAGAAACTGCAGAAAATATGGGGACGTTTGATTTCGCAAAGCCAACAATTAATGATCTTTATGACTCACATTTTCAACTTGATGTGCTACCGTGGATTCAATACGGAAACTCACCTCAAGACTCAACTACAGCTCAGGATCGAAATGCAGCATTTATAAAAACTTCATTAGATAAGCTTCGCTAACAAGCAAGAAAATATGATGAAAAAAAATGAAAAAAAATTATTATTATATTTTGAGATATTCCTACTAATTCTCTACTTCGTAATCGATTTAGGAATTTATCTTAACCATTTTATTTCAGATTCTTTTTTATCTGCTATTAGCCTACGCCTAACGCTATGGCCTTTACATTTGAACTGTCTACAAAATTTTGTTTGGCCAATATTTATTGGTTACACAATTCTTCTTTTTTCTTTTCCTATTATTAGCCTCATCAAAAACCGAACTCGATACATTTATTTAGATATTCCGCTTATTCTTTGTATTATTTTCAATATCTATTTTTTCTTATCTGTAATAAGTGGATTTGCCAATCTTTAGTGCTTGTGTTTGATATTTTAAAAACTAAAAACCCCGCCCCAAAATGGTAACGGGATTTTTTGTTTTAATCCAAATCAGAAATCAGAAATGCGAAATCTGAAATATTAACTTCCCCATCCCCATTCCGCGCTCGGTACTCTGGATTCATCGGCGGCAATGGCAAGCTTCATCTTTCCGCCGGCGTCTTTACCGGTGTATTTGATGACAATCATGGTGGTGTCATCAACTTGAACGTATTCGCCGACAAATTTAGAAAAATCCTGCGTCACATGATCAAAAATGCTTTCCGCGGAAGGCAGATAGCCATGTTTTTTTAAAGAGTCTGTCATTTGTTCCAGTCCATACATTTCACCGGATTGATTTTTGGCCTCAGTAAGACCATCTGTGTAAAGGATGATAGCATCGCCCAACTCCAGAGGGATTTCTCTTTCTTCAATAATTTTAGAGTTATCCGGAATCATACCAAGCGCGATTCCGCCTGAACGGATGGCTTCCACTTTCTCCTCTTTTGCCTTATAGACCAATATGTGTTCATGGCCGCCGCCGGTATAAAACATCTTCTGGAGTGAAGCATCCCAGCGCAGCATGACCAGTGTCATAAAAAGCCGGGCGCTGATACGAGGCGTCAGCATAGAATTAGTGTGGACAATAACGTCTTTGGAGTTTGCCAGCCCCATAGAAACCGCCGCGTGGATCAGGGTGTCCACCATCACCATCACCAACCCCGCAGGCACCCCATGCCCCGTCACATCACCGATGTAGATGAAGGTCTGGTTGCCGTCCGGGGACTGGAGAAAGTCAAAACTGTCACCTCCTACTTCGGCGGCCGAACGGGTTTTAGCCACAACGTCTAATCCCGGAGCCATTGGTGCTTCTTTGGGGAGCACATCCCGCTGGATCTGAGCCGCAATATCCAATTCAGAAGACATTCGGCGGCGCTCTTTTACATCGTAGGAAATCTTCTCCAGATCCTTGGTGATCTCGTTGAAAAAATGAGTAAACATGCCGATTTCATCAATCGTGATAGGGTCAACACGATGATAAGCTTTGCCGGTGAGCAAATTCCGGACTTGTTTGGCAACATGCTTAAGGGGCACCACTACATCAAACAAAAACAAAAGGAGCAGGAGAATGAGCAGGCCTCCAAAACTGCCCAAAAACAAATTCACAGAAACGGTCTCGACCTGCTCACGAAACAGCATGACCGCGCCCGCCACCAAAGCACACACCAGAAGAGTGAAAAGAAAAAGTGCCTTTTTGGTTAGACTGTCTCGTAAAAATTTCATAATAATTCGTAACTTGTAACTTGTTATCATTTACTCGCCTGATTCTTTGTAGATTTTATGTAACTATTGAGTTTTGGGCACAGGGCATCAAACTCTGAAATAAAAGATTTAAATTGAGCGGCAGTCATTTTGTCTCTCTCTTTAAGCAATTCAGTCCAGTAGATAGCTTCTAGTAACGAACCTCGGGCGTTGTAATTAAATCTATTCTTATCGAGATAATGATACCGTCCAAATCCTTCCGCTATATTGGCGCCGATTGAATCAATTGAAGTAATCCATTGATCTCCCAGTACTTTTCTAATCTGCCAATCCATTTTTTCATAAATTTCCCAGGCCATTGTACTGACATTGCGTGATATTTTATAAATTTCTAAGTCCTTAAGATCCATATTCACAAGTTACAAGTTACAAGTTACTCAGGGCAGATTCGATATCGGGATGAGTGGGGATGATCTGATCCAGACCAACGAGTGCAAAAATATCTTTAATATTTTCATCCATACGGACCAATACCAACTGACGTTGGGAATGACTGAGCGTTGTGTAAAGGTAGGCGAACTGACCGATTACTTTACTGCTGATGAACTTCAGGCCATCAAGATCAAACAGAAGCACCTTGCAGCTCAGATCGGCGACTAATGGCCGTATCACCTGCTCAAAATCAGGTAAATTCGATTCATCCAGTTCACCAGATAAATGGACAATCTGGACAGAGGGGTTGTCAGGAGCGGATTCCACGGTGATGTTTGCGACAGTGGCCATATTAAGTTAAGAGTTAAAAGTTTAGGATTTAGAATTTAAGATTTGTTTCGAGTTTCGGTATTCGGATTTCGGATTTTTAAGTTACAGGACATTCAAGAATCTCCAGCAGTCCAACGAGCGACAACACCTCACGTATCTCTTCATTCACATTTTTTAAACAGACACGTCCTCCTTTTTGCTGAAGGCTGGTGTACCAGGCGGCAAGATTGCCGATAAAAGTGCTGTTGATGTATTCGAGTTCGGAAAAATCAAGAATCAAAGTACCTCCTTCCGGCATCACTTCGATCTGATCATAAATCGGTGCCACTTTTTCATCGATATTGGATTGGTCGATCTCACCAGAGAGTTTGATTTCGTATGAAGGCCCTTTGGGCACAGGTGAAGCAGAAGGGGCAGGAGCTTGAGAAGGTGCCTTAGGAGCCGCCTGAGCCGCCGCCGCCTGAGCGATTAATCCGGTAGGAATTGGTGGAGGAGGAGGGGCTTCCCCGGCAGTACTAAGAGCTTTTTTAAAACTGACCGAAATTCCCCCATACCGGCTTTCCCCAATCACAATTCCATCAGTCCATAATTTTGTGATCATCGCCAGCCCTCGTCCGGAGGTTCTGGTTAAATCGCTATTGGCTTCATTTTTTTCTATAATCGCTTTCAGCTCACCCGCAGAAACCACACCCTCCCCGGTTCCATCGTCTTCAATAGTGAACTGAATGCCGTTCTCATCGTATTCAAAGGTGGCGTAAACAGAACTTTTGTCCTGAATAGAACCATAGCGAACCGCGTTCATAAACAACTCATCCACCACCAGCTTTAAACGGCTGCACCAGGCTTTATCAAACTTGGCAGTCGAGAATACTTCGTCTGCCACATGGCGGACAAGCGAGGAGTAGCTAAGGTTGGCCGGTAAGGTAAGTTGGATTTTTTGTTTTGGCATTACGAGATTGAAGATTGAAAATTATAGATTGAAAATTAATTTTCAATAGCGAAGCGTTTTAATCTTCAATTTTCAATAAATAATCTATTTATTTTACCACAAAAAGAGAAAGTTTTCAATCAAATAACCCCTTAAGGCTTAAGACTTAGGACTTAAGACTTACAATATTTTATTCAATCTCATAATCTCCTTCGTCCGCTCAACAATTTCAGACGGAGTGTAATTGGATTTAATCAGATAATCATCTACATTATCCACCGTTTCATGGCGGTTGAAATGTCCCATGTCCAGATTGGTGAGCATGATAACCGGAACATATTTACTGTGTTGTTTGCGGACTTCTTTTAAGACAGCATAACCATCAACCCCGGGCATCATGATATCAAGGAGCATAATGTCAGGATTTTTTTGCTGATATTTTTCGATAGCGCTTTTTCCCTCCATCGCCTTAAGCACCTTAAAACCCTCCCGCATAAAGGCGGTGGAATATAATTCGCATATATCCTTATCGTCTTCAACAATTAAAATTTTGATGTTTCTGATGGATTTAGGCATAAGCATAGTGGTTAATTGGTTACGAACGGATGCAGATTGACTCAAGCCAATCGATACGCATCTATTCATAACTACGCTAATCAAGCGGGAGCTGTATCTGGAAAGTCGTTCCTTTGCGCACCTCACTTTCCGCCCAGATCATGCCCCCATGCAATTCAACGATTTTCTTGGTAATAAAAAGGCCGAGTCCTGCCCCGCCTTTATAACGGGTTAAGCAGTTTTTCGCCTGTTTAAATTTATCAAAAATCTCGAAAATCTGCGACTTTGGAATCCCTACCCCCTGATCGATGACAGCAATCTGAACGCCGATACCTCTTATCGAGACCTCCACAGTAATGTCCTTCCCCTTCATGGTGTATTTGATGGCGTTGTCGAGAACGTTCCGTAAAACCTGTTGGATACGGACCGAGTCAATATTTAAAACAACCGGATTGCTAAGTTTATTCTTAAAATGAATGTCCAGCCGCTCTTCACGAGCCTGGAAACTGAAATCCTGAATGATTTTCTGAACCAACTCCACGATATCAGTCGGCTTGCGGTGGAGTTCAAAGCGATCCGTTTCAATGCGGGAGACGTCCAAAATATTATTAACCAGATTATTCAGAGTATTCACATTGTCGTAAACCCGCATAAGATAATCTTTTGCCTCCGCAGATATCTGGCCGACCAACCCGTCATCAACCAGAAAAGAAAGGTAGCCACGAATAGCCGTAAGAGGAGAACGAAGTTCATGAGAAGTAACCGCGATAAATTCATCCTTTAACTCATTCAGGGATTTCAACCGACGGTTGGCGCGCTGTAAATCTTTGGTTTTTTCACTAATCTTTTCCTGCAAATCTTTATTAAAGCTTTTTAGGCGGGCTTCCGCTTCTTTAAGCTGGGTGATGTCCTGGACACGACCAAGGATGGCCTGATTACCATGATAATCAATGCGCTGAGTTACAGTCTCTAGATTAATAAAAGTGCCGTCTTTTTGGCGTCCTCTTGCCTCATGGCGTAAAGTGCCTTTGGTCGGATTTTTCAAAAGGGTAAGGTAATATTGGTCATCCGGAATAAAAAGATTGATGGGCTGACCTAACACTTCATTCTCTTTGTACTTAAAAAGTTTATAAAAATGAGGATTGGCATAACGCAGAACCCCATTTTCGATGATATAAATGCCAGTCATGGACTTATTTACCACCTTTTGATAGCGCTCCATGATTTCACGGCTCTGAACATGCTTCGTCAATGTCTGGGCCACAATGTGAAGCACCTTTTTTTCCTGCTTTAAACGAAAAGAAAAAGGGTCGGCAATTTTCTCGATGTAACCCAATTCGATGGTTCCGCGTTTGACGCCAAACACAATAAGCGATTCCTGAATTTTGGATAAAAAAGTTTCATTTTTTTTAAGTGTGGCATACGTTTTTCCGTCAAAAACAATCCGGGCCCGGGCGGGTTTTACCTCATCGCAAGCCAACACCAACACTTTAGTAATGTCTTTTAAAACCTCTTTGAGCGGAGTGACCATACGGGTATGGGCATTCACCTGATAAAGCACCTGGAATTCACGCAGGCGATTCGCCAGGAATTCACTCATCTTCTTGCGTTCTGAAATATCCAGGAACGAGGCCACACTGCTTTTGGTCCCGGGGATAAGGTCAACGGTAATAAAAATATCCCGGATATTTCCTTTACGATCCACTAAACGTGCCTCGTAATTGCGCGGGGCTTTTTTGTGATCGATCCGTCTTAAACGATGGTATTCTATCATTCGCTTAAGATCGTCTTTATGGAAAAAATCTTTCCAGCTTTTCTTACCTTCGATTTCCCGTTTGGGATAACCCGATATCTTTTCGAACTCCGTATTGACTAGGAAAATGGTCGTATCCTCTTGGATAATAATGGTGGCTGACCCCGTATTTTCGAAAATGGTCCGATATTTACTCTCGGATTCACCAAGAGCCTTTTCGGTTAATTTACGCTGAGTGATGTCTTTACCGGTAGACACAAAATGAGTGATATCCCCCCTGCTGTCTTTTAACGGCGTAATGGTCTTTTCTTCATAATAGATCTCTCCATCCTTTTTCTTGTTAGCAAATTCACCGCAAAAGACCCTGCCTGCACGAATCGTTTCCCATAGTTCATTATAAAACGATTGCGAGTGATTACCGGACTTAAGAAAATTAGGTTTTCGCCCAATAATCTCTTGCTGGGTGTAACCTGTTATCTTTTCTGAAGCAGGATTAGCATATTCAATTACACCATTTCTATCAGTTATATAAACAATATCGGCGGTCTGCTCCACGACATTAGAAAGCTTTTTAATGTCCTCCTCTCTCTTCTTAACCTCCGTTAAATCTGTGATGATCCCGATGGTCCCGCCATCCGGCAACGGGGTTCCGCTCACCAGAACGGGAATCTTTTTACCCGCTTTCGTCAAAAGTTCCCCCTCATAACTGGAGCTGACACCTGATTGGCGATCGGCACTATTAACTTCCCTAACTCGTTTGACGCTTTCTTCGGTCCAGAAATCATATGATTCACGCCCGATCATCTCCTCCAATGTGTAGCCCATGATCTGACAGAACTTAGGGTTGGCATATACCGTTCGTTCATCTTTGTTGCCCATCCAAACCGCCTCGTTCATATTCTCAACAAGCCTTCTGAATTTAATTTCAGACATATCGGATGATTTTTTCCTCAAAACAATCGGCTTTTTCAGGCGGAAAACCTTTTTGGGGGCAGCCGGCCGACGTGTTTTGGTAATTTTTTCAACCTTTGCCATAAAAACCATTACAAATTAAATGGTCTTTTGTTTTTGTTTCGGGTAACTATTATTATACACAACAAAGCCGATGATTTCAACAAAGCCTACGAGGTTGCTGATGCCGTACCTTCTTCAGGGTCTTCTTCTTCTTGCGATTCAGGTGCTTCTTTTTCACACTGCTCTTCTTCCAGTTCTTGCCATGCGATAATGTTATCGCGTAATTCCATAAATTCATCAGCTAATTTCAGGATCCAACCCTGCTCTTTGCCATCCATCTCCCGTTTCATCCATTTTTCAATCCCGGCAGCATTATCCTCATCAGCATGTTTTTGGAATTCTTCGCTTTCAAAAGTGGATTTAAAGAAAACATCCAGATAATCAAAAACACGTACTCCTGGCTCAGTGGACCTCTCCCAGTCAGGTAATTTGGCAGCCTGTTTTGATGGGATTCTCATTTTATCACTCATCCATGTTCTGACATATTCAACGGATGTTGGATCGTTTGGATCTACTATTTCTTTGGCCGCCTCATCCCAGCAACGTTTTCGGATTTCACGAACCAATAAATCTTTTAACGCTAATTTCGGCCACTTTTTATAAAACTGATTCGAAGGAATCATCTCAGCGCCTCTTAAATAAGCGCCAAAACTATACTGATCATCGCCTTCCGCATCCCAAAAATGATATTCTTCTGTGTTTTTGTCTTTAACTCCTCTTTGGCAAGTCAAAAAAAGTGGACCCTTATCATCTCCTGCCCACCATCCACTGTACTCTTTTTTACCTTCTTCCGATTCAAAAAATTCTAATAATTCAGTTAACTCACCACCGCGCATATGCCAGGAATAAGATTCCATAACGCCATCCCCAATATAAATTGCACCTGGAAGTAAACGTGTCAGCACCGCCAGCATTGTATTATGGTAACCTGGATCAGGAAGGTGGGATAAAGACCTGCAATCATAAGTAGGCCCGAGCATTTGAGTTTTGCTTAAATGTTCTCCAATATCCCTAAAATCCAAAGATAATATATATTTACCATGCGTCTGAACAAATCGCTGAAGACGGCCTTTGCTGGAATCGGTTAATGCAGGCTGAAAGTATTTTTCAAAAAAAGCGCGAGGATCTTGCTGATATTCCTGAAAAAGCTGGACGACTTCGTCAGAAAGTGTTTCCTTTCTCTCCTGGCTGAACATACCAGGCAAAAGCAGTGTTTTGTTTTGACAGATTTCGCTGACATCCACTTCGCGAAGCAATCTCCGTAAACGGGCCTCCTGTGCAGACTCACCAATCTGAATATCAAGCAACCCGCCCCTTCCTTTCTGATTCAGAAACTCAACAGAAAAATATCTTAAAAACTGACTAAGCGCTGAATCATCCTCTTGTTTTATATCTGGCAAAAGCGCAGATTCAAGCATGGACTGCAATTCAAAATATAATGTATTAGCTACGGCCACCAATGATTCTTCAGGAATGCCCTTTTGCCGCAGCCCCTTAAGGGTTCTGCCGCTACCCAATCCTAAATCACAAACCAATATTTTATCTTTAATGCTATCAACGTCTTCTATGCCATGTTCTTGCGCGTATAACATGCGGCAATACTCAAAATTAGCCTTAATTAAACTGGCAAAAACAATTTTCCAGCGAGTGCTGATATGATGAGCGCTCCGATCAGTAGTCCAATTGGGGTTGGAATTCAAAAATGGCTGAATTTCGGTATTTTTTCCTTCGTCCGTTTTAAATTCATCTAAAGGATTAGGATGGCGCGTTTTATAAGTAAATTCAAAATTTTTATCTTCCATGCCCAGATAGCGGATCAATTCTCGCCCGGAAGTCTCTAAACTCCTTGCCCATGCTCCATATTTAGCACGAACTCCTTCATTAATGGAGGCGGCTAACAAAGCTTTCTGAATTGCAAATTGAAAATCGGTTTTATTGATAGGTTTGCGTCTAAATTCTCCGCACCCGACCAAAATCTTTTCAAGATCATCCGGACGTAACACTTTCGCCATCATGATCGCTGAAAGATTATCAGGAACATGGATAATATTTTCGGAACGTTCATCACCTTCCGGTTCCTGCCAATTGTCATCCGTTTCCGGTGCATTAGATAAATCCCATTCTCCATTATCTTTGTTATCCCAAGACACTTCACCTGTTTCATTTTTCTTTTGGATCATATGAACAACTCCAAAGGGACGGTTTGAATCCCTGGCATCAAAAACCAATTTCAGATTTTTACGGCTATTGGTGATTGCCTTGTCTATTCCGCGCTCAAAATCCTGTGCTTCACGTACAATTTGCAAAAGCGCGATACCGTCTACACGAGGCATACAGATATTGGCAATCAGCAAGCGCGTATCTTCAACAATCTTAGAAAGACCTTCTGCTCCATCAGAAGCAATATCGACACGCCGAAAGCCCATTTCCTTTAAATATTTAAGGGCAATTTCACGACTTTTCTGATTATTATCAGCAACCACAACATGAACATCTTCGATGGAGATCTTTTTTGAAGTCAAGGCGCTTAAAAATTAGTATAAATGGCGAAAATGTATATCGAGGGAAGAATTTTAACCTTTTTGTCAATTATTGTCAATTTTATTTTTCGTGCTATAATCAATCTGTTCTTGCTCCTTTAAAAGACGGCCCAGCCATAATCATGGCAAAACCAGATATACCCTCTAGCGGGATCTTCGCAAAATGCCTGCCGCCTGCCTGCCGGTAGGTAGGGTAGGTAGGCGAAACAAAGTAGAGGTGTGATTTATCACGACCCTAAGGCGAGCATCATTTTTCGATGGGGATGACTTGGTTTTGACAAAGATGACTCAAGACTTTAAATGGCAATCCAGGTATCGCGCTGTCTGCCTGCTAATTAGCCCAGCGCACAACAAATGCAAAAGATAATTTCTTTGCACGTGTCAAAGCAATCGCCAACGGAGCACTTGTTCCTGTTATGGCTTAATTGTTTTACGCGTCCTAACCGCCAATTCGCGGTTTCGTCTGCTCAGGGGACACCTGCTAACCTGATCAGGCGTTATTCAGCAGGTTAAGCGCTTATCACGCCTCCGGAGGGATAAGCGTCGACAATTTAACCCGGATAAGCGTCTGTGTTTTTGTTCGTTTCTATGCCGGCGTCGAAAAAAATAAACCAACTATGATTGTAGAGATTTTCAGTCTTCATCTTTGGACGCCGGTTCGATTCCGGCCATCTCCATGCTTCGACAAGCTCAGCACTTCGCCTGCGGAATCTTGTCGGCGCATGAAGGTGGCAAAATAATTTGTCGAAGCATGTCCTGAGCACTGAGTACTGAGCTTGTCGAAGTACCGAAGTGTCGAAGGACAAATATTTAGCATTTAAATGAAATTTAATAAGGATGAAAAAATATTTTATGTATATTGTTCAGTGCAATAATAAAGCCTATTATGTCGGCTCCACGGATGATTTGAAAGATCGTGTCAAAAAACATAATTTAGGCCAGGGAGCAGAATATACAAAAAGATATAGGCCAACTAAATTGGTCTATTTTGAAGAATGTGCAACCAGGGCAGAGGCAGAAAAGCGGGAAAGGCAAATTAAAGGATGGTGTAGGGCTAAAAAGGAGAAATTAATAAAAGGTGAATGGATACAAGTCTAAAAAACCTTTAAACCCCTCTATCATCATCCGGCTCCAAAATATCGACAGGGGTTTTTTGAAGTGGTTTTAAAACAGCTCGAGCAGATCCTTTTAATACACCATAGCTTCCTGTAGTCATAGCACCCAGTACCACGCCATCAATAATACCCTGAGCGGTGGGATTGTCAGCGTAACCGAAAGCCGCGCCAAAACCCATCGCGACAATGGGGCAGAATTTAGAAGGAACACCATAGTATTTAAACACCTGGGTAATAGCAATAATAGCCGCAATCTTTTCAGCCTTACTATCCATGGGTTTGTCGGATTAAAAGATAAAATCGGTAAAATTTAACCGCGTCACGAATGTCTTCTGAAGAAGTGATTTTAAAAAGCCGATGAGTGACCACAAAATCCACAGCTTCCTGAGCCCATGCCGGCACCGGTATAAACACCATTTCATCAGAGTCAGAAGGTGGAGAAACAGGAGTGGGGGCTGACAGCGCTTCGAGTGATGCGGAATCAGCTGTCGGAATACGGGGCTTTAAACGAAATACTGTCAGTTCTTTAAACAGCCACTCTTTGGTGATGGCCCAACCGGGACAGGATTTAGACGAAACGTCACGATGAAAAAAAAGATCGTTTTCCGTTAATCCCAACCGTTCCATTAAAACCTTAATCGCCCCAAGCGCATTGGTTTTAGTTTCACCGCTCCATTTTTCCACATTATAATTACCCACCACTTCAATGCCGATGGAGCGAAGGTTTAAGGATCCTGCGTGAATGCCGTTCTTTTGCATGGGGGTAAAAAGCCAGATGCCGTCATCCGCTATAAATAGGTGAGAACCAACTTTCCAGCCCTTGCCCTCATAATAGTTTTTTAAACCGGCAATCGTTTGCTCCCCCTGCCAGGATTCCCGAGTGGGACGCCAAGTGTGATGAATGACCAGTTTGTTAGCAGGAAGCGAGCCAAAATAATACCCCTTTATATAATCCCGAAACTCATGAAGCGTTAAGCGCTTGTTGATGATTTCCATATCAAGTGATACTAAAGGAAATGATTTTAGAATAAAAATAAAGAAATGGCAAAATATTTAATAAAAAATGAAAATGAAACTTGTAAAATGAAAATTTAAACTCCTCTGTACATTATCTTGGGGGTTCGGTATAGTGAACACGATTTATTATTTAAATAAAATATTATGCCAAGAAAACCAAATCCAGCTTTCATGAAGCCTATGAAAGTTTCTGCCACATTGGCCAAAGTCGTTGGTAACGGCCCAATGCCTCGCACAGAAGTCATTAAGAAACTGTGGGGCTACATCAAAAGGCATGGCCTACAGGACAAAGTCAACAAACGCATGATCAATGCGGATGCCGCTTTGAAAGATGTTTTCGGCGGAAAAGGCAAAGTCAGTATGTTTGAAATGACCAAAATGGTCTTCAGGCACCTCAGCTAATTTTGTCTGCCTTAAGTCAGAAATAAAAACCCCGCGCTTAGTCGCGCGGGGTTTTTGGCTATATAAAATAAGATTCTTTTCCATCTTTCTTTATGCCCTCTTGCGAGGTAAAATAAAAAAGGATTGGCTGTCCATTCGAAGTCTATTCGCAGTCAATTCGATATCTATTCGTTAACCATCCGTAATTATGTTTGACTGGCTGCAAAAACTGTTCCACCGGGAACAGACCTCTAAAAAAGAAAAACTGATCTCCGGATTCATATTTTTTGTCTACATATTCCTATTGGGGTTTCGCGGAAATATGATGCAGGGCAATGAATGGACATTCTACGAATCCCTGCTGAAACCTGGTTTTACGCCTCCAGGTTGGGTGTTTCCTTTTGTGTGGACAACAATTTTTGTACTCATTGGCCTCGCTGCTTACCACACGTGGAATTTTTACAAAAGCGATCAGCTTCGAAAGATCTTCGCGGGCCTTTACGCGATCAATGGAGTGCTGGTGTACTTATGGCCCTACGTATTTTTCACAAAGCAGTCCATTAGCGGAGCTTTGTATGTGATTATCGGGATGATTATTGTGATTGAACTGATGATTCTGACGGCGTTTAAAAACAATCACAAAGCCGCTTACATGCTCCTTCCTTATTTATTATGGGTATTGTTCGCGACCTATTTAAATACCACTTTCCTGATTTTAAACGCCTAACATGACCACCTTTCTCTTGCTTCACGGTTACGGGGGAACTCACCCCGAACATTGGCAAAGCTATTTGGCAAACCGGTTAAAAGACGAAGGGCAGACAGTGCTTTTCCCAGACTTACCGAATGCCGACCGACCCCAGCTAAACGAGTGGTTGGGGTATTTGGAAGATGTTTTACAGAGAAGTCCGGACTTGGTGGTGGCCGCTCACAGCTTAGGATGTACCTTGTGGCTGCATTATGTAGCACGACATCCTGAAGTAAAACCGAAAAAAGTCTTTCTGGTTGCTCCGCCTTTAAATGACTGTGATATTGAAGAATTGGCCAGCTTCTTTCCGCTTCCGGAATTGGATTTAAGTGTACAAAATTACCAAATGATCGGTTCGGATAATGACAATTTTATCTTGGAAGAAGAATTTAAGACTTTAGCGGATAATCTGAAAATACCCCTTAGAATCTTGCCGGGCGCCGGCCACATCAACGCCCCTCTGCATGGCGACTGGGAATGGATGAATGAACAAATGAAAGCCTTCTCACTATGACTCAAAGGGAAATCAAAGTATTCGGACAGCGTATTCAGCTCACATTAAGAAATGAGGGAGACTTTATTGTGGCCAATGAATTGTTTTTAGACCATCAGTATCGGTTTTGCGATGAAGTAATCAGGAAAGCCAGCCACAGTATTTTGGATATTGGTGGGCATCTCGGCTTTTTCAGCCTGCTGGCCGCCACATTAAATCCAACGGTTCCGATTTACGCCTTCGAACCTCATAGCGGCAATTATGAAATTCTGAAGGCCAATCTAAAACAAAACCGGATAAAAAATGTGCATCCAAAACAGTTGGCTGTGAGCGATGCAGTGGGAGAAACAGGGCTTCAGATCAGCCAGGAGGACTTAAACCACTCAATTGAAAAAGCTATTGAACCCACGGGAGAAACCCAAAAAATCCAGACAACGACCCTGCAACGGATTTTCCAGAAGAATCAATTGGAACAATGTGATCTGCTAAAACTGGATTGCGAAGGCAGTGAATTTAAGATCATTTATTCAGCCTCAAAAGAACTCTTTAAAAAAATCCATCATATCTTTCTGGAATATCATAACTGGATAGAAGGCGAAGGCAGTAAGGAACTCAGATTCTTTTTGGAACAGCTAGGTTACCGCGTGGAGCAATATCCCAATCACAAAATGAAGGAATTGGGATTTTTGTGGTGCATTAAAAATAGCTGAAGAATTGCCTAAGAATAGCCTTATTAGCAATCCTTTTAGCAATACTTAGGCAATTCTTCCCCCTATCCAAACACCAACAACGTTGGATTGGTAAGTAAAATGACACCCAGAATTACCATGATCAGCCCGCCGATAAAGTGAGAGGCGCGAGTGTATTTGTGGGTAGTCAGACCGATTTTATCAAAGCTATAAAGCGCCAAAGCAAAGATGATCAAATCATCAATCATGTACATGAGAATATAGAGAGCGTTGTACAGCTGCTTACCAGCCCAGCTGAGATAGCTCATATCAAGGACTTTGGTAAAGGTTTGAGGAATACCGATAGAACAGGCAAATTCAATGATATTAACGGAAAATGCGAGACCCAAAATCCCCAAACCGACCATAATGGTCATCGGCGCCTGCGCATAACCTTTAATCTTCTCTTGCGTCTTACGTTTTCTCTCCAGGCTACCGACCTTGCAGGCGGTGTCTTTTTTGTAAAAAAGATAGAGGAAATAAGAACCCGCGCCCGCGGCCACCAAACCGACAATCGGAGTAACGATGCGATCCAGTCCAACAAAATCCCACGTGGTCATCCAGACGTTAAGAATGAGGTAGTACATGACGGCTTCCGCAAAAATAAAGATGCCGGCCATCTCAAACATACGGCGGCGGGAGCCCGCTTCGGCCAGAATAGTAAGGAACATAACGAGCACCCACATCGCGCAAGGATTGAAACCGTCTACAAACCCAAGTACAAGGGACAGAACAGGTAGGGAGTATTTAGAAGCGTCTACTGGACCGATAAAAGGAACATCAATAATATAATTAATTGCCTCCACACCACACTGAACCGTCTCGCCATCAATATCGCACGCACTACCACCGGACTGCACCTCTTTACTTCCCCCAGCCGCTATAAATTCTTCAAAGGTATATTGTTGCTTACCCTTGGCACTTTCAATTAATGACTCAATTTGCTTGCCAGTGGTTTCAGCCGTCGAAAATCCTTGTAGTAAAACACCATCTATTATTGTAATAGGAGTGACCTTGGGAATACCTTCCAGTTCAGCCAATTGAATAAAATGCTTTTTATGCTCCTTCTCCGCAATGTCATGATAAACCACAATCAGATCACCACGCGTTTTGGAAAGCTGGTTCAAAAATTCTTTTTCATCCTGACAATGACCACAATCCTGCCGTTCAAACACTTCAACACGAACGGTGTCAGTCGGTGTGTCGACAGCATAGGCGAAAGGAATAGCCAGTGCCACAACACCGAATAATGTGATACATAATTTTTTCAGCATATAATCGATTTTAAGAGGTAAAATCATCATACCGACTTGACCTTAAAATGACAACCAATTCAATAGTGGGGCAATTGTAGTCCACCATCGGCCCATAATCCGAATATATCGGAACAACCGAAACACCGTTCTTTGCCTCCTTTAATCCCCGGGTAAACCAGGTGGGTCTCCGCAACCTTACACCACAGCGCAAGGTGATAATAGGAATCCCATAGATGAAAGTGTAGAGGAAATTATAAGCAAAAAACGTATGTTTCAGTCTAACTTAATTTTAACCGATTTATCCTATTGTTGACAACTTATTTTCGTGCTTTGGGGGATTTTATAGGTAGGCTTAATTTCTCATAAACCTCCTTTTCTGTACGACCCGCCACATATTCACCATTCTGGAACAATCCATATTCATTCAGCAGATAACCTTTTTCGATAGCCACTTTGCGCATCATCACATTGTAATCTTTACTGCCCGTAAAATATAAAAGGGCGGCTCCGTAACTTTCTTCGGGCACGAAACGAATGTCGACTTGTAAATTTTGCGGGAAGATGACAAAGGCAATTTTGGTTTCACCGCCCGCCAGGATTGTAAGACCTGGGAATGTTTTAGTGATCTGCTTTTCAGCATTAACCGCAGCTGACCGTTTGCCTACAACCAGCAAATCCAGATCGCCGACTGTGAGAGCTTGCCGCCGATAACTGCCTGCCACCTCCACTTTTTTGACCCCTTTTATTTTTTTAAGAAGCATGGTGAATTTTTTGACAATAGGCTCGACATCCGAACGGTTATGACGTTTCTTTTTCTCCTGCCCTTTTTCCAAAGCGGACAAAATAGTTGTCACTAATTTATTACCAAAACCAGGGAGTTCAGCAATTTGACCGTTTTCGGCACATTTTTTTAAATCGGACTTGGATCTGATGCCCAAATTAATATAAAGGTCGCGCACGCGGCGGGGGCCAAGATGAGGGATTTTAAGCAAATCGCGCACGGGTTTAGGAATCTGTTTGCGCAACCGTTCCAGATAATCGACTTTTCCTGTTTTGATATATTGAATGATCTTATCGGCAAGAGCAGGGCCGATTCGAGGCATGGCCATCAGCGACTGCCTATTCAGCTGTTTTTTAGTGATGGGTTCAAGATCCTGTTTCAGCCGTCGAGCCGCCTCGCGATACGCACGGATTTTAAATGAATTCTCGCCCGAAAGAGACATGAGATCCGCGATTTCATCGAAACACTGACTAAGTTCTTCGTTATAACTTTTCATGCACTCATTATATTTGATACAATGAAATAAATTAAGACTTTTAGGATTATGAAGACCATTACGGCTATTGAGATTGGACTTAAATAATAAAATACACCATCGCAATAGTCGTAAAAATCCTAAAAATCTTAATAGTCCTAACAAAAAAACTATGCCTACACCAAAAGTCGGCCCTAAAAAAGCGGCAACCGAGGCTAAAAAAACAGCCTTAGTCGCTAAAGATAAATTAAAAAACAACGCTGTCACCAAGGCGGCGGGTGATATTTTTACCAAAATCAAAACCAAAACCGGTGTCGACAACAAAAAGGTGGATGCCTGGCAGGAAAAATGGCTGGCCGTCCCCAAAAACCGCACTAAATATGAACATCTAAAAGACGTTCCGATGGTGATGGGAGAGGAACTTTTTGCTATGACCAATGACATCATCAACTTCGTTCAGCGTGAAGAAGGAGGACAATCTCACGTGTTTAAAAAACTCAAAGAAGAAGGGGGAGCCTTTTTGCATCACCCGATTGAATATCTGCAGAAAAGGGGGGAAGCGGCCAAAAAAAAGGCAGGAGAAGCAAAGGAAATGGCGCAAAAAAAGGTCGGGGAGGCTAAGAAAATGACTGAGAAAAAAGCAGCCGCAAAGACCAAAACCGCTGCCAAAAAAACTTCCAAATAACATTAACGATACTTGTAACTTGTAATTTACCCCGCTTTACGGGGCGTAATTTGAATATTTTGTTAAAATTACGAGTTACAAATTACAAATTACAAGTTACAATAAGTAGCGTTATTTCGTTATTACGTTATTTGATATGAAAATAAGTTTAAATTGGCTACAGGATTTCATCGACCTTACCGAAAAGGACAATGAAAAGATAAAAGAGGTCATCACCGCCCGCAGTGCCGAGGTGGAAACCATGGAAAACGTGGGTACTAGCCTGACCGGAATTATTTTAGGCAAAGTGGATGAACTAATGCCCCACCCCGATGCGGACAAGCTGACATTAGCCATGGTAAACAACGGACAAGAGCAGATTAAAGTAGTTTGTGGCGGATCGAATTTAAAAGAAGGAATGAAAGTGGCCTTCGCGCCCGTAGGAACGGTAGTAAAATGGCACGGAACCGATGTGATGAAACTGGAACGCGTGAAAATCCGCGGAGAAGAAAGTTTTGGGATGATCTGCTCCAGCCCGGAAATCGGTTTAGAGGAAATGTTTCCGTTAAAAGGAGATCATGAAATCGTGGACTTAAGCCATATCGACGCGCCTATTGGCACCCCGCTTGCGAAAGCATTAGGATTGGATGATGTGGTGCTGGATGTGGACAACCACGCCATTACCAACCGCGCCGACCTGTTCAGCCACCGGGGCTTCGCCCGCGAATTCGTGGCCAATGGATTGGGTAAATGGAAAAAAGACGTAAAGACGCAAGATTTTGCGTCTCCTAACACCCCTGCTCCAATCAATATCAAGATAAAAGACCCCGCCCTCTGCCCCAGCTATCAAGCAGTTTATTTAACGGGTATTGAAGTGAAAGAGTCACCGGAATGGATGAAGAAAAGATTAACCGCCTGCGGGATACGGCCGATCTCTAACATTGTGGACATCACCAACTACGTGATGCTGGAACTCGGCATGCCCATGCACGCATTTGACCCGGATCAGGTAAAAGGAAAAGAGTGGATAATGCGCAAAAGCAAAAAGGGTGAAAAAGTAATCACATTAGATGGGCAGGAAATCGAATTGATCGATGGTGTAACGGTTTTGGACGATGGTCATGAGATATTTGACCTCTGCGGAATCATGGGGGGTCTGCACAGCGGAATCAATAAAAAAACCAAACGGATTCTCCTCCACGCACCGGTTTATAATCCTTCGTTGACCAGATGGGCCGTTCGCGGACTGAATGTGATTAGTGACGCGGCCATTATTTATGAAAAAGGAGTGGATAAGGAGCTGGCAAAAGACGGTTTGGCACGTTCTGTGGAACTTATTTTAGAGCTGTGCCCCGATACAAAAGTAGCGAGTGAAGTGATTGAATTTAAAGACTACAAACCTGAAAATCGAGTGATTAAACTGCACGCCAAACAAATCGAACGGCTGGTGGGCGTGGCGATTCCTGACAGGACAACCAATAAAATCCTGACCGATCTTGGATTTGGATCAAAGAAAACAAAAGAAGGATTTGAGGTGTCCGTTCCCAGCTGGCGGCTGAATGATGTGAATATGGAAGCGGACGTGATCGAAGAAGTCGCCCGTATTTACAGTTACGACAAAATCCCTTTCACGATGCCCTGTACCAGCATCAATCCGATTCCGGTTAACAAGCGGCACGCGCTGGAAAAACAGATCAAGGAAGAATTAACCGCCTTTGGTTTCAGCGAAATCTGCACATTCAGCTTTTTGGGGCCGGATCTGCTGAAAAAATGCGGAATGGAAGTTGGCAATACAAGTGTTGAAGTAGCCAATCCGATCTCAGGCGATCTTTCTGTTATGCGCCAAAGTCTGCTTCCGTGGACATTGGAAATGGTAACCGACAACCTTCGTTATCAAAAGCAATTCCGCTTATTCGAAATCAACCGGACCTATTATAAAAAAGGAGAAGATGTGGAAGAGTCCACTCAGCTCATCATGGCCTCAGTGGGCGAAGGTTTTAGAGATTTACAGGGGATAGTAGAGGCCGTGGGAATTACACTTAAAACATCAAAATCCTCTGCGGCATATCAGCATCCCGGACGAATAGCTGATTTGGTTTTCAGAGGAAAAAACGTGGGACGGCTTTACGAACTTCACCCACAGATCGCTAAAAACTTTGGCATTAAAACAACGATTATTGTGGCAGAAGTCGACCTGGAGACCATTCATGAAATGAAAATCGGCCAGCGCCCTACCTTCACAGAACTGCCGAAATACCCTGCCATTCAATTGGATGTTAGTATTCTGATTCCTAAAAAAGATTCCGCCGAAAAATTCTCTAATGCCATTGAAAAAACCGACAAAACGTTGGTAAAAAAGATTGAACTGACTGATGAATATCAGGGGGAAAATATCGGAAAGGATAAACGGAGCTTAACGTATTCCATCACCTATCGTTCAGACAAAGAAACCCTTACCGATGACCAGGTAAACAACATCCACCAGAAAGTGCTGGCGAATTTAAAATCCGCCGGCGCAGTGATACGGGATTAAGGAACAAGATGGTTACCTCTGCCTGGACTGAGAAAACACGCATTTGACTTCAAAGGAAGTTTTGCTAAAATCAAATCACATGATTAAACGACTTTCTTACTTTTTCGGTTTTTATTTTAAAGCCCGCTAAACGGTCGTTGTTTGATGTAATAAAAATATCGACCGCTAAACAGGCGGTTTTTCTTTAACCAAAATTCACATGATCGTAGTCATGCACAAAGACGCCACGCGCGAAATGACGGAACACGTGCTCCATATTATTGAAGAACACGGATTAAGGGGTGAGGCCATGTACGGCGACCAGCGCACCGCCATCGGCGTGATCGGCGAAAAAGAAAAGCTCGATGAAGGCAAAGTCATACGTTTGGCGGGCGTTAAAGAAATTCTGCTCGTTTCCAAACCTTATAAAAAGGTAAGCAGGGAATACAAACCCGAAAACACCGTGGTAAAAATAGGTAAGGTGGCATTCGGAGCCGGTTCGCCTGTCATCATCGCCGGCCCCTGCGGGGTGGAATCAGAAGATCAGATTATGACGATTGCGAAAGGCGTTAAAGAACGCGGCGCCCATATGCTGCGCGGGGGAGCCTTCAAGCCCCGGACATCGCCTTATTCTTTTCAGGGCATGGAGGAGGAGGGTTTAAAATTACTGGCGCAGGCCCGCGAAGCAACCGGCCTGCCAGTGGTCACGGAACTGATTTCAGTGGAGCATATTCCTTTATTTGAAAAATACGACATCGACATGATTCAGCTCGGCGCGCGAAACATGCAGAATTTTGAACTGCTTAAAAGGGCGGCAAAAACAAACCGGCCTATCCTTTTAAAACGGGGGATGTCGGCAACGGTTGAGGAGTTTTTGCTGGCCGCCGAATACTGCCTGAATGAAGGGAATAAAAATGTGGTATTGTGTGAACGGGGCATCCGGACGTTCGAACAATCCACGCGCAACATTCTGGATCTGAATTCGCTGACGCTCATTAAGGAGACTTCCCACCTTCCCATCATCGCCGACCCGAGTCACGCGGCCGGACGTTATGATTTAGTCGTCCCCTTGGCCTTAGGCGCTCTGGCGACCGGCGCGGACGGACTGATTGTGGAAGTTCACAATAAACCGGACGAAGCTCTGAGTGACGGAAAACAATCCCTAATACTGGAAAGCTTTGAAGAGATGATGGGCAATCTGAAAAAAATGCACCTCATCAACTGAAAGCGCTGTGACGTCACCGCGCCATCGGCAACCACAATAGCCACATGGCTACAATCAACCTCAAAACCCCATCGGGTACCTCAAAAATCCTCATCCAAGAGGGATTGTTTAGCGAAATCGGAGACCTGTTAAAAAAGGATTACCCAAAAAGCCGTTTCGCAATTATAACCGACAGCAATCTTGAATCGATTTACGGTAAACAGCTAAAAGAGATGTTTCCGGGCGTTTTATTCCTGACGATACCGGCGGGCGAGACCAGCAAGAACTTTGAACGGGTGATTTCCCTGTGTGAACATTTGCTGAAAAAGGAATTTACACGTGCGGATGTGCTGATCGGTTTCGGGGGTGGTGTAATCACGGACATCGCGGGATTTGTGGCCTCTATTTATATGCGGGGGATGAAATATATCGCGGTTCCGACCTCATTACTCGGCATGGTCGACGCGGCCATCGGCGGGAAAACAGGCATCGATTTTGTAGCCAAAAACATCATCGGCACATTCTACCTAGCCGAACAGGTTTTAATAGACCCGGGGGTTTTAAAAAGCTTCGAAGGTCCCAAAAAAATGCCGGGAATGGGAGAGGTGATTAAATACGCCGCCATCATCGACAAAACGTTATTCGACCATTTCGATCCGTTTGAGCTTGAACCTGTAATCATCAAATCTGCCCAGGCCAAGGTAAATGTGGTGGAGCAGGATTTTAGAGAATCCGGACAACGACATATCCTGAATTACGGCCACACCTTCGGCCATGCCATCGAAGCGGCCACCGACTACCAACTGACCCACGACCAGGCCATTAGCATCGGCATGGTGCTGGCGAACAAAGTCGCCCAAAATCTCGGCAAACAAAATAAAGAGGTGGGCGATAAAATCAAATCAACTCTGCAACAATTTGGCCTCCCATGTGACCTCCCATCTGACCTCCAATTGAACCCTCTATTGGAGTATATGAAAAAAGACAAAAAACGAACCGGCAACATTATCCATTTCGTCATCGTAACTGACTTCGGAAAAACAGAAATTCTGCCTATGAAACCTGAAGAATTAGTAAAATTGGCAAAATAACCGATTCTGCCTCCTTGCCTGCCCGCCGGAGCCCCGGCGAAGGTGGGATAAAGGAGGTTGGAGGATTCCAACCGCCATGAATAAAGTATTAATCGCCACTCACAACTTCGGCAAATTTAAAGAGCTGATGGAAGTTCTGGAAGAACTGCCTATTAAATTTGTCTCTCTGAATGACGAAGGAATTGAGGAGGATGTAGAAGAAGATGGAGACACGTATGAAGCGAATGCCATCATCAAAGCGGAGTTTTTTGGACGGCTAACAGGCTTGCCGACGATTGCCGATGATTCAGGGATTCATGTGGACGCGCTGGAGGGGGAATTGGGCGTGAAGACCCGGCGCTGGGGCGCGGGCGGACAGGCGACTGACGAGGAATGGCTAAGCTTCTTTTTAAGCCGAATGCAACGGGAGGAAAACAGGCAGACGGAATTCATCAGCGTGGTAGCTTTGTATCGCCCGGGTGAGGAGACTATGACGTTCCGCGGGGAATGCAAAGGGATAATTCTGCCCAAGCCTGAAGCCGACTTGGAACCCGGAATTCCGCTATCCGCCGTATTTTTGCCTAAAGGAAAGGAGAAGGTATTTTCCGCACTTAGTAAAAATGAAAAAAATGAAATCTCACATCGCGGAAAAGCCATTAAACAATGTCATGACTATTTGCTGAAACACTTTATTTGACAAAAAAGGAAAAAAGAATATAATAAATAATCGTGGAAAAAATGCCTCCAAAGGAATCGGCTGCAGAAAAACCCGGATTTTTAAGTCGTTGGCGCGATCAGTTTTCACGTATACTGAGGCGGAAAAAAGTTGTCCGCGAACCGGAAAAAGAAGCTGAGCCTGACAATAAAAAACAAACTGTTACGATGGCTCAAATTGTTGAACTGCCGCCTTCTGAAAAAACAAGACTTGATCCTGTCGAACGTCATGCCAAAAGGGTTGCCCGCAGGGCTGAAAAAAAACGCCAACTAATGGAAAAACAGGGAGTATCTTCTGATCGCCGGCCAGACGAAATGGCTGAACTTTTAGAAAAAATTGGCGATGAAGAATTCGAGGCCGCACTAGAGGAAAAAGAAGCTGATATGGATGACGGGGCTAAGTCCATCCATAAAATACTTTTGCAGTATCCGGTCAAGCCTGAACGCAAGCTTGATCTTCACGGCTTAAAAGCAGTTGAAGCGGAGTCAGAAATCGACTCTTTCATAAGGACTGTACATGAGAGGGGCTTGAAAACAGTAGAGATCATAACAGGTAAAGGAACTCATTCAAAAGACAGCAGGTCCGTACTCCGTGATGTGGCGGAAGAAAAAATCGTTGACCTGAAAAAACACGGGCTGATCCTTCATTTCAAATGGGAAAACTTACGGAAAACCAAAAGCGGGGTGCTCATTGTGTATTTAAAATAATCCCGTATAATAAAAAATGGTAATAATCAAAATAAATGAAGCTCAGCGTAGCCATCCGGCAATTTTTAGAGCACTGTGAAATTGAAAAAAACCAGTCTAAAAGGACGCTGGTCAGCTATGCGCATTATCTGGAGCGTTTTTTAGAATTCGCGAAAGACATCGACATCATAAAAATCAATCTTCCGCTCATTAAAAAGTATCGGCTGTTCCTGAACCGTTATGAATTCCGGCCTCATGAAAACCTGAGCGTAAAAACCCAGAACTATCACGTCATCGCCCTAAGAGCCTTTTTGAAGTTCTGTGTTAAAAGTGATTGGAAGGTGCTGGCGCCGGAAAAAGTGGATTTGGCAAAAATTCCGGATAGGGAGGTGGAATATTTAACACGCGAGGAGCTGGAGCGGCTTTTCCGAACGATAGACGATGGAAAAATAACGGGTTTGCGCAATCGCGCTATTGTAGAAATGCTCTATTCAACCGGCCTTCGCATCAGCGAACTAACTGCCTTAAGCCGGCAGAATGTAGACTTGGAGCGGGGAGAGTTTAGTATTCGCGGAAAGGGTAAAAAAATACGCATCGTATTCCTCTCGGAACGGGCGAAAGGATGGTTAAAAGAGTATTTGGACGCGCGCGACGACAACTTTGGCCCCTTATTTCTAAACCATCGGAGAAGCAGGGAAAAGAAAAAAGGAGATTTGGATTTAAAAGGAGAGCATCGGCGATTGACGGATTATACGATTCAGGAAATGGTGCGGACCACTGCCTGCCAAGCCGGTATTACCAAACATGTAACCCCTCATACCATTCGCCACTCCTTCGCAACAGAACTTCTGATCAACGGCGCCGACATCCGCTCCGTCCAGGAACTTTTGGGCCATTCCAGCATCACCACCACCCAAATTTACACGCATATCACCAATAAGAAACTGAGGGAGGTACATCAGAAGTATCATAAATAGCTTTGTTATTCTAAACGTCATCCTGAACGCTCCCTCGTCATCCTGAACTCGTTTCAGGATCTCCCAATCTTCCGACAATTCCTTTAACCGAGATGAAAGGATTATTTGTTTTAATCCTAAAAGCCTGGCATATAGCCATTTGGCTTGTCAGGGGATCCTGAACTAAATTCAGGATGACTTTTAGTGTTCAGAATGACGAGGTAGAACGGTCATTGGCGAGGGGGTCTACCCCCCCCCTCATCAATTCATCAATCTCCGCCATAAGTTCAGGCGTAAAGGTAACAGTCATAGGCGCGGGAAGGATCTTGTCGCCGATGACCAATTGAATTTTTTGGTTACCAGGATGTTTTTCAAGCACCGCTTTTAATTTAACAAAAAAAGCTTTCCCCACCTCCTGATTAATAAGAATTGACTCAACGTCATTATCCGCCTCATCCAAATCCTTTGTCTCTTCTTCAGAAACATCCAAAACCTCCTCAGCATCCGCCAAATCATCTTCTTCCGAATTCTGACGGGTAACGCGGTCTATTTTTTCATTCTCGGTCCACAACCCCTCTTCTTTCGCAACCTCCTGCAGCTTTTCTAAAGAGATCGGAGTAGCATTTTGAATAACGATTTGGGGTTCTCCCATGCGCTTTTCCAGAACTCCTTCCACAAACAATAATTGATCTTCAATCAAGGTACTGGCATTCTCGCGATAGGCCTTAGGGAACATCACCGCATCCACTTTACCAAAAGGATCTTCTAGTGTAAGCATGGCCATCATATCGCCTTTTTTGGTAGTGATTTTACGATAAGATTGGATAATACCTCCAATTTTAATCGATTTGCCGACAGCCTTCTCGGAGAGCTGATTGATGGGAACAACTTTTCTTTGAAAATAGTTTTTTAACCCCGTAAGAGGATGGGAAGAAACATAAAGACCAAGGTATTCCTTTTCCCATTTAAGGCGTTCGCTCGGCGTAGCAGGCTCCACATTCGCCAGCTCAAGATGGTCGGCAATAACTTCTTCTAATTCATCAAATAACCCTACCTGATCTTCGTGATGAGTGGAGACAGATTTCTTCCCGAAACCAGCGATTAAATCAAAGCTCAAACCAATTTGCTTTCGTTCACCTAAGGTGTCCATGGCGCCGCCAAAAGCCAACGCTTCGATGGTTTTTTTGTTCAGGATTTTGGCAGGCACCCTCCGGGCAAAATCTTCGATAGACTGAAACTTTCCTCCCTCATCCCGCGCTTCGATAATCATTTTAACCGACCCCTGTCCGAGCCCTTTAATGGCTGATAGACCGAAGCGGATTTTGCCGTCTTCAACATAAGTAAAATTAGACAGTGATTCGTTGACATCCGGAGGCAGAACCTGAATGCCCATCTGTTCACATTCACCGATTTCGATGACGATACGATCCGTATTGCCATAATCCGCAGACATCAGCGCGGTCATGAATTCGGTAGGATAATGAGCTTTTAAATAAGCCGTTTGATAAGCGATCATGGCGTAACAAGCCGCATGAGATTTATTAAATCCGTAACCCGCGAATGGTTCGATAACCTTTTCAAAAATAGTGATAGCCAAATCCTTTTTGTGGCCTTTCGCAATCGCACCCTCAATAAATTTTTCACGCTGAGCTTCGAGTTCTGTAATGATCTTTTTACCAATAGCCCGGCGCAGAATATCCGCCTCTCCCAATGAAAAATCCGCAAACTCCTGAGCGATTTGGAGGATCTGCTCCTGGTAGATCGCGATACCGTAGGTGGTTTTAAGGATAGGTTTGAGAGAGGGGTGGATGTAGGTGATGGCTTTGCGGCCATGTTTGCCCTTGATGTAATCAGGGATCCACTCCATGGGTCCGGGACGGTACAGCGACACCATCGCAATAATGTCTTCAAATTCGGTGGGCTTAAGTTCTTTTAAATACCGTTTCATGCCAGCAGATTCCAGCTGAAACACACCCGTCGTCTCTCCGCGTGCCATCAGCGCGTAAGCCTTTCGGTCTTTAATGGGAATTTCTCTGCGATTGATCTTTTTGCCTTTCGTGCGATCTATAACTTTGAGTGATGTTTGAAGGATAGTCAGGTTTTTAAGGCCTAAAAAGTCCATTTTCAGAAGACCTAAGGATTCAAGAGATTTGGCTTCGTATTGGGTAATAATACCCTCGTCATCTTTGGGAGGATGCTGAAGGGCTGTATATTTGGTCAGCGGCTCATCGGCAATAACCACTGCGCAGGCATGAACGGACACATGGCGGACCGCCCCTTCTAATTTAAGAGCATTGCTCATCACCTGTTTAAAAATATCTGATTTTTCAATCACTTCCCGCATTTCCGGCGACTGTTCCAACGCTTCTTTTAATTTAGTGCCCGGCTTTTCAGGAATTAATTTGGCGAATTCATTCATCTCAACAAACGGCACTCCCAAAACTCGCCCGACATCTTTTACGGCGGCCCGTGCCGCCATAGTCCCGAAGGTGCAGATCTGCGCCACCCGATCACGACCGTATTTTTCACACACATAATCAATCACTTCATCCCGACGGTTGTCCGCAAAGTCCAAATCGATATCCGGCATGGAAATACGAGCGGGATTCAGGAATCGTTCAAAAAGAAGATTGTATTGAAGGGGGTCGATTTCGGTAATGTCGAGCGTATAAGATACCAGCGCGCCAGCCGCTGAACCACGACCGGGACCGACCACAATTTGCCGATCTTTAGCCCATTTCACAAAATCCCACACAATCAGAAAGTACCCCACAAATCCCATGTCTTTAATGATCTTCAGTTCATAATTCAGACGATTGATCAAGACTTGCTCCTGCTCGGTCAAATCCTGAGCCTGCCCATTCATCAGATAATGGTAAGAACGGCTAAGCTTGTATTTTTCAATCAGTCCCTTAAAACAAAGTTCCGTTAAATACTGAGCCGGGTCTTTTTCTTCAGGAGTATGAAAAGCAGGAATCAGATACTTGCCGAATTCAAAATTAACATCGCATCGTTCAGCGATTTTGACCGTGTTTTCTAGCGCCTCAGGAATATGGGAAAACACTTCATACATTTCCTCCGGCGGACGCATAGAATAATCGGAATTCATCATAGAAATCCGTCCTGCCTCATCCAGATTCCGGCCTGTCTGGATGCACAGCATGATGTCTTGCGCTTCGTTATCGCCCCTGTTTGCATAATGACAATCTGCCGTGGCGGCAATGGGAATTCCTTGCGCTTTATGAATCTCAATCAGCTTATCGGTAACCACTTTCTGCTGAGGGAGCGCAGGATGATCTTGGATTTCCAGATAAAAATTATCTTTGCCAAACGTAGACTGGAATCGTTCGATGAGCTCTTTGATTTTTTCTTCATCCTCATTCAGAATCGCCTCTGGAATACTCCCTTGCAAACAGCCGGATAATGCAATAATTCCCTTTGAATGTTCTTTCATAAGCTCCCAATCCACACGGGGTTTGTAATAATACCCTTCCAGATGAGCTACGGTAGTCATCTTCAGCAGATTTTCATAACCTTCCTGGGTCTCAGCCAAAAGAAGAGCGTGAGTGCGCTTATTGTCAATTTGATGGCGTTTGTCAGTGAGTCGGTTAAAAGCGATATTCACCTCACAGCCGATCACAGGTTTGATGCCATGTTTCTGAGCTGCTTTATAAAACTCAATACATCCATGCATCACTCCATGGTCGGTAAGGGCAATCGCCGGACTGCCTTGCTCCACAGCCTTTTTAACATACGCCTCCGGTTTACCGAGGCCGTCCAGCAACGAATAATAGGAGTGAACGTGAAGATGTACAAACTTTTTTTCAGACATAAAAAACCAAGATTTGAGAGGTTTCTAGAATACCATATTTAACGGATGGACGTCGAATAGACATCGAATAGACTGGTCCATCCGAAGTCGATTCGCAGTCAATGCGATATCAATCCGACAGGTATCCCGACACAAACTTCCGCGCCTCATCACCATCTTTCACCACTCCTTCGATTTGAGCAAAACGAAGTTCTTCAAGAATTTCTTTGAGCTGAGGACCTGGTTTCAGGTTAAATTCTTCCTGTAAATCCAGACCGGTCAGAATCGGTTTAAAATGATCTTCCAAAAGCGGTTCGCTTTTAAACTCTTCATACAATTTCATAATCTCATCATAGAGCGATAAATCGACTGGATGAGAGCCATGTTCATCACAATAATGCAGACGCATCAGATCTTCGAACCAGGGGTTCCAGAATAATTGGACTTGATGGGCGCGACGCATTTTAGGGATAAGGCCAATGGTCATATGGTGGCCGATCAGCCAGGTGATTTTGACGGTTTCGGCTTTGCTTAATTTCATCCGTTGGCAGACATTCCGAGCCATTTTGGCGGATAATTCCGCATGGGTGTCAAAATGTACCCGGTCCTCCCGCTCCTCAAACGTGGCGGGTTTTCCGATGTCGTGCAGAAGTACTGCCCACACCAATTCTTTACTTACAAATTCCTCGGGCATGTCATGCAAAGCCTTGAGCACATGAGTAAACACATCTCCCTCCTGATGATATTGGGTGGGTTGTTTAACGCCCTTCCCGGCAGTAACTTCGGGCAGGATCCGCTCCAGAATAGTCAGCTCATCCAGCTCTTTCATACTATGAGAACGGTGCGGATGTAAAAGCATTTTGGTGAGCTCATCCGCCACACGTTCTCTGCTGACATTATCGACCAGATGAGCCAGTTCTCTGATGGCACTTTCAGTACGCGAACTGTAATCGAAGCCAAAATTGTTTTTAAAACGGACCCCACGAAGCAGACGAAGATGATCTTCTTTAATCCTCTCGTGAGCTTCACCAATAAAACGGACTTTCTTTTCTTTAATGTCTTTTTGCCCCTCCACAAAATCCAAGACCTCTTTTTTAATCGGATCGTAAAAAAGGCCGTTGATGGTAAAATCCCGACGCACCGCGTCTTCCTTAGCAGATGTGAAAATGACTGCATCGGGACGCCGGCCGTCGGAATAACTGCTATCGGAACGGAACGTAGCGATCTCGAAATGATGGCCATTCACCACACCCAGAATAACGCCGAACTCTTTGCCAATGGGGATGGTTTTGGATTCCAGATGAATAGCATCGACGATTTTTTCAATCTCATCGGGCTTGGCGGAAGTGGCGATATCGTAATCCTCCGGCTCACGCTCCATCAGCATATCACGAACCGACCCACCCGCAAAATACGCCTCATGTCCGGCTTCTTGAAATGCTTTGACGATTTGGATGGCAGTTCTCTCCACTTATTTATTATTTATTTGACGTTTGGATTATACCAATCCCCAGCCATATCTGAAAGCGCGACAACATCGTCGCACTTTCAGATATAGATATCAGTTGTTTTCCCCCTAAAATTCTGTTAATTTTAATACATCAACCACTAACACAAAGATATGACGATCAAAGAAATCATCAGTTTTTTAGAGCCTAAAAATCAAAACCTTCCTTTCACAGAAATCAAACATGATTTTAAGGACATCTCCACCGTAATCGTACCGGTTGTTGAGGGTGCAGAAAAAGAGCTGAAAACCGTTTTCAGGTTTTTAAAAGATGAAATATCGGGAAAAAAGGGGGAGAAAAAAGAGGTGGTGCATAACAATCAGGTCTTTTATTTTGTAGGAATCGGGAAAGAAAAAGACATCACCAGCCGTAACATGCGCCGGTTTTTTGGGGGAGCCTATCTGTCTGCCTCCGCCAACAAACCTAAAACAATCGGACTGTTTTGCCCGCCTGAGTGGGTAAAAGAGGCGGCCTTAGGGGTAGATGTGGCCGCACTGAACCCTGCCATGCTCAAACCTAAATTCAAAAAAGAAAAGGAGCCTGATGTTATTCTGGTGCACCCTGATTTTAAAACCAAAAAAGCTCAGGCTGTCAAAGACATGAAACGGGGTCAGACGATTGCTGAAGGTAAAAACCTGATGAGAGTTTTAGGAACCATCCCGCCAAATGTTCTGAGCCCGCAGGTTTATGCGGACATCATTATACAACTCGCCAAAAAATGGAAAGTAAAATGTGTGCGTGTCCCTCATGCTCAATTGAAAAAATACGGACTGATTAATGCAGTGTCCGCAGGCAGTCAGCACAATTCCGAGCTCCTGATCCTGACAATCCACCCGAAAAAAGGAAAGACTAAAAAGGCTACCGCCATGATCGGAAAAGGCCTGTGTTACGATTCCGGCGGTCTGCAGGGCAAACAAAGCCACATGAAATTCATGAAAGAGGATATGGCCGGCAGTGCTTCAGTTCTAGGAACCGTGTGGACAATTGTAAAAGGTGGTTTAGCTATAAGGCAGACAACACACTTTGTAATTGGGTTGGCCGAAAGTATGATGGGGAGCCGGGCCATGCGCGCGGACGACATATACACGGCTGGAGATGGGCAAACGGTTGAAATTATCCACACCGATGCGGAAGGACGATTAGTGTTGAGCGACTGTATTTGCTATATGAAAAACAATTTCAAAAATATCGATCATTTTTACACCATCGCCACCCTTACCGGCAGCTGTATTATCGCATTGGGCGAACATTACACGGGTGTGGTGTGCAACGATGAAGCCTTAGGATGCGAAGTGATGAAAATCGGAAAAGAAGTGGGCGAATACATGTATGTTGGCCCTTGGGATCTGGATTACGATGACAACAACTCACCGAATGCCAGCATGGCTAATTTGGGCGAAAACGACAGGGAGGCTGGCTGGGTAAAGGCGGGATTGTTTATTTACCGCTTCGTGCCAAAGGCGAAAAAAGAAAGTGAGCAGGCTAAATTCAGCCATTTCGATATTGCCGCCACAATCGACATGCACGAAAAAGGTAAGGCCTGGAGACGTAAAGGATTTTCATCGGGCATTGGAGTGGGGTTGTTATCAAAACTCCTGACAAACTGAAAGTGCGGATAGACATCCGCACTTTCAGGAATAGGCACTGCCTTTGCCCACCCCCAATAACTTGACATAAATCAAATCTTGATTTATGGTGTTTCTCCCGTAGCCAATAAATCATGCGCCGACTCTCCGAAAAACCGACTCACCAAAACTCAACACGTGTTTTAATCGGGTTGGTTTTATTGACCTTAAGTTGTGCAGATGTAGATGTGGTAGCCGATAAGCCTGTCGATACAGCAAGGCCGTCAGGCGATGCTGTAGAGACGCGCCGTGGCGCGTCTCAGGAAGGAAAGACGGGTGAAAAAACATGTGAGGAACGGCTAAGAAAGGCAATGGAGTTATGCATAGACATGTGCAGGATGCGTAACATAGGAGCAATAGGCGAATTTGATAAAACCGCTTGCGACAAACAATGTGAAAACGGCACATCAAAATACCCGGAAAAACTCAAGGGACTATTTCAGAAATGCGGGAAAAAACCTGAAAAAAGCGGAGACCAACCCTACCACAACCCCCGCAAAAAACGGCATTACCGAAAACGGGTGGCTTAAATAGAAACGATTTTTTTATTTACTTATTTTATATTGACAAAAATATAAAAGTATTTTAAAATAAACAAGCATTTAATACAACTTAGCCTTTTACTCAATTCAAATAATGGCTGAAGTACCCGGAAACAACACCATTGAGGCGCAAGATGAAAAAAAGCAGTTGAAAAAATATATTTCAAGACGCCGTATTTGCTTTGCCATTATTTTAATGGGCTTTTTGGCAGTTAAATATCTCTGGAATAAACCAAATATTACTCCGCATCGAATATCAGCAGTTGAAAAACAGCTGAATGACGAAGTCAATGCAAGACTAATGAGAAATAAAGCATTTCGGATTCTGGCTGGAAATGCGGTTTATGACCCCAAAGAAGAGCTGGAAGATGATGAAATCGCAGATGTGGAATTGCCCGGTTCAAGATGGCATCGGGAATTTGAAAAAGATGAGGAAGGAAATATTACTTCAAAATTAACAGAACAAAGCCCTCAATTAATTCCGACTCCGAAACATTGCGCCGACCTGCTTATCAAACTCAATGAATGCGCCAATGAAAAACTTGGAACTGATATAAACGTAGGGGTAGGGTGGCTGAGTAATTTTGCCAAAGCGGAACAAAAAGCGCGGCTTAGATCAATCGACTCAACGGCCACCGTAGAAAGTGAAGGGTATTCTCCTCATACTAAACCTCTCTGCGTATTTGACATCAGTCAATCAGATGCCTATGGACGCGTTCCTTATGATTTAGATAAAAATGGAGAAGTGATTTGGGTAGATAAATCAATGAAAGACAATGAAGATATAAAAAAAGAACTGCGTTCTCATGTCCGTGGTATGCACATATTAATAGCTGAGCATTGTGCGCCGATACTTGATGGCAATGGTGGTATTTGCGGCCCTAAACGGGACCCCTGGCATTTTACATTCCCTTCGAAAAGTGAATGCAAACCGGGAACGCCGACATATTCCGATAAACGTCAGCTTTTACTAGACGATCCGCCCTTCCAGGAAGAGGGGATGGATGATGTGATCAGCGGACTAATGGACGGCAGACTGGGCTCTCTTAAAAATTACGCAAAAAAGAAAGGGCGGGCTGTTGTAGAGCTTGGAAAAGATGGCGTTAAGTGGGTTGGAGAAAAAGGCAAGGATCTTAAGGAGTGGTGGAAAAAGAAAAAGCAGGAGAAAAAAATCGGAAAAAGGGTAAAAAAAAACGGAAGTAAACGATAAGCCTCTGGAAAATGGGGGAAAAAAGTGGTGGGAAGATGAAAAATCAGCCCCATCTGCTTTGCCTGTCCCCGAAGAAACCCCTCATCAAACCAAAAAACATGAAAAACAGCCAGTTCCGAAAAAATTAAAATTTTATGATCAAATCAAACGAAATCCAGGACTGATCAACCGATTCATCAATAATCCCAATTCCCTGAAGCAGTATTTGTCGAAGGATAAAAAAGAAGCCAATCAGGCTTTAATCGATTTTATCAAAAACAAAAAAAGAGAGGCTTGGGCAAAAAAAGGGATAAAAAAATTAAAACGAGATCTTAATAGCGGAAAATTTAGTATGCCGGAAAAAAGCCTGGGCGGGGCAAATCATTTTAGAAAAAAATATTTTCTAAATATGCCCGCATCTGCGATATGGGATTTGGGTAAAATTTTACTCAAGTTCTTTTGAGTGATATGTAGTGGATGCTGTCTTGCTTTTGGGGGTATTTTTTGGTATAATATAAAGATTACTTTATCCCCCCTTGAATGGTTACACAGCCAAAACATCCCGCCGCCGAACAGGACAAACACGCTGTTGTTCAGGGTATGGAAACGATTGAGGAGATACTGAGCCGGGAACACACCATCGAGGAAGTTGAGCAAGCTCTTCAGAAATATGTGGATAATCTGGATCGCGTTGGTTTTTTAGAAGAAGCTGAAAAAACCCAAATCGTCCTGGCGCGTGAAAAAGCGACCATGCTTTTAAAAAATCCAGACCAATATCAATTGCGCGGAGGACAAAGAAAAAAGATCAGGCGGGGGCTAAAAAAGGCTGAACAGCAATTAAAAACTGCCGAAGATGAAGATAAAGCTCTGGAAGAATTAAACGCTCTACTTAATGAACCAGATGAACAACCCGCCCCCGAACCACTGAACGAACAGGAGTTTGGAGAAGTAGTACAGGCCATGGACGTAAAAGAACTTCAGTCACTTATCGCAGATTTAACCGGAAAGAAAAAGGAAATTGAAAAAGAGCGGGCAACCATTGAGGCAGGTCTGGCGCTTGCCCAAAAAACATTAGAACAAAAAATAGGGGTGCCGAAAACGCAGACTTTTCCAGACATATTGGAGGCTTATGTAAAAGACAAACCTGAGGCTAAAAAACTCTATATAAAAATCGCCCGCCTACAGGGGCTGGACGCGACGGGCTCAGAGGAAATATCAATCCTCCAAAAACAGTTAAAAACCATAATCGATGTCTACGGCAAACTAAATCCAGCTCAGCTGAAAAACGAAGCCATTCTTCAGGGATTTATGGATAAAATAAAGCGGATAGAGCCACGAATAGATGACGTTTTAAGCAAACAAGATGAAACTTCCGCCACCCAAGAACCCCCAACACCACCCTCTCCGCCTCCCAGTGCCTTTGCCGCACCTCCTCCGTCCATGGGTAAACCGGAAAATGAACCGAAAAAAGAAACCACCCCCTCCGACGATACAGCAGAAGCAGAAAGCGATGCTGTAGAGACGCGCCGCGGCGCGTCTCAGGAGGAAGAAAAACCCGCCAAAGAAGAACAGCCTACCCCCGAAACAGCCACCGCAACGCCTGAAAAAACAATCAACAAGCCCGTGCGGGATTTGCTGGAATCAATTTTGGCCAAAAAGGAACTGGTTAGTGATGATGACCCTGTTTGTCTGGCAATCAATGCGCTGGTAAACAGAAAAAGCATCGATCTGGAAAAACTTAAAAACTTTCTGCAAAATCCTGAATTTCTTCGAAAAAATATTGATGAAAAAAAAGTCAAAGACGAAATGGAAAAACAAAAAGTATCAGATTACGAAGGTCTTTTGCAAAAATTAGAAGATGAGTCGGAACAAAATAAAAACTTCCTTGAATCAATCAAGGGACAGATGAGACTGTCGCAAGATGAGATAGAAAAAAGAACAAAAGCACTTGAGAGAATAAGTGAAATCAAACAGCTCATACGTGAAACGGGCAACATCATCAAGTTAAAAGGCCGTACCATGGTCTACGATTCACCACGTCACGTACTTGCCCTTGTCAATTTCTATCTCCATCGAAATGATGCCGATATGCCAATTGAAGCATTGGGATCAGAAATCGAAAGGCAGGTCAATGAACAAAAAGAAGCTCTTTATTCAGGCACAAGGGCAACGATAAACCGTTTTGGATTCTTTTTGCGGCCAACACTAAAAACAACTCTAAAAGCATTAGCAAAAGACCGCGAATTTGCCCGGCTCGGAGAAAAACCGGCCGATGAACTGGCAAAACTGACGGGGATTTTTGAAAATAGCCCCGATAAGGTAAAACAATGGATTGAAAATCTGCCCGGAGGTTTTGAAAAACACATTAAAACCACGATCCCACGGCTTATTGCCTATTTAGAACTGGCGATAAGAGACGGGAATGTCAGCCGTTTGTTTAAAACCGGGCGCGCCAGAGATCTGGTACGGCATCTTAAAAACATTCAGCAGGAACATATACGGGCGGGAGTGGAAGAAGAATTCAAAAGAAACCCCAATATGAATAATCAGGGGAAAATGCTGCTATATTTACAAAAATTGAATCAATCTACACGCCACACAGTCGACATCAACAAAAAAATCCTCAGCAGGAATGTCTTTAAATCAGTGTCTTTAAAGGGGGTTGCAGGAGCTGGTTTGGGCGCCGCGGCCATTTTTTCCCCTTTGCCTTTCCTGGCGACCCTGCCCGCCTTTCTGGCCGCTCCAACGTTCGCAGCCAGCTACACGCACCGAATACCCAAAAAACACCGTCCGGCGGTCCAAAAGGCCGCTTTAAGGGCTGTAGTGGCCAATGGTCTGGCTATTGGCGGAGTGGCCCTTGGAACATTGTTTACAGGCGGTATAGCGCTTCCGTTTGCTTTGGGCGCCATAGGAGCAGGAGCAGGAGCAATGTCGCCGGAAATCGGCAAAAAAATATGGAAAGAAAAACAAAAAATCGGAAAAGGCGGCGTATCAGTCGCCAAAAAAGTTCCCGGCGCCTCATTGGCAGCGGCAAAAGGGGGCGGTAAATTGCTGAAATGGACCGTTGGCCTGCCGGTAGTAGGCGTATGGCGCGGCACGATGTGGACACTTGGTAAAATTTTTAAATAAAAAAACCTTATGCAAACCGATATAACAATTAATGTTTTTGAGCCAGGCGCTTACCTCGAATCACTGATGGAAGATATCGGATTTAAAGACGCCTCTGAAAACGAAAGGGCTCAGATGTCCGAAGCGCTGTCGGAACAGGTCAATTATCTGATTCTGAATGCCATTACCCTGTATGTGGAACCGGAACAGATTGATGAGACTTTAATAAATAGTGGTGATTTAGAGGATTTAGCCACATTTATCGAAAAACTTGTCGAAATCAGCCCCGAAGCCCAATATGCCATTATTGAAGCATTGGATCGGTTTTATACGGAAACGGTTGAGACCTACGACTCATTCAAAAATCCGCAATAAACTGCTGAACTTTTACTGGAGAAGGGACGTTGGACGGAATTTTAATGGTATCTGAAATAAGGTTGACAAATTATATTTATGATGTATAATAAAATTCACTTAATAACTATTGACCACCAATGAGCGTGAAGAAGCCTGATAAATTTAAGGGTGAAAAACCTCAAAATCCGACGATAGACCGGCGGACTTTGTTACGCCTGGCTGTAGCCACGGCCGTCCTGAAAGTCGTCAGTCCATTTGGGGAAGCAAAAGCAGAGGTGCCCCCTTGCCAATTAGACATCTCATGTCAGCGCGAAATGGACCGTTACCGCACCCCTGCCGAATTCGGGCCAGAAGAACTGAAACGACTTCAGAACTGTCAGGAAACACTTTATCGTTTTTATCTCAATCCTTCATTTTTGCTTTATATCGAAAGAACTGAAAAGCAGGAAAAAGTGGATAAAGCGCTTGAATTAGCCATCCGGCATCCGGACGAACTGCATTACCGCCAGGTCACATCCGGTGTTTTTACCATAACGCCCAGGGATGATGCCAAAAATATTCCGGCTCATTTTTCTGTGCGTATTCAGTTCGGCCAGCTCGTAGAAATCAATGGGGTGGAGCTGAATCCTCTCGGTTGGCTGGATTGGGAAAAATTTGAAAAGACTGTTCCTGAAGTAAACCGAAAAATATTTGCCAATCGGAGAAATCAGCGGCGTGATAAAAAAGACCGCGATCAGGATATTTATGATATGTATCGCATAAAACTGCCCCATCGGCTGGCAAAATTAATCCAGTTACGGGGCGATCTTAATCCTGAAGCAGAAAACGCGGCAGTCAATTCCGGATACGGGAGATTCCTCAGTCTTTTAGAACAGCATCCTCAATCGCGTGAAGAGCTCAATAAAAATCTGCAAATAATCCGGGAGGGAGGGGAGCCGGAAAAAACCATGCAGTTCCATGTAGTAACCAATAAATACAATCCGGGTGTTTTTGTGATAAAGGTGCCCACCTATAGATCTTTTGAGCCGATACTGGGTGTATCGGAAGAAGGGTATTTAATGGAAGCAGTAGGACACAATGAAGGATTTGTTATATGGGCATTACCCGATGGCTACAAAAATGCCATTGCCGAACGGCAAAAACAGCGCTAATCCGCCAAAAAGAAAAACAAATAAATCAGGACTTTTAGGATAATAAGGACTTTTACGACTATTAAGATTGAATTTGTGTTTCGCAATAGTCGCAAAAGTCATAAAAATCTTAATAAAATAAACCATTTATAAATTCCGTCAACTTTACTCTCTGGCAAAAGGGCGGAATTTTTGGTATAATATTAAGATAAATTTATTGGTGAAAAATAAAAACGCATGCTTCGTACCCACTGGAACCATCACCACTCTGAAAATAGAGACTTCGGCTTGTGGATAAACCGGCCGGTCTTTAAGGAGTTTCGGCTGGAAAAAGAAGCCGGCATTGAAACAGACCTGGAACAAAAAACTATAAAAGAACTAGAAAAGGTGGTTGAGGGGCTGAAAAAATCAATAGAAAAAAACCGGGAAACATTGTTAAAAGACACGGAAGAAAAATACAACAAAAAATACGCGGATGAGGATTTTGATGGATGGGATGATGCCACCAAACAAAGACGACCCCACGAACAGGCAGTAAAACTGAATCTGGAAGACCTAAAAGCCACTAAAGATCAAATCAAAGCGATTCAGGGGCCTAAATCTCAATTCTTTTATGAAGATGATAAAGGTAAAAAATGGCATCCGTTTGCAGATGTTAAAAAATACTTTGAAAAAAGACAGGAACAGCCAGCCGTTCTTGAGGCGCTGTTAAAACGTATTGAAGAGCATGAAAAAATCCTTGAAGAACTTAAAAAAGCGGAAACAGCTGTGATCTATCGGCGCCATAAACGATTGACACTGAAGGGGGAACGCGTTGAGGAGATTATGAAAAAACGGAAAGAGTTTAAAGATAAACGTGAATTCGGAGACGCGGTTACCGCCTTTGAACGGGCGGTAGAAAGCAATGTGTTAAGCGACCGGTTTTTTGAAAGCTTCTGGAAAGGGCCGGAAGGGGTTAAATCGGAACAAAAACTGCGTGAAAGCAAACAATTGTTCCTCTCGATTTT
>JAHIUN010000004.1 GCA_018817125.1 Patescibacteria group bacterium | reverse complement strand
CAGGCAGGCCTATGGAGATGATGATATAAGGCATAACGTTGGTTTGGGTTCGTGGACCCCCAGGGCTTTTGCTACTTTTGGCCACAAAAGTAGAAAGAAAGATAGTAATACAGAAAAAGACGCTGTCGGCGCCGTCAGGCGGCCAGAAAAAACAGCGGGAAGATATGAGCTGGATGATTTTTATATACCGTAGATTGGTTATTGTATCAAATTTAAAATTTGCTTTATATTGATTTTATGCTATTATAAAAGTCCTCCAGAGTCCTCCCAGTATACTTTTTAGCCTCAGGTATATGGGCGATGCAACATTCAACGAAGGCTGGCATAAGTACGAAGAAATTCAATTTTTCTTCCGGAAACATTGGACTCATTTTCTTAAGCCTTTGATTTTTGGATTAGCGATAGGTCTTTTGGCGCTTTTTTTCTTTTTGGTTTTAGGCTCCGTCATCTTGGTTTTTCGTATTACTATTTTTTATTCCCTTTTCGCCTTTTTAGCCATTTTAGCTTTCGCGGTTTTTATCCATACGTTTTTTATTCAGCTGTTTAATTACTATTTTAACGTCATCATTATAACGGACTGCCGGATTATCATTGCACGAAAGACCGTTTTTTTAAGGAACGACAATGATGCCATCGACCTTACTAAAATCCAGGATATCGGAGTGGTCTCTCGGGGTATTTTCCGTAATTATCTTAATTACGGCGCGTTGGTTATTACCCTTTCTACTTCATCACCCCCTGTTTACATTCCTTCTGTTCCTAATCCTCATTATTATCTGGAACAGCTCAACCGGGTTAAGCGTGAATACATTCTCCGCCGACAGGAGGGTCGAAAACCTGTTAATTCTCAGAGTTCCAATAAACCACTCGACTACCTTCAGGAGATAATGCCCGCCTAAAAGAAACAGGCAGACAAAAACAGCCAATTCTTTTATACTGAAAACAGCTGTTAATCTTATTTATTATGATAATCACATTCCCCGGACAGCGTGAGGACGAAGAGATTCTGATGACCATTCATAAACATCCTATTGTTTATGCTAAAATTATTATCGCCTTTGTAGTCATTGTGGTTTTGCCTGCCGCTTTTTTTATTTATTTTTGGCTGGCAACCCATTCGTCTGTAGGATCCCATCAGGCCAATTTGATTGCTGGGATTTTTACTGTGATCTATTTTTTGTATGGCCTTGGTTTTACCTGTATCCGTTGGATTGATGAGGAGTTTGATGTATTTATTATCACGACTGATCGGCTGATCGATGTGACACAGGTGACTTTTTTTAAACGCAGTGTGGCTTCCACTCCCCTGGAGCAGATTCAGGATACCACGGGGGAGATCCATGGGTTTCTTCCCACTATTTTTCATTACGGCAATTTAACGGTTCAGACCGCGGCGGGTCAGGCATCCGACTTTTTTATCGATCACATTCCGGATCCTGAAGGAGTGGCTCGGAAGCTTTTGGACTGGACTCGTGAAAAACGGGAGAAGTCGAAAATTACGCCTGATGCTTAAAATATGTTAAAATGAACCTGAATTAAAAACAAAAAATGCTTTTAAAATTCCTCCAGCGCGGATTTTTCATCTTCCTTTTTGGGTTCTCCCTGTTTTTCGCCTGCTTTTCTCAGGTTTCGGCTAGTGAGATTGCTGAACATGAAATCGTTTTGGAACGATATGGTTACGAGCTGTACTCTCCGGTTATTGAAGAAGCGGAGACTTTTTATTCGATCGGTATTCAGTCACAAGAGGCCATGGAAGGGCTGATGGTTAATTTCAATCCTCTCAACGGTGGTATTTGGGAAGAGGTAGGTGATCACACACTTGATGAATGGCCTTTATTCACTTCGCCTACCCACACGGTCCGTTTTAAGAAAAAGGCAGAAGAGGATGAGAGCCGTGTTTCTTTTAATGCCCATTTTTTCTTTTTGGAAAAAGAAGATGACCAATCTCTTTATACGGAAAATTACTATGGGGGCCCCGAAGTGGCCGCCGCGGGCTTCCGGCTGATCAGCCGGCGTGAATGGGGGGCGGATGAAAACATCCGTTATTGGTCTCCGGAATTGGAAGAGCTGTTCCGCGGGAATGGGAGTGAAAAAGATTATGTAAATGTGTGTGCCGGCATGGAAGAAAAGTATGCCAGTGAAATCCGACTGTCCCGCACGGTGCAGTCCGGCCCTAATGGAGAATCTCTTATCTGGCCGCTTTCCTATCCTCAGTCAGTCAAAAAGTTTGTTATTCATCATACCGCTTCAGAATTAAAAGATCTGAATGGAGATCGCCGGCTTGATGGCCGGGATTATACGGCGATGCTTCGGGCGATTTATTATTATCATGCCATCACACGCGGCTGGGGGGATATCGGTTACAATTACATCATTGATCCGTTGGGCAATGTGTATCAGGGCCGTTATGGCGGAGAGCGGGTCATTGGCGCTCATGCTCAGTGTTATAACAATGGCAGTATCGGCATTTCTGTCATCGGTAATTATTCGGATAAATCCATTTCTGAGCCGGCTTTTAATGCGCTTGTGGCTCTGATCGCCGAAAAAGCCAAACTTCACGATATTGATCCGGAAGGTTCATCGGTTTTTCGCGGTAAACGACTCCCGAACATCATGGGGCATCGGGATGTTGGCAATACTACTTGTCCGGGCGGGGAATTTTATCAAACCTTAGACAGGGTTCGACAGCGAGCCGGATTAGCCGCACGGAGCGGGATTTTTAAAGAAAATACCATCAACACTCAGACATTGGATTATAATGCTGAGTCATTAAGCAGTGTTTCGGTCGTTTCTTTAGAGCCGAATGAGCGGAAAAAAATCACACTTCGTTTTAAAAACACAGGCCAGAAGACATGGGATGGGAATACATGGCTGCATGTTGCCCTGAATAATCGGGGAAATGCCCGTGTGGTTCCGGTCATTGAAGACAAAGCATTTGTGGCTGCGGATCTGCATGAGCCTTCTGTTCCTCCCGGGCAGGTCGGTACATTTGAAGTTGAACTGGAGGCTGGTTATGATCCTGTGAATTACACATTTGAGGTCGCGCCGGTGGCTAATGGGCGCTATAAGATCTCCCGTTCCGCTGTTTTTATTCCCATCGAAGTCCATGAGCCCCGTTTTGACTACCGTGTGGTTTCCGATAAAGACCTGCCTGGCGGCATTCTTTTTCAGGGGCAGAAAATTCAGGGTTCCATCAAACTCCAGAACACCGGTAATGTGTCCTGGTTTAATTATGGCGATCATCCCACTCGCCTGGGAACCGAAAATCTGCGCGATCGCCGTAGTTTATTAGTTAAACAACACACCACTCGTATTGCTCATTTGCTGGAAAGCGAAGTCGGGCCAGGTGAGACAGGTACTTTTTTGTTTAATCTTGAAGGCCCCCTCAATTATGAAGGGAAAATCACTGAACGTTTTACTCCTGTAATCGAGGGGGTACGATGGATGGATAACAGAGGCTTGGGTTTTGATTTAATTGTCAAGAAGCCGAGGCATCTGGCCCGCATTACTGAAAAAACCAAAATACCCTCCATGCTTCCCGGTGAGATGCGTAAGATCACGATCACTATGCAGAACCGAGGGGATCTGGCGTGGGATCAGGATAATATGCAGGTGCGATTGCTTGGTACGGGGATGAAGGTGTTTAAAAGTAAAATGACTCCTGTTAAATCGGTTGATCCCCAAAAATTCACACAATTTGATTTCTGGGTTCAGGCTCCTTATGAGGAAGGGCGGCATCGGGTTTTTCTGCGTTCAACATTTAATCGTGTCGGTATACAAGGCGGAACCGTTCGTTTTTTAATCGATGTCGAACCGCCCCGCCTGAGAGCTCAGCTCGCTGATCAGACATCCCGAACCGTCGCTATAAAGCCCGGACAGGAAAAAGAAATCGAGGTGATGTTTAAAAATCTGGGTAATGCGGTCTGGAATAATAAGGGTGAGAATGCGATTTATCTGGCGCCTTCAAATCCTCAGGACCGATTAAGCCAGCTTTATTATGAGGATGGCTGGGTGAATAAATACCGTGCCGGGAAAATGGTGGAAAGTACGGTCATGCCGGGGGAAACCGGCACGTTCCGATTTAAAGTGAAGCCGACCCAAAACGGTGTTTATCGTGAATACTTTCAGCTGGTTATGGAACGTATTGGCTGGATCGGAGGCAGTGACGTGCGATGGGATTTTCACGTTTCCGGCACTGCTGTGAGTACTTCCGCCAGTTCAACAGCTAAAAATCAAGACGCCATTCAGAATAAAGAGCAGGCCACTGCCATTACAAATGTACGTTCAAATACCACTGCTGATACCGTTACAATAACCACTCCAAAAGTTACTCCTGTTGTTCAGCCGATTCCGTCAGTTGTCACCCCTTCTGCATCCGATGATTTGTTACGTGTCCGTATTTCATACGGAGATGATTACTCAAAAATCACAGCCAATACACTGTTTCAGATCGTCAATGAAAAGAATCAGGTATTGTTTGAGGTAGGCGCTGGAACGGCCGCGGATATCCGTCATCTTCAGGGTTCTATTCATGTCCAGGTCGGCGAGAATACCAAAACTGCTCAGTGGGTTCGTGTGGTTCCCCTCAACGACGGCATTGTGGAAATCGTAAGTATGGATCGCCCCCCTTCCTGGAACCACGATCTGAATGACAATCGTTTTAGGGGAATTATGGAGGTTCGCCCTGTGAACAATGAAACCGCTTTCATCAATGAACTTCCTTTGGAGGATTATTTAAGGGGATTGGCTGAAGTTTCGAATGGTACGCTTTATGAAAAACAAAAAACAATCGCTATTTTGGCTCGTACGTATGCTCGTTTTTACATGAGTGATGCTAATCGGAAATTTCCTGACATGCCTTATGACGGCAGTGATGATCCAGCCATTTTCCAGCGATATCTTGGATACGGATACGAGATCCGTTCTCCTAATTTTGTTGTAGCAGTGGCAGACACCAAAAATAAAGTGGTTACTTATGAAGGACAGCTTATAAAAACCCCTTATTTTAACCAAAGCGACGGGCGGACACGGTCAGCCAGTGAGGTGTGGGGCTGGACGACAACCCCCTATCTGCAGTCCGTTCCTGATCCGTATTGCGAAGGAATGATTTTGCGCGGGCATGGTGTAGGTTTAAGCGGTTATGGAGCTGAGGCGATGGCGGAAGCAGGGAAGACATATGACGAAATCATCAAGTACTATTATCAGGGTGTAAAAATCGAGCAACTCGATTTTTAATTTGTGATTTCTGATTTCTGATCTATCATTTTGCTGTTCGGTAAAAATAAACGACATGTTTCTTTGTGTTGATACAGCAACGGCGGAGTCCTGTATTGCAATTACCGATGGTAAAAAGATATTTTTTGAAAAACTGGAAGCCAAACACGCGTCGGATCAGATCTTGGAAATTATCGACAGGCTTATTCAAAAAGCCGGTATTCAGTTATCCGATTTAAAAGCTGTTTTTGTTATAAAAGGGCCAGGCAGTTTTACAGGGCTTCGTGTCGGCATTGCGGTGGCTAATCAATTCGCGCATCAGCTTAAAATTCCGATTATTGGTTTACGAACGGAGGAATGGTATCAGTACCAAAGCGACGAAAAGGATTTTGTTTATATTCAAACCATGAACCGCGATCAGGTCTATATGGTCGGTTTTGGAAAATATAAAAGGGATTTTCCTCAAGAGATCATAGCGATCAGCGATTGTCATTATGAACTTTTATCCAGAAAGGCTAATTGGCTGGGGCAGGTGAGTGATGAGCATCAGAAGATGCTGTCTGATATCAGTCGAATCGCTGAAGTCCGGTCTGCTGATAAGGTTTGGTCCGAGGTTACCCGTCATATCGCCATAAGTCCTCAAAAGGCTTACGATCTTATTGAACCGTTTTACGGAAAGGATCCGACGATTACAAAAAGTAAACGGATATTATAAACCCAATTCCTTTTTTATCTTCGGAATCTGCAGCCGGGTTTTTTTGTAACCCTCTTCTATCAATCCTTTTGCCTTGTGAAAGTCAAAAATGCTCGCTGATCTCAGACTTGGCCGGATTAAAAAATCCGGTTTATGGATCAATAGGTTTTTTTCAGTCAATTTATCCTGCATCATATAAATTGAGCTTTCAATTACGTCGATAATGTTAGGGTGGGTCGGGGCCAGCCATTTATAAATACGGCCTTTGTCTTTTCCGTAAGATCGTTTTGTCGCCATTTTTTCTTTAATGAAGTTGTGGTTCAGGTCCACCGCGATCACGATGTCTGCGCCCATATTCCGCACCACATTTACAGGAACCGGATTGACGACACCTCCATCAATTAAATAAGTACTTCCTCTTTTTACCGGTGTGAAGATGCCTGGGATAGCAACACTGGCTCGGATGGCCTGCGTAAGACTTCCGTTTTTAAGGATTTCCTCCTTTCCGGAAAATAAATCCGTTGCAACGGCCCTGAAGGGGATACGGTTTTTCTGAAAACTTTTATGTTTTAAAAGCTTATCAATCAATTGGCAGATCTTCCCCCCTTCAAAAAATCCTTTTTTAGGGATGACGGGGTCAAAATGTTTTACCACATCTTTCCATTTTATTTTTAGAAAGTATCTTTCAAGTTCATCAATATCTCCTGCTACATAAATTCCTCCAATAAAAGATCCGATACTCGTTCCGGCAATGCAGTCGATCGGGATTCCTGCTTCAGTCAGCGCTTTGATGACACCGATGTGAGCACACCCGCGGGCTCCGCCGCCCCCCAATGCTAAGCCGACTTTTTTCCTTTTTTTCATTTTTTTAAATTTAAAAATATTTCCCATTTTTCATCGATATAATTTTTGATTTTCTGTTTAAACTTTTCTGTATCAAATTCTTTTGCATTCGTACGGATTGTCTTTGGGTCAAAGGCCATCTTTTCAAAGCGTTCGATAGCTTCGGCCAGGCTTTCAATGGTCTGCTCCTTAAAAAAGACTCCCGTAACCCCCTCTTTCATACTATCCAAGCTTCCCCCCCGGTTTAGGGCGATGACGGGTCGTCCCGCGGACATGGCTTCCAGGGGTACAATGCCGGCGTCTTCGATTTGAGGGAATACAAACGCACGGCAATTGGCATACAGTTTTGTTAGCTCATCACTGCTTACTCTTCCCAAAATCTCTACATTTGACTGAGCCAGTTTTTTAATTTTTTTATAATCAGGTCCTATTCCTACTACTTTGAGCGGTTTACCGAGTTTATTGAAAGTGCGGACAATCAGATCGAACTTTTTATAAGGAATCAGGCGCCCCACGGCTAAGTAGTAGTCGTTTGTTGGCTGATCGACCGGTTTAAATTTATCGGTTTGAACTGGTGGATAGATCACATCCGCCTCCCGTTTATAATGCTCTTTGATCTTTCCGGCAATATAGCCGGAATTGGCGATGTATTCATCTACCCGTTGTGCTGCACAATAATCCCATTGTCGTATTTTTTTAATCTGCCGTCGGATCAATGGGCGCAGAAAGAAGGGAAATTTTTTCAGACGTGTTTCAAAGTCCCATTCTTCCCAGGCGTACCGCATAGGCGTATGGCAGTAGCAAATGTGGAGCGTGTCTGGTTTCGTTATCACACCCTTACTTACACTGTGGCAGCTTGAAAGTACAATGTCATAATCGCTTAAATCCATCATCTCCACTGCGGCCGGCATTTGTGAAAGCAGCCATTGGTGTTTGGCGAAAGGGATTTTGTTGAGCCAGGTGGTATGAATGTTTTTTAAGTTGCTCAATTCCCCCATCTTTTCCGGCCTATAGATCGTGGTGTAAACGGGCGTGTCCGGAAAAAGGTCATGAAAAGCCGAAATGACGCTTTCTGCGCCTCCGTAATTCGTGAGCCAGTCTGTAACGATTGCTATTCTGGGATTTTTCATTTTGTAATTTTTGCAATGCCATTATACATTTTTTTCATTTCGAGTGTTAACCGAGAAATACCTAAAAAGGTAGCAATCTGTCAGGGTCAATTTTTTCCCAACGCCGAATATGTTCCTCCCTTGTCTGTGCGCCAAATACGTTTCCGAGTTCTTTTCCGACCTTTAATTTTGCTTGTATTTCCTCAACGGTTCCTTGTGGTATGGCAAGAAGCGCTTCCCATTCCGACTGCAGAACATAGCCCCTCCCGACGAGTTCAGAAACCCAATTTAACGTATTATCTAATATACTTTGGTCAGGAATACTTTTTTCAAGAAAGTCTAATGCCTCTTCACGGGTTTTATTTCCAATTAGGTCATATAAATTTGATGCCACCTCTTCTGAAATATAACCATCTCGTAAAGCTAATTTTATTTTGATTCGGGGTTGAGCATCATAATGTTTACTCATCATATAGAAATTACATTCTTGTTCTGCTTCTTCAAATTCCGTTTCCCCTTCGGCGGTTATAATTTTTTCAATTATTAGATTTATTTCTTTCCATTGTTCATTTGTCAGCAAATCATCCTTATCGGCTCGTTCAATAAGATGGAAGCAATGTTTTACAAGATGGTGGGCTTCTGCTAATTCTTGTAATATCAGAAAATTAGTGGGATCGAGGCGGCTCCGCGCTGGTGGGTTATGACCCAATTGGCTCAACGCTGTGGCGATTTTTTCATACATCAATTTCTTTTTGTCATTCGGCACTTTGTTGGCTGAAGAGGTGAATGCTTTGATAGACCTTTGCGTCTTTTTTTCAACTTTTTCAATTGAAGGCGTTTCAGGAGATTGGTCACTAGAATTTTTTCTTAGGGCAAAATAAAAAAGCAGTCCAATACTACCAAGGATTAAAGAAGTAATTATAGCACGCTTCAAAGTAGTTGATTGGCGTAGTTCTGATAAGAAGATTACTTCTTTTTGTCTATCAGGAGATTTTTTAAATCTTTCCATAAGTTTGTAAAATTTAATTTTATCATAATATATTAAAGTATATATGTCAAGTAAAAAACCCGATTTTTGTCAGGAGGGTGTGAGGATTTATCCTAACGTTTTTCTAAAAAAGTCTAAAATAATTCAGTCTAAATAAGAAAGATTTTTGCAGTATTTCCCACAACGGCCGGCGGCTGTGCGAAGAATTCGCATGATAGCTTTAGCTTATCATCATGCGGATATTGCGTACAGCCGCCTGTTGTGTGATGGCCGTGAGCTTTTAAGCGAGCGGACAGAACGCAGCAGAAGGGAACCGCCGGCCGTTGTATAAAAGCGAAACCGCCCGAGTCCCATTTACGGGGCGAGGGTGAGTTGAGAGCGAGCAAAGCGAGCGGCTTTTATACAACTAGTTTTTATAAGCAATAACTTATACAGCTTTTCCTTCTAAACACCATTCCATCGGTTTATCCACTTTAATGGTCACATATTTTCCGATTAATTTCGGATCGTCGGCTTTGAACCGTGCCATTTTGAACTCCGGAGTCTTGCCATCGGCGTAACCTTTTCTAATCCGCTCTACTAATATTTTCACTTTTTCCCCTTTGAATTGCTGATTGTATTCATGAGAGATGTTTTTCATCAGTTCAGTGATACGGAAAAAGCGATCTTTTTTTACTTCGGCCGGCACATCATCTTTGTATTTTTCCGAAGCGAGCGTGCCTTTTCGTTCTGAATATTTTGAAACATAAATCAGGTCTATTTTCAGCTCCTCGATCAGATTACAGCTTTCCATAAACTCTTCTTCCGTTTCTCCGCAAAATCCTACAATAATATCGGTCGAAATAGACATATCGGGAAGACGGGCGCGCAGTTTTTGCACCAATTCTCTCAAGCGGTCGGGCGTGTAATGACGATTCATCCGTTTGAGCACGGTTGCCGATCCGGATTGGATCGGCAGATGAATGTGGGGCACCATGCTTTTGAGTTCACCATATAAGTTGATGACATCATCTGTCATATCTTTGGGGTGTACGGTGTAAAACCGGATCCTGTCCACACCTTCTACTGTATCTATTTTTCTCAACAGCTGAGCAAAAGGGGATTCTCCGGATTCCGGATCTGTGTCATCAGGCTTATAAGTATTCACATTCTGTCCCACTAAATTTATTTCTTTAGCCTCCCGTTTGGCCGCTTTTTTTACTTCATCCAGAATATCCGCCATAGGCCGGCATTCTTCCCGGCCACGGGCATAAGGAACGATGCAGTATGAGCAAAAGTTATTGCAGCCGCTGGAAATAGGAATGAATACCTGCGCCAGGTTCGTGACGGTTGGATCGATATGAAAATAACTGCAAAGGTCTTTTACCTCTTCGGCCCCTTCTGTGTGATGAAGTTTGTGCAAGATCTCCGGTAATTGCATCAGATCTTTAATCTGAAATACAAAATCAATGGTCGGCATAATCCTGAAAACATCGTGCTTCACTTCATTCCGAATCCCTGACGCCTCCCGTATCATACAGCCGGTGATCCCTATTTTAAGATTGGGATTTTTTTTCTTCATCGGGGCAAATATTTCCCCCAGTCCGTATATCCGGTCTTCCGCTTTTTGTTTAACTGAGCAGGTGTTCAGAATGATCAGATCGGCGTCCTGAAAACCATCGGTTTTTGTGTAACCCATTTTATGCAGAATTGTCGTGATCCGTTCGGAATCCGAATAATTCATCTGACAGCCGTAGGTTTGAATAAAATACTTCATATTCAATACGTTTTCGGGAGGTTATTTTATCTTATTTTGAGTTGTTTAAAAAGTAAATGAATTTGCTTGACATTTTTATTTAAAGTTATATCATAATATCCTTATTACTATTTTATGGATTCTGAAAAGTTGCCAGAGGCTGAAGATACTAATTTGTCCGAATTTAAAGTTACGTCAGAGAAAAAATTGGATAAAGACTGGGTTTTGCGAAAAATCCATTTTTCTAAAAAAGCTTTAGCGCATAACACTCGTCTGCATTTAAGTAAGGGTGGTCTAAAAACCGCTAATGTTTTTGGCGGAGAGACGGCTCAATTCATTTCTTCGAAGGATTGTGATGATTATTTTAACCTCATTGAATCAGCCGCTGATTTTGAAAGGCTTTCCGAGCGTATTCGTCAGCAGATATTAATGATTGTGTAGTGCTTACAGCCTTGAAAAACCATCAAATTTGTGCTATAATTATAAGATTTATAGCTTTTTTAATATGCGTCTTCAAGAAGGTAAAAATGTTGAAGGTTTATTAGCCGGCAGAGTGGAACATCCCTTTTCCGAGGCGGACCATGCGCGTGAAATTCGAGAGTGGGGTTTTCCTAATCTACGAAAGCGCCTAAGCAGGATTTTGAAGCATGAAATGTCTAGAGTCCGACGTGATCAGAAGGAAAAAAATCCATCTACTCCTAAAGGTATTTTTGCCCGTAATTTTATTATGGATCTGGATGAGAAAATGGGTTCTATCTGTGATATCAATGATGGTAAAAAATATGATCTTCGATTTTATTCAGCTGTTGATACACGACTCGATTTTACCGGTAAATTTGATTGTTGGGTCGAGTTATTTGATTTGGAGAAAAATGCTACTGTGGCTGATTACAAGATAGATATCACTACAAACCCCAATAAAATCGATGTTCAGAATTATGCGGATACTGTTTTGTATTTTAATGATGATAAATATGTTGATCCGGATTTTAGGGGTGAGATCGATCCTCGTTATTTTGAAAGCGATGAGTATAAGACATTAGTTGAATTAGCCGCCTTTCGATTAGCTGAGCGCGCTAAAGTAAAGCGATCTGTTTAAGGCATATTTTTAATAAATTCTTTTAACATCGCGTCCAGTTCCGGGTCGCCAGATTCCGATTCAGCCGGTTTTTCGCCTTGTCCGGTTTCCGGGTTTTTTATCTTTTCTCCTTTTATCTGCAATCGGACTTTTGCCGGATCACAGGGCTGATCGCAGGGTTGACCATCTTTTTTCCCCAGTCTTAGTTTTATGGAGAATTTAGGTTCAGGGCCGGCGATTTTTTCAATTTTTTCAGCCTTTTCAGCCTTTTTAGCCTTTTCAGCCTTTTCAGCCTCCAGGCTTTCCAGGATTTCATCCAGTTCCGGGTCGGCGCATTTATTTTCAGTTTCTTCAGCTTTCGGAGCGGCCACTTTTTTTGTTCCGACTCTTACCCCTTTGATCAGCCGCCGGACTTTTGCCGGATCGCAAGGCTGATCATTTTCGATTCTTATTCTCCCATCTGCCACCTCGACTGTTCTGACTCCAATTCGTAAAAGCGGCGTGGGGTTTTCAGGGCATTCGGCGTCTTTGGGCTTTTTCATGCTACTTTTGGTTAGGTGGCTAATTTTTGGCGAACCTGATCCGTAATTGCTGAGAGAGATTGAGCCTCTGTTTTTTCGGAAGGTTCAAAGCTATCAAATGCCTGTTCCAGCCTCTTCAGTTCAGTGTCTTGTGTTGAGGCGACCTCAATAGACCTAGCACCTCTTGTAGACCCGTCTTCGGTTGAGATGAGTTTCAGTTGGTATCGTTGACCGTTTAATACACATAAAGCGGCTGTTCTTTCGGCGTTCAGCCATTTTAAATCGGTTGGTTTGAACCGTTTCATCCAATCCGGACATTCCGGGCTGCCAGTACTTTTGATATTCATGATAATATGGATTAGAGGATCAAAAGTATTGTATCATAATTGTTTTTAGTTAAAACGTCAATAATTAACTTTCTTTATCGAGTTTGTAAAACAACCTATAATAAGCCTACTTATTCTTACCGATATGCTTTTAGATGCCAGTTCATCATTAACTCTTCGCTCACCTCTTTATAAAAAAGCGCTTATTCTTTATGTGTGGCAGGCTTATCTGAACGATCTGGGAAAAGGGGATGTGACCACTGACACGTTTGTGCCTAAGAAACGTCAGATCGTCGAGGCTGAAATCATCGCCAAAGAAGGCGGTCTGCTGGCGGGGATCGCGGAAGCCGAATGGTTTTTGAAAAAACTGGGCGTCCGTATCACCAGTCACAAAAAAGACAGTATGAAAGTTTTAAAAGGAGATGTGATCATGAAGTTAAAAGGTCGCGCGGATACCCTCCTTTCCGCTGAGCGGACACTTTTAAACCTGCTTCAGCGGATGAGCGGTGTGGCTACGGCAACGAACCGGCTTGCGTTACAATTACCGCGTTCCATCAAGCTTCTGGCGACCCGCAAAACTTTGTGGGGTGATTTAGATAAGCGTGCGGTGGTAGTTGGGGGCGGCGGTACTCATCGTTTAAATCTGGCGGATGCCATTTTAATCAAAGAAAATCATATTGCCCTTACTAAGAATCTGGAAAAAAGTTTAAAACAGGTTTTTAAAAAGGCTAAAAAAGTCCGTTTCATCGAAATCGAATTGGAGAATCTGAAAGAAGTTTTGGAATTGGTAGCTATTTGCAAGAAAATCAAATCTTCGGAAAAGTTAGCCGTCATGCTCGATAACTTCAAAGCATCGGATGTCCGACAAGCGGTTTTGATTTTGAGGGAAATCGATGTTTTGGTCGAAGCGTCAGGAGGAATCGACCAAAAGAACATTAAAAAATACGCTATCAAAGGGGTTTCCGCGATTTCATCCGGTGCTATTACCAATAAGGCTGTAGCGTTGGATTTTTCTTTAAACATTTTTCCAAGTCTTAAGTCTTAAGCCATAAGTTATAAGCTTAGGACTTAAAACTTAGGACTTACGACTAAAAATATATGGATAAAGATCATTTTGAATCACTATTTGAACCAATTGAACCGAAAAAACATTCTCCGTTTTATCGGTTTGTGGCGGTTTTGGCGATTATTGCGCTGATTTTCCTTTCGGTCCGCGGTTATTTTTATTTATTTCATCCGGAACCGCGAATGAAATTGGCTTTGGCGGATGTACAGAAATTTTTACCCTCCGATTTTGAAGAGCCGTTCACTTCTCATCGGCCGGAACAGGTAAGGGAAGTGGTACTGTCTGCGTCCGATAGCATCAAACAAGTCGCTAATGCCATTGCGGCCAGTTCCTGCCGAACAGCGGACACAGTCTGTCAGAGTAAAGCGCTTTATTATTTTGTCCGTGATCAGATCACATATGTTTCTGATCCCCGGTTTCATGATCAGCTCGAAAATCCTCTGACCGTCCTTAAAACGGGGGGTGCGGATTGTGAGGATATGGCGGTGCTTTTAGTTGCCCTTCAGAAGGCTATCGGCAATCAGGCTCGCCTGGTCTTTGTGCCCGGCCATGCTTATGCGCAGGTCAAAATACCGCAGTACAAAGACAAGTGGCTGAATATGGAGGGTACGTGCAAAACCTGTACGTTTAACGAGGTGCCGACCGATACGCTGATGCAGAAGAAAACGTTTGCGGAGATTTAACCCCCTCGGTCCCGCATAGCGGGACCACTCCCCCTTATGCAAGGGGGAGATAATTTGTAATTGAGTTATAAATTAGCCAACAAACGATCTCCCCCTCAAGTGAGGGGGAGTGCCGCCTTTGGCGGCGAGGGGGTTATATCCGCAATCAGTTTCACATTCGCGGCAGGAAACGGGTATTTTTTGAGCTGTTCCGGTGTTACCCACTTTCCGTCGACGGCTGTCTGAAGTTTTATTTCCCCTTTATCGAAATTAGCGGAATAACAATATAAATCCACGGAGAATTTGGTGTAGCCATGTTTAATCTGTTTGATTTTTTTAATATTTTTAATCCTGATTCCCAATTCTTCATTGATCTCGCGTTCAATCGCTTTCTTGGGTGTTTCTTTTTTCACTTTCCCTCCGGGGAATTCCCATAAACCTCCCATCAGGCCTTTGCGCGGGCGTTTCTGGATAAATATTTTTCCTTCTTTCTTTATTATGGCAATGGCGACTTTAATGGGGATTTTTTTTAGTTTTTCACCACGGTCCGGGATGCGGTCCATCGTCTTTTTTTCGTATGCTTTGCAGGTTTTTTGGAGGGGGCAATTCGGGCAATCCGGGTTTTGCGGTTTGCAGATGAGTGCGCCTAATTCCATCATTCCCTGGTTGAAGCTTCGTGTATCCGAATGACTCATTAATTCTTCGGACCATTTCCAGAATTTTTTCACATTTTCAGGCAAGCGGGTGTTTTTTCTGAAATTCAAAAGCCGTGCAATTACACGAATCACATTACCGTCTACAATGGGGTAAGGTTTATTGAACGCAATGCTTGTGATGGCGCCTGCGGTGTATTTTCCAATCCCTGGAAGCTTCAGAATATCATCGTACTGATCCGGAAAGTGCCCGCTAAACTGTTCCATGATGATACGGGCGGTTTTTTGCAGGTTACGGGCACGTGTGTAATAACCCAACCCTTCCCATAATTTCAGGATTACATCTTCTTCCGCTTCCGCGACGGATTGAATGGTCGGGAGTTTCTTCATCCATCGTTCAAAATAGGGCAAAACAGTTGTGACCTGTGTCTGCTGGAGCATGATCTCCGAGATCCACACTTCGTAGGGGTCGTATTTTTTTCGCCATGGCAGGCTTCGTTGGTTTTTTTGGAACCAGCGGATCAGGCTTTTCCGGATGATGAGCGTATTGCCTTTTGAAAATTTCATGCCGGCATTATAACATTAATTTATATTCCGGTTCGGGATAATTATTCCGACCTTCGGTTGATGGGATATTCCATGTATAATCTCGGCATGAAATCCAAAGTTCTCATTATCGACAACTACGATTCATTTACCTATATCCTCAAACAGCATTTCGGGGAACTTGGGGCAAACCCCGAGGTCTTTTTTCATGATCAGATCACCCTTCGTCAGATTAAGCAGATGAACCCTACTCATATCGTCCTTTCTCCTGGGCCGGGAACAGCGGATTGCCCCAAAGATGTCGGCATAATGCCAAAAGTGATTGAAGAATTCTATAAAAAAATTCCTATCCTCGGTGTCTGCTTGGGGCATCAGGCTATTGGTAGGTTTTTTGGTTTTAAGATTATCCGTGCGCCTAAGATCATGCATGGTAAAAGAAGTTTAATCCATCACAATAGGCAGGGAATTTTTAAGGGGATTAAAAATCCTTTTGAAGCGATGCGATACCATTCGCTGGCGCTCAAATTTTTAATTTTAAATTCCCAATTTTTAATTACTGCCAAGTCGGAAGATGATGTGATCATGGCGATTCAGCATACAAAATATCCTGTTTTCGGGGTCCAGTTTCATCCGGAAAGCCTGGGGACGCCTGAGGGAAAGAAAATAATCCGTAATTTTTTGAAGACCTGATGAAAATTTCTTTATCCGACATCGAAAAGGAAGGGTTTGCAGTTCTCCATGGTAAGTGGGGAGGTGTCCATGCGCCCCGATCAATAATCGGACTAACATCTGAAAGTGCGGATAGCTATCCGCACTTTCAGAGGATGAGTATCGGTTATTTTGCCTATCCCAATCCTACTTTTAAAAACATTATCCCAAGTTCGCGGTTTTACGGTTATGAGAAAGTCATCAAACAAAAAAAACCTCCTGTTGTTGAAGGAGATTTTAAGACTGCCGGAAAACTTGAACAATCCGTTTCTAAATCGCAGTACATCAAAAAGATCAAACGAATTAAGGAGCTTTTGGCTGCCGGTGAGATCTATCAAATGTGCTACTGCATCCGTTTTCGTAAAAAGTTTTCAGGCAGTCCGTATGCCTTGTTTTTCAAATTAACGGAAGTGAATCCGGTTGACTATTCCGCTTATCTGAACTGCGGGGATTTCCAGATCATTTCCAGTTCGCCGGAGCATTTTTTCAGTGTTAAAAATGGAACGATCAAAACGACTCCCATTAAAGGCACTATTTCCAAAAAAAATAAGAAAAATCTGGAAAAATTGATCAATAGCGAGAAAGAAAGGGCGGAGCTGGATATGATTACTGATCTGGAGCGGAATGATGTCGGGAAAATTTGTGAATATGGTACTCTGAAGCTCAAAAAAGAACGGGAAATCCTTGAGCTTAAGAACCTTTGGCATACTTATTCCGAAGTGGAAGGAAAACTTCGGTCTGATGTTGGTCAGAAGGAGGTAATTGAGGCGATGTTTCCCGGTGGTTCAATAACCGGCTGTCCTAAAAAACGGGCGATGGAATATATTGAAAAGCTGGAAGGATTGCCGAGGAATATTTTTACGGGATCGATTGGATATATCTCTAATAGTGCAAGGATTCAGTGCAAGTGCAAGGGGGCACGATTTGGAACTTGCACTTGCCACTTGCACTTAAACATGGACTTCAATATCGCTATCCGCACTATTCTGATCAAAGACGGCTATCTGGAATTTTGGGCGGGCGGGGGGATTGTGGCAGACAGTGATCCTGATAGGGAATATGAAGAGTGCTTGTTGAAGGCAGAGAAGTTTCTTGATATAATTAAACCCTAAAGAGTTCATTGAAAATTGAAGATTGAAAATTCAAAATTAAAGTAATAGTAAAATTTTTAAATTAATCTTCAATCTCTAATCTTCAATCTTAAATATATGTTGATAAGCATTGACGGGAAAATTACCGATGAAAAGAAAGCCTGTTTCCCCATAACAAGCGAGGCGTTTTTGTTCGGTTTTGCGGTTTTCGAGACCATCCGCACTTATAATGGCAAGGTCTTTAGATTGGATGACCATTTAGCCCGCCTGTATGTTTCGGCGGATGTGATCGGTTTAAAGTCAGTATGGACGTTTAAGAAGACTTATAAGGCCGTTGTCGATGCGCTTTCAAAAAATAAATATAAGAATGTAAAAGTGCGGATCATCCTGACTAAAAAGCATATTACGGTTATGGTGGAGAGATTAAAAGAAAAACCCGAGAGTTATTATAAAAAGGGGGTTAAATTAGTATCATTTTTAGGCAAACGAAATATACCACGCGCCAAAGTTCTGGCAGATGTATTTACCTATCTGGCTAAACAGCATGCGAAGGAATGCGGTGCGTATGAAGCCCTTTTAGTGGATCCGAAAAAGTATTACATCCGTGAATGTGCGTACGCTAACATCTTTTGGGTGAATAACGGAGAATTGTACGTTACCAACAAAAACATCTTATTCGGCATTACGCGCGATACGATTATTGAATTGGCCAAAAAAGATATCCCCACTCATTTTGAAGGCATTAAGCTGAAAAGTCTTGTGAATGCGGATGAGATCTTTATCACTCAAACCACCAGCGGCATTATTCCGGTTGTCGAACTCGACGGCCATAAAATCGGCATCGGTAAGCCTGGTCCGGTGACCAAAAAACTTATGAAGGCGTTTAATAAGCTGGTTTGGGGGAAGTAATTTTATTTCAGATTTCTGATTTCAGATTTCTGATTTTTTTGATTAATATCTAATTATGGATTTCTCTTCGCCGAAAATCATGGGAGTACTGAATATTACGCCGGATTCTTTCTCTGATGGGAATCAATATCTTGAAAAGACGAATTACGAAAGACGAATTACAAATTTAATTGAAGAAGGGGCGGATATTATCGACATTGGCGGGGAATCGACGGGGCCTGGGTCGAAAGACGTCAGCCTGGAAGAGGAGATGAAACGGGTAAAGCCGGTTATTGATTATGTGGCGCAGAATAAGATGACTGAAAAGATTTTGTTTTCCATCGACACATACAAATCTGAAGTGGCGGAATACGCGCTTGAACATGGTTTCCAGATGGTGAATGATGTGACGGCGCTTCGCGGTGATTCAGATATGACAGACGTCCTTTTAAAATATCAGCCGTATGTGGTTTTGATGTATTCCAAAGACAGCACTCCCCGCACCACCACGGAATCCGTGGAATACGATGATGTGATTGCCTCTGTTAAAACTTTTTTACTTGAGCGGATCAGTCAATTGGTCGAAGCGGGTTTTCCGGAAGATAAAATCATCATCGATCCGGGGATGGGAATGTTTGTGTCCGCGAATCCGGAATACAGTTTTGAAATTATTGAGCGGCTGGATGAACTGAGGGTGCTTGGTTACCCCATTTGTATTGGAGTGTCGCGTAAATCGTTTTTGGGCGGAAAATTGGAAGATCGTGAACAGCCGTCTGTCGATTGGAGTTTAAAGGCACTTCAAAAAGGCGCTTCGATCATTCGCATCCATAATGTGGCGCTTATGAAAAAGGCGATGATCTAGGCGTGACCGATTTCAGGTTTTTCTTTTATTAAATCTTTGATCTGGTTACGGCTGATCAGGTCTTCAAGTTGTTCGGGGGTCAAACTGCCTATAATGTCTTTTTTTCTTTTGCGCCGCTGCTCATCTTCTCTTAACATATCTTCCGTAATTTCCTGAGTCGTGGGTTGGGGATCCGGATGTCCATATTCGTTTTTATGGGAGGGCTGTTTCTGGCGGTCGTCGCCAGAACGCTCAAGTACTTCGCCGGTTTCGGTGTCGATTTTGATATAACCCATTGAATAAAAATTAAGAATTAGATTTAAGATAAACCCGGAAATTCATACATTTGTGTATTCTCGTCATATCGCACGATTTCCCATCCCGGCTTTCTATAATCAGCAATATTACTAACCTCATTTAGCTTCCTATTTGGTACAGGTTGCGGTTCAGGTTGGGGTTTAGATTTTGGGAACAGATCATGAACTCTAGCATTAGTTGTATAGCGAAAGGTGGACTTATTTTTAGGAAGTCTTTTGGTCAAGTCTATTGGCTTTCTTTTTGTTTCAGGTTGTGGGACTGGCTCTGACTGAGGTTTGCGCTTCGGAAACAGTTGGATAACTTCTGCATGTGGAAATTTACGAAGCGCATTTGTAACGGCTTTTCTGATTGTAGAACAAAGATCATGTGCTTCGACGAATTCAGGTTTATTAAGTTCATCTAAAATGTTCTCAAGTTCTTCTTGAGCCATGCTTTTAACAGCCTCTTCCTCTTCCTGATTATCAGTTAATTGAGCTGCCGGATCATAGGTATAGATGGCTTCTTCTGCTGAATCGGATTCATTTTCATATCCCCATTCATGATCCTCAAACGAAAAGCGAGCTTCGATAGCTTCATCTACTGGTGCCGGTTCGCGTTCATTTTTTTGGTTATGACGCATAAATCTTTTTTAATTTATAGTATTATATTATCATTTATTTATACTTTTGTCAAGTTTACATTAAACTCAAAATATCTATACTGAAAATACCTTTTAACTTTAATGAGATTTTTGCTGTGTTGGTTCAATAGGGAAATGCTTGAATTACTTGAAAAGTTTTTCGCTTTGCTACACACTTTACCTGCGTAATTCATCCTTACTTCACTGCGGCCGTTCCTGCCTACCGGCAGGCAGGCGGCCTATATTCCGTTCGAACCGCATTTCTCGCTACTTACCATGAGGATAGCCAAAGAATTCACCTTCGATTCCGCCCATTTTTTAAAGGATTATCATGGAAAATGTGAACGCATGCATGGTCATACTTACCGTATGCGGGTTACGGTTGAAGGACCTATTCAGGCTAATGGCTTGGTGATGGATTATGTGGAGATCAAGAGGATTGTGAATGAAAAGGTGATCGACAAACTAGACCACAACAATATTAATGATATTCTGGAACATTCCTCATCTGAAAATATCTGCATTTGGGCATGGGAACAGCTGAAACCTGTTTTACCTCAGCTGGTTGAAATCAGGCTCTGGGAAACGCCTACGTCATTTGCTATTTATAATGGCCCTAATAACAATTGACATGTGACATTTGACAGTCAATGGTCAATTGCTGCTAAGAATTATGAATAAAAAATCACCTAAAGCACAGGTTTACCTCTCTCTCGGCTCTAATGTGGGAGACCGTATGGCGTATTTGGCTATGGCGGAGGAAAAGCTCAGCAGTAATCCTCATATTAAAATCCTGAAAAAGTCCGACGTGTATGAAACGGAGCCCTGGCCTTTGCATGGTGTTGAAGGTGCTCCGGATGATATTCATCCGGTATCCGAAGAAGGGGAGTTTTGGTTTTTGAATCAAGTCGTGAAGATCGAAATAGATATAGCACCTCTGGAACTTCTGGATGTCTGTAAAACTATTGAATCTGACATCGGCCGGAGCCCCGCCCACAAATGGGGTCCGCGGGAGATCGATGTGGATATTCTGCTCTTCGGCGATCAGGTGGTCGATCTACCCGAACTTACCATTCCCCATCATCATTTAAACGATCGGCAGTTTGTTTTAGTTCCCTTATTGGAAATGGAGCCAGACTTAAAGGATCCGGTCACAGGGAAAACCTTTAAGTATTTCTTGAAAAGCATTAAAGATAGTCATAAAGTAGAACCTTATTTTTAATTTTCATTTATGGAAGATGATAAAGTTAAAAAACTAACCACCGAACTCCTTAAGACTATCGGCGAAGATCCTAAGCGTGAGGGTTTAATTGGTACGCCCGAACGGGTCGCTAAAAGTTATAAAAAATTATTCGGAGGTTATCATGAGGATCCTAAAAAGCTCATCAAAGTCTTCGACAATGAGGGATACGATGAAATGATCATTGCCAAAGACATCGATTTCTACTCTACCTGCGAACATCATATGCTTCCATTTTTCGGAAAGGCTTACATCGGTTATATTCCGGGTGACAAGATCATCGGTCTTTCTAAATTACCTCGCTTGGTGGAGATTTTTTCTCGTCGATTACAAAATCAGGAACGTCTGACTAAACAAATTGCCGATACGTTAAGCGATATGCTTAGGCCCCGTGGCGTTGGTGTAGTGATGGTGGCGGAGCATTTGTGCATGAAGGCGCGTGGTGTGGAGAAGCAGAACTGTACGATCTCCACTTCTTCGTTCATCGGCCTGTTTAAAAAGAATATCAATACCCGTTCCGAATTTCTCACTCTGATTAAGGGTTGACATTTTAGAAAAAATTGTCATATAATCATCCTCCTTGCCCCCTAATTTTTAATATGCCTTCTTTAAAAAATCCCCAAATTCCGGACGATATTGATCCTGAACTGGCTGTAAAACGTCTGGTTCAGGTATGTATGCAGACACAGATGCATGTCACTTGCCCCGATTTTTTAAGAATTATTTCTATCAGCGATCCTCATGAATGCTTCCGTCAGTTATGTGCGCTGGTGAATACAGAACGTCTGGATGTTCAGAAAATTATCCGTTCTGCTAACGGTAAAATTAATTGATTTAATATGCCTTTGCCAGAAAATATTCATGATCATCAGGAAGCAGACGGACAGCCCATTTCGGTAGTCAGTCTTATCGCTGCCTTAAGCAGGTATAGCATGACCAGTGAAGCTAATAAAATCCTTGCGGAACATGAAGACGAAGGGGTAAGAATCGCTAAACTCCGGGCATTATTGAAAACAGCTCCAAGCAAACTTGACGCAAAACTTCGTCAGGCTGCGGCAGATAGCAGCGTTATTAACAGTGTCAGTTTCCAACGATTAAGAAGTATTTTGCAGATTTGTGATGTTTTGGAAAGGCGGGATGCCTTCTTTGACCTGCTGGAGGATCACGGACTTGATCCTAGAGCTGTATTGTGTTAGTTATTTCTTCAAAACCAAAATCTGACTGACCCAAACATCATCCCCCTCGGTCACGATGATTTCTTTTTCAATGCCAAAAGCCAGCGCTTCTGCAGCCTCCCGCACATGCCGTGGAAAATGGTTATAGCATTTAATAATGTATTTACCTTTTTCGTCTTTTAAAATCAGCGGCTTGCGGTAATGAATGTTCACTAAAACCAGTTTTCCGTCATCTTTTAAAACTCGATAGCATTCATCCAGAAATGGTTCGATTTTTTTCAGGTGGACCATGGCCAAGCTGGAAAAAACCATATCAAAACTTTCATCTTCAAAAGGCATGTCTTCCAAGTCGCCTTCTACGGTTTCGATTTTTCGATTTTTTGATTTGAGGATAGTGAGCATCTCTGGCGATAGGTCGAGCGCAGTTACCTCGGCACCGGCTTCGGTTAGCCGAACGCTAAGACGCCCGGTGCCGGCACCGGCATCGAGCGTCTTTTTTCCTTTTGCAGATTGTACGTAGGGCTCTAAATTATTTTTTTCGAAGCTATTCCAGTATTTTTCGCTTTGATCATATACGGCCGCGTAGCGGGCGTAGCCCTCTTTTGGTTCTATCCTATTCACCATATTATTCAAAATTCGGGATGTTGATTTCCATTACTTCTCCTTCAGGTGTGGTCACTTTCATTCCGCCCTCGCCCCACTGAACGGTTCCACCATCTTCACCGGGGACGTTCATCTGGAAACCGCCGCCCCGGTTAAAGTCCATTGTACCGGTTTTACCTCCGTTAAGGTTGAAAGATCCTCCGCCCATTGCGCCGAACCCCAGCAGGGCATACAGGGGGGTCAGGATCATAGAAACTACGAGCATGGCGATGACTGCGACCAGAATTGTTCCAATGGCTCCACCTGCCGTAAGCTTATGAATGGTTGTTAGAATCACAAATACCAGCACTAATCCCCAGATCCCGCTGATAATGGCTATCTGAGGAAGAATGGCCAGCCATGTCACAATCATTCCATAAGCCATTACACGGAAGAACGCGTCGTGTTTGGCCTGGCCCTTAAAAATACTTTTGGCGATAAAGCTCAGCACATAGATACCGATGACAACGCTGACGATCTGAATGACTCCGTTGAGTAAGCTGAAGGTCAGGCTAGGTCTGAAAAAGCTCATGAAAAGCTGCTGACCGATAATCCCGAAGATCGCGGCCGCGATAATTACATAATAACCGAATTTTGTCTTACTTTTATCGCCTGCTATATGATGCATGACATTTTTCTTGAGAAGTGCGATGTGTAACGCATTTTTTAATTCTGCTTTGTAGTCCATGAAAATTTAAATTAAGAAATATACTGCGATCAGTTTAACGGTTTCCCCCCTTAAAGAAAAGCAAATCGTATTGCCCCCTTTTTTGTTTCAGGGTACTTTAGCGTCATGGAAAGCCTGTCCATTGATCATCATAAAATCCTTTTCAAAAAAAGCCGACGGGCTAAACGGTTTCGCCTACAGCTTGATTCGGCAGGTCAATTTATCCTCACGGCGCCCTTACTTACTCCTAAATGGGTGGCACATTTATTTTTAAAAAAACATGTTGGCTGGATTGAAAAGCAGGTGAAAAAAGTGGACACACAAAAAGTATTACGCCCTTCGTTTCATTATCGTACCGGCGATACGTTTTATTATTTTGGGGAGCCAGTAACACTTACTATTAAACCATCTGACCGCAAACGACCGACTATTAAAATACGCGGGAATGAGATGCTCATTACTCTTTATCGCCACATTACTGAAGCAGAGGGTTTAAACGCGGTCAAAAAAACGATTAAAAAATTCTATCGCGAGAAAGCAGAAGAAGTAATCCATGATCGTCTTCAGTTTTTTAATGAGCATTACGGTTTTCATTATAACCGCGTTACTTTGCGTGACCAGAAGAGCCGATGGGGAAGTTGTTCTCGTCTTAAAAACCTCAATTTCAACTGGCGTCTGATTATGGCACCGATTGAGATCATCGATTATGTGGTGGCCCATGAACTCTGTCATCTTAAAGAAATGAATCATTCTTCCCGCTATTGGGCGCTGGTGACTCAGGCCATTCCCGATCACAAAGAAAGGCGGAAGTGGCTGAGGGAAAATCATTACTTACTCACTATTTAAAAAAGGATGGAGAACCCTCTCAGTCTTGCCTTCGGCAAGTCGTCTCCCCCTCAATTGAGGGGGAGTTTCTCCGCCTTTTTTTGTGTTGATTGGTTTCAGCTGGATGGTGTGGGGACCAATGGAACCGGTTCAATGTTGTCATCAGGTTCGGTTAGCGGCACTGGTTCAATGTCATCACCGTTTGAATCGTCACCCAGGAGCAGGCTTAACGTCCAGTTATAATTGCCGGAGCCGGCTTCGCCCACAAATGGCGCCGTGACGGTGTGACCGTCTTTAAGCGGCATAGAGATTTCATGAGTTGCAGTGGTTCCGGGTATAGCAGAAGTTCCTCCACCATCCTTACAGGTCATTGTCATATTGCCTCCTAAGTATGTTTCGGTGATCATCAGTTCAAGCATTCCGTCTTTACAGACCCCGTTAATATCGATATTGGCACTGTTACTGCCAGACATTACGCATCCGCCCTGCGGGAATGATCCGCTTAACGCCATGGTCATCGTTCCGTTGCCGTTTACCCCTTTGGTTCCAATAACAAGAGGCACTGACCCATTGGCGTCGGAAGCCATATTATTCCCCATGTAGTTTTGTTCGACATGATGGCCAAAGTACAGGGCGCCCGGAATGGCCGGATCAGGACATTTCCCTTCAGCAACTTCGTCTCCGTCGCTTGCGGTTTCACCGCTCACATTAGATTCATTGTCCGGGATCTGGTCGATAACGTCTTGTTGCGTTGGAGGATTGCAACCAGCCAGAAACACTAAAATGGAAAGTAAAATAGTGAATCGCTTAATCATGTTTGAAAAAATTAAAAATAAAATGAGCCAGCGTCACTGGGGCAACCTTCAATATAGCATGCTCGGAAGGTTTGCTCCGATATAAGACGCTCTCCTGACTGTCCGATGTACATCGGACCGGTCTTCTTCTTCTCCGCCTTCGCTAGGGCTATGGTGGAGAATTTACAGCCGTCCCGGGTGCTCAGGATCAGGATTTTCAGGATTTAAAAGTAATGGATTGTCTTTATTTTGTCAAATACCTTGCTATTTATATGACCTTTTCTTAAACTTTGCCTTGGAGAGTTGGCAGAGTGGTCGAATGCGGCGGTCTTGAAAACCGTTGGACCGCAAGGTCCCGTGGGTTCGAATCCCACACTCTCCGCCAAGAATCACATTTCGAAAAAATCAAGGTTGTTTTGGGCATTTATCAATTTGCCTTGGACCTGGAAAACAAATTAGACGAAAAATGTGTTAAAATTATTAATAATTTAAAAAATATGAAGAACAAAATTATAATTATTACGCTAATCGTTTTGGGTATTATGTTGGCGATTTTAGCAGGTTTTTATTTTGTTAGGCAGAATAAATCATCAGTCAATTCTCCCGAAAATACCACTCAACAAGTTTCGGCAGGAAGCCAAGAAAAAATAGATATCGGAGCTGGATTAAATAATCAGACAAATAATGAACAGTTACAAAATAAACTTGTAACTGACGATTTTGAGATTACATTTCCTGTTGGTTGGAGGAAAACCGAACCTGTGATGGGAGTTTCAGTAATGGCTGTTAACACCAATGAGCAACTTAGTGACCCTGCGGCGCAAAGAATTAATTTTAAAAGTTACGCGGCTGTAAGTTATGACACATTGCAGGGGAAAAGTTTGGGCGAATATTTGCAAAGCGTTAAAAGCCAGCTTTCACAAACTATTTCAAATGTCGTTTTCACCAATGAGCAGGATATAATAATAAACAACAGATCCGCTCGCGCGATAGAGGCGGAATTAACTCAGCAGGGAGTAAACTACAAAATTTTGATGATAGTGGTCGCAGGACAAGGAGATGATGTTTGGGTGATGTCCTTTAATACAATCAAAAGCAGTTGGGACGGATACAAAGAAATTTTTTCCAATATCGCCAAAAGCTTTAGTTTGAAAAAGTAGCTATTCGTGGGTGGCGCGCCAATGAAATTGGCACAGCCTCAAATTCCGCCGAAAAAAGAATCGTCCCAGCGAGGGTGTGGCTGACTTCCTTATTGGGAGTTTTGCTCAAAAAATGTTTGAACTTTGTTCAAAAAACACCGCCATCGATATACTTACCTTTTTAGAGTCGTGATGAGTCACACCTCTACTTTGCTTCGCCTACCTGCGATTCGACTGGTTCCACTGAGGTCACCACTCGAAGTGAGCTTATCGAAGTCCGGCAGGCAGTCATTTTCCGGGGAATCTATTTGGCGTAGTGCGGGATTGCTTCTTTTTCTTAAAACATTAAAATAAACTTGGATTTATTCTTTAATTCAGATAACCATGCTTCATTATATGGCTACCTATCAGGTTAAAAAGGAAGCTCTCGACGAGGTAAGGCAAGCCCTTATTGATTTTGTGGGAGCCGTTAAAGGCAACGAGCCTAATACGGTTCTTTATGCCTCGTTCCACAAAAAGGATGACCCATTTTCATTCATTCATTTTATGTGTTTTGAAAATGAAGGGGCAAAACACCAACATGAATCTGCCGACTATACCACGCATTTTACTGAATTGCTTTCGCGCTGCTGTACAGTTCAGAATGTTTTTACTGAACTCGACCTCATTCGTTCCAATAAAGTCTGTTAACCGACAATCATATTGAACAGATAGCCAATCAGTATTATTCCCACGGCCACCAGTCCGAAAAAGGTGCCGAGGAGTTTCAGGCTGAGCACCCGTTTTAGCATCACTCCTTCTGGCAGTGACAATCCCGCAATCGCCATCATAAAGGCGAGTGATGTGCCAAGCGGAACTCCGCTCGCAGTGATTGAGAAGATAACCGGTACCACGGTTGAACAGCCTGCGTAAATCGGGATGCCGATCAGAGTGGCTATCGGAACGGACAGAACTTCATAACGGCCGATGGTGTTCATAAAGAATTCCTGTGGTACGTAGCCGTGTATCATGGCGCCGATGGCCACACCGCCGATTACATAGAAAAACAGTCTTTTAAACGTCCACCAGCCGAACCGAAAGGCAAAACGGATTTTATTTTTCAGGCTTTTCGGCATGCTGTTTTCTATTTTTTTACCTTCCGCGTCCTCTAAAATAATCTCCTTTTCCATTTTAAGGGAACCGATGATCAATCCTCCGATTACACCAAGGGCTATGCCGGACAGCGCATAAAGAAGGGCTAAACGCCAGCCAAAAAGTCCGCCCATGATCACAAAGGCCACTTCGTTAACGAGCGGAGAGGTGATTAAGAAAGAGAAGGCGATGCCTGCCGGAATCCGCGCCTCTAAAAAACCGATGAACAGCGGGATGGAGGAACAGGAGCAGAACGGGGTCACCGCTCCGAAAATAGCCGCTACAACATTCCCTGACCCCCATTTTAAACCAGACATTTTTTGCTTAAACCGGACGGGGTCGAAGAAGGAGCGGATAAACGCGATGATCGTAACTGCTGCAAAAATCAGAAACAGGATTTTAAACACATCATAAAAAAAGAAATTCACGGCGCCAGCTAGGTGCGTGCCCTCTTGCAGGCGAAAAAGCTGAAAGGTGATGATGTCGGCAAAAGCTTGAAACATGTAAACAAACTTTACTGTTTGACAGGTTTTTCAGCAACTCTTCTTATTATTGACATTTTTTAATTTTTATATTACATTGATAACCTTATAAATAATTCTCATTATGAAAGTATTCTGTCATGACGATACCATATTGCCTGAAACCCCATCGGATTGGGACGAACTAATTGAAGAGCCTCTTTCTAAGGCTGACGTTAAAGAGTTCGGACTAGCTCAGCTAGAGTTTGGCTTTATTAGGCAAATGAGAAGCCGCATTGTACGCGCTACCCAGATAGAATTAGACCCATCAGATCTTCGCAAATTAATTAATATTATGAATGAATGGGGCAATAGAGGGTGGCCTAATGAAGCGGATTAAAATAGCTCTGCTATTTGAAGATTGAAAACAGGTGTTATTTCGTTGTATCGTTATGTCGTTACTTCGTTTTAATTATGGAGGTAAAAATCGAACCATCATGGAAAGAGCGGTTGGCAGAGGAATTTGATAAGCCCTATTTTAAAGAGCTGGTGGATTTTGTGCGCGCAGAATATCAGTCTAAAAAAGTTTTTCCGCCCCCTAAAAACATCTTTAAAGCCTTCGATCTTTGCCCTTTTGATAACGTCAAAGTCGTTATTCTTGGGCAGGATCCGTACCACGGTCCCGGGCAGGCGCACGGGCTTTGTTTTTCCGTGAATCAGAATATCCCGATGCCGCCTTCTCTTATCAATATTTATAAGGAAATCCAGTCCGATACCGGCGGACAGATTCCGGCTCACGGCAATCTGGAGCATTGGGCGGAGCAAGGGGTGTTTTTACTCAACGCCACGCTTACTGTTATCACTCACATGGCCGGTTCTCATCAGCGAAAAGGGTGGGAAGAATTCACTGATGCCGTTATTCGTCTGATTTCCGCCAAAAAAGAACACGTTGTATTCATGCTCTGGGGGGCTTTTGCGCAAAGCAAGGCCGAAATGATCGATTCCTCCAAACACCTTATTCTTAAAGCGCCTCACCCGTCTCCATTATCGGCCCATCGAGGTTTTTTTGGATGTAAGCATTTTAGTCAGGCGAATGATTATTTAAAGTCACATAACCTGACACCGATTACCTGGATTTAATAGGATATTAGGATACGAAAACCTGAAGGCGCGATTAATCAATCGTTCCAGCGCGGATTATTATCCGCGCCTTCAGAGGCATGATTTCTTGAGAAAAAGGTATTTTTATGCTATAATTATTAGATTAAATCAATCTCTTATGCCAAATGGTCATCAAACCCAAACCGGTACCTGCGCCCTGTGCGGCCAGCAAAAACCCGTTAAACAGCTTATGCCTGCTGAGCTGGTAAGAGATCTGCTTGTCCAGTTCATCCGAAAGTCTAATCCTGAATGGGATGGCACGGGCATGATCTGCCAGGAAGACCTGAGCCGTTTCCGGAGCGGATATATAGAAGAGCTTTTAATAAAGCAACACCGCGATATTTCCGCTCTGGACAGAAGGGTGTTAAAAAGCCTTAAGGAACAGGAGGTCATTTCCGAGAACATCAACCAGGCGTTTGACCGGCAGTTGACCATTGGTGAAAAGGTGGCGGATAAAGTGGCGGAATTCGGCGGAAGCTGGAGATTTATCATCATTTTTGGGGTCATTCTTGCTTTCTGGATTTTTCTCAATTCATGGATACTGATTGTCAGACCCTTTGACCCTTATCCGTTCATCCTTTTAAATCTTGTGTTATCGTCTCTGGCCGCTCTTCAGGCTCCGGTCATCATGATGAGCCAGAATCGGCAGGAAGACCGCGACCGCCTTCGTTCCGAAGAAGATTATCGTGTAAACTTGAAAGCGGAATTGGAAGTCAGGCACATGAACGAAAAGCTGGATCACCTTTTGGGTCGTCAGTGGCAGCGGCTTCTTGAAATTCAGCAGATCCAGCTCGATTTGATGGAGGAGGTGGCCGCGAAAAAAGCCGGTGTTCCCAAGACAGCCACTATACCTGTACCCGCCTCTTCTTCCCCCTCCTCTTCCACAGAGCTTCCAAAATCTCAATCTTCATAAAAATGCATAACCCCGAACGAAATAAAACCCATCGGATCACAAGCGAGGAAGATGTGTGGGCTGCCATGCATTCTGCTGAAGAGGGAGAGGATATTTCGGACAGCTTTGATGCTATTTTGGATTATTATGAGGTTCCCCGAACCATGCTTAAGGGGGACAATCACAAAAGTTTCAGAGCGCTTCGCAAGACTTTTCCTCATTTTTGCGATTCTTTGAAGGAAAAACAGCTTGATGTTTTTTTTAACTATTTTCTGAATCATTGTGATGAGGTTCGTTTGTTCTGTTTTTTTGAGAACCTGAATCGCCGACAGCAGGAGTCTTTTTTAAACAAGTTATTGACCCTTATTTTAGAGGGGGATGAGATGGCCAGCCGGGAAATCCTTGAGGTCCGGAAGAAAATCTTCCGCCCCAAGAGCGGAACGGTTTCTAGCACTGAAAACGCTGTCCGACAGGCTGAACATCTTCATTTTGAAGGCGATAGAATAACGGCCGGAAGCCGGTATCTTCCGGATATCATCCGTTTTCTTAAAGAAGATAAAAAGGCGATCGCTCCCTTTTTGGACGCTATTGCAGAAGAGCATCATCAGGGTTCAGCGGTGGTTAGGAATATCATTCGTGAATTAGTGGAGCCTTTTTCCAGAAAAATTGTTAAATTAACGACGTAAAATCGTTTTCAGAAGGCCCTTTTGCCTTTATTGGAGCCTTTTTTGACTTACTTAATTAATGATGGCCTTATGTATAAAATAATGCGAATTGCACAATCCTTTTAGGACCATTAAGATGATCAGGACTTTTAAGACTATTGGGATCTATATTTTCAGTCCTGATATTTATCACAATAGTCTTAAAAGTCCTAAAAAGGCTCGATTTGCATTAAACAGGTTAAAAATCGTCTTGACATTTCATTACGTTTCGCACCAAAAAATTTGGATTTCAAGTTAAAATTCCCTTTGAAAACGAAAGGGTTTTTGCTAGTATTCATCTGGTGAGCTTCAGGCTTACCGATAAGTATGCGGTTTCCGCTATCTTATTGCTTTTGTAACTCTAACCTTATTATATAGTGGCCAAAGACGAAGACAAAAAACCTTTAAATGACTCCGAAGAGGATATGACCCCTGAGGAAGATATAGCTCCTGAAGAGGAGGATTCTGATATGGACGACTCCGAAGAGGATATGACCCCTGAGGAAGATGATTCCGATGAAGAAGGCACTGATGAAGCGGTTATTATTAAGCCAGCAAATGATGATGATATTGATGAAGACGCTCCCGTTTTAGTCGGTATCGGCAATATAGATGACCGGGATATTGTGAATGAGATGAAAGAAAGTTATCTGGATTACGCGATGAGCGTGATCGTTTCCCGCGCGCTTCCCGATGTCCGCGATGGCTTAAAGCCCGTACATCGTCGTATTCTTTATTCGATGCACGAACTGGGTCTTCGGAGCGGGGCTAAATTCCGAAAATCTGCCGCGGTGGTTGGTGACGTTTTGGCTAAATACCATCCGCATGGCGACAGCGCGGTATACGATTCGATGGTGCATATGGCGCAGGATTTTAAGATGCGCTATCCGCTGGTGTTTGGCCAGGGTAACTTCGGCTCCATGGATGGCGACAATGCGGCGGCGATGCGTTATACCGAGGCCAAAATGCAGAAGATCACCGATGATATTCTGGCTGACATTGAAAAAGACACGGTTAATTTCCGCCCTAATTATGACGGCCGTCTGAAAGAGCCATCCGTTCTGCCCAGCCGGATCCCCACACTCCTTCTTAACGGAACGATGGGTATTGCGGTCGGTATGGCCACCAATATTCCGCCTCATAATCTAAAAGAGGTAATGGATGCCGTTACTCATTTGATTGACAATCCCGAGGCCTCTATTGAAGACCTGATGCAGTTTATCAAGGGGCCGGATTTCCCAACGGCTGGAATGGTTTACGACATCGAAGCCATTAAAACCGCTTATGCCACAGGCCGTGGCAGTGTTATTATGCGCGGTCGTGCGGAGATTCAGGAGATGAAAGGCGGCAAATTCCGTGTGGTGATCACTGAAATCCCTTATCAGGTAAATAAGGCTACTTTGGTGGAGAAGATCGCGATGCTTGTTACCGCTAAAACCATAAAAGGAATTTCAGATATTCGTGATGAATCCAACAGAAAGGGTGTGCGGGTAGTGGTCGAATTAAAACGCGACGCTTATCCTAAAAAAATCCTCAATCAGCTTTACAAATACACCAATCTCCAAACATCGTTCGGTTTTAATATGATCGGTCTTATAAATGGTATACAGCCACGGCTTCTGGATATTAAACTTATTCTTCAGCAGTTTATTGAGCATCGTCAGGAGGTCGTTCGCAGACGTACAGAATATGAATTAAAAGTCGCTCAGGCGCGCGCTCATATATTAGAAGGGCTGAAGGTCGCTCTCGACAATATCGATGAAGTGATTACATTAATCAAAAAATCTGCGACCAAAGAGGCCGCCAAAGAGGGGCTGATGAAACAGTTCAAATTAACGGAAATTCAGGCAAAAGCGATTCTGGAAATGAGATTACAGACTTTAGCCGGCCTGGAACGACAGAAAATCGAAGATGAACTGAAAGAAAAACTCGATTTTATCAAAGAATGTGAAGGAATATTAGGTGATCCGAAAAAAATCCTGACCATTATTTCTCAGGAAACTCAGGAGATCATCGGTAAATATGGTGACGAGCGCCGCACTGAAGTGATTCCGAACGCTATTGGTCAATTCGATGTGAAGCAATTGATTCCCGATGAAGACATGGTGGTGATTATAACCAAAGGCGGTTATATCAAACGTTTATCCCCGACCGTTTACCGCACACAAGGGCGTGGTGGTAAGGGGGTGATCGGCATGGGTACCAAGGAAGAAGATGAGATTGCACAGATTATGCATGCCCGCACTCATAACAATCTCCTTTTCTTCACGAATAAGGGGCGAGTTTTCCGTTTGCCGGTTTACGAGATCCCGCAGGCCAGCCGAACTGCTCGCGGCCAGGCTATTGTGAATTTAGTGCAGCTTACCGACAAGGAAGTCGTCACGGTCATGTTTGACGACTCAAAAAGGGAGGGCAATGAATTCCTCGTCATGGCGACCACTAAAGGAACCATTAAAAAGACGAAGATCGAAGATTTCAAGAATGTCCGGAAAACCGGTTTGATTGCTATTAAACTGCGTTCCGATGATTTGCTTGAATGGGTTAAGCCTGGCAAAGAAGGGGATCAGATCGTGCTGGTTACCCGTGAAGGCAAATGCATCCGTTTCAGACAGACTGATGTCCGTTCGATGGGACGAAACAGCATGGGTGTACGCGGTATCCGCTTAAAAAGTAATGATAAGGTGGTTCAAATGGATATTGTTAAAGACGAAGAGGCCAGCCGTTTACTGGTTGTAATGGAAAATGGCTTAAGTAAGAGCACGAAAGTCAGTAAATACCGTTTCCAGAACCGTGGCGGAACCGGTGTCAAGACCGCCTCTTTAACCTCACGCACCGGCAAACTTGTCGGTGCCCGAATACTAGAAGATGGAATGGATGGTGATATGATTATCATTTCCGGAAGCGGTCAGATGATCAGGCTCCCGTTGAATGAAATCCCTACGAGTGGCCGCGCTACCCAGGGCGTGTATGTCATGCGCCTGAAGGGAAATGACAAAGTCGCGTCCATTTCTTTAATCGAAGAGGAAAAGAAGGTTTCCGATGAGCAGGAATTACCATTAGAATAGAGTACAAATTCTTTGATTACAGAGGAAAAGAAGGCTTTTCATAAGCAGGAATTGCCATTATAATAAACACAAAGACAAACAAAGTCTCTATGACTCCTTCTTTTTTAAAAAAACTCTTTTGTTTTGCTATTTTTGCGCTCTTTGTGTTTCCGTTTACTTCGGTGCACGCGCAGGAGTTTTTTAAAGATGTTTCCATTTCTCCGGCGGATGTGCGAATGGCCGGCAATGTTTTAAAGGGGGACACTGTGCGGGTTTACGTCACTGTTCAGAATCGCTCATATTTCGATTTATCCGGTGTGGTGAAGTTCTACGATGAAAAGACCAGTTCCTTTATTGGGTCGGATCAGCCAGTTTCCATTCTGGCACAGAAAACCGATGATGTGTTCGTGGACTGGAATGCCGCTTCTTTGGGGAATCACACCATTGCCATTCGGGTTGTTCCTTGGCATAGTGACGGTGATGACCCTGGTAATAACAAGATCACCAAATCGGTCTATGTAGATGTTGACAGTGATGGAGACGGCATTGGCGATAGTGTGGATCCGGATGATGACAATGATGGCACACCCGACGGTGAGGATGATTTTCCTCATGATCCCGGCGAATCTACCGATACCGATGATGACGGCATTGGTGATAACACTGATACCGATGATGACGGGGATGGGGTGTCGGATGCCGAAGATGAATTTCCAATGGATTCCGAAGAGAGCAAAGATACTGATGGTGACGGTTTTGGGGATAATGCCGACAAGTTTCCTTATGACGCTGATGAATGGTTTGACGCGGACGGTGATGGCTTAGGCAAGAACGCTGATCCCAATGATGAAAATCATGGTCCGATTCCGCAGATCAATGTCGATAAAGCCAGGGTGCGAGTAGGGCAATTTATTATTTTTAATGGTTTAGAATCCAGTGATCCGGATGGTGAAGTCGTTAAATATGAATGGGATTTTGGGGATGCATTGGGAGATAGTGGTGTGATTGTGGAGCATGTGTATAAAAAGACTGGCGGTTATATTATTACCTTAACAGCCATTGATGATCTGGGAGAATCCCGCCAGCAGCAGATTCAGGTGAAAGTGGGTTGGAGCCTGCTCACTCTTCTTCTGCTTATCTGCACCATCCTCCTAATCCTCCTCCTGCTTGGCCTCCTTATTCCCAGTAGCCGCTTTCACCATAAAAAACTACTTAAAGCTCATCATGTTGAACGGATGAAAAAACAATGATGTCTGTGCTATTTAAAGTGTAACCTGTCGCAGAAAATTGCAAAAAACAAGGAGGTATACACTGTTTAAATTGCAGTCTGAGGATTTTGCTGTGGTATAAAAATTAAAAAAATTGCAGAAAATTGAAAATGTCACAAATTATTTTTTCAAATTTTATTCACCCTCACTGTTCTCAGGCGACGCACGACCATCACTTAACTCATTGTTTTTTAAACAACTTCAAAAAAATTGGGTTGCGTAAATACATCATCAGTCTTTTTATTTTTTCCAAAAAAAACCTTGTCTAAAAGGAAGAAATACTTTAAAATCCTTCCGCTATCTATAAGTTATAACGTTTTTTGAAATGAAAGCCGATATCCATCCTGCTTATCACAAAGCAAAAGTCACTTGTGCCTGCGGGGCAAAGTTTGAATTGGGTTCTACTCTGGAATCTTATCATGTAGATACCTGTTCCAAGTGCCATCCTTTTTATACAGGTAAACAGAAACTGCTCGATACAGCTGGTCGTGTCGATAAATTTAAAGAACGTCAGAAGGCTTTTGAGATGAGACAGGCTGAGGAGAAAGCACGTACCGGCAAAAAGACTAAAAAGGAGACGGTCGAAGAAAAGATGACCCGTAAAGCGGAAGAGAAAGAAGTACTAAAAGAGACTGAAAAGGCTGCAAAACAAGAGGCTAAAAAGAAAGTGGCTAAAAAACAGGCCGAGAAAGTCATTGTGAAGAAGACGGAAAAGGAAGAGAAGACTGAGAAAAAGCCTGCCAAGAAAGTGGAGAAGAAGGCTGAGGAAAAAGAGGAGTAGATTGAATAATCCATTAAAATATCTTGAATAGCATCCTAACGCCGGGTGCTATTTTTGTTTTTTGCTGAATACCGATTTAATCATCGTGATGATGCCCACAATAAATCCTGAAAATATCAGTAATTAGCCAATAGGTATTAACGCGAAAGGTTCATGCAAGAACCCATTTTCGTCTAAGTACGAACCAATTAAGTTAAAAGCCAAAGAACAGGTCATTCCCAGAATGATTAGATTGATTGCTATGATGTGAAATTTATTTAATGTTTTCATGTGGTGTCTTATTTTCCGATAATTTCTTTCATCTTCTCCACAAACACTCCCTTATCAAACCGCTCCGCAATACTTCTTATTTTCTGAATATCGTATGTGTTTTCATTGGCCAGCAGTCGGGCCAAGCCGTCTTCAAGGGATTGGGGGGTTGGGCGGGTAAAAAATTCACCGCTTACACCCGCTACCACACTCTCTGTTACTCCGCCCACGCCGTACGCCAGCACCGGTTTGCCGGCGGACATGGCTTCTACGGGAGTGATGCCAAAGTCCTCTTCGCCGGGGAAGATGAGCGCCCGGCAGTTTTCCAGGTAATCGCGGGTTGTGTGATCGTCTTTGTAGCCCAAAAATTCGATGTTGGACTTGGCGATGGACTGAAGATATGCTTTTTGTGAGCCCTCACCGATGATGATGAGCTTGCGGTTGATCTTGTTGAAGGTGTGGATGGCCAGATCGAGACGTTTAAATGGCGAGAGAGCGGAAACGATGAGAAAATAGTCCTCGTGGTGTTTGGCCGGAGTGAAGCGCTTCACGTCCACAGGCGGATAGATCACCTTCGCCTCCCGTCGCCAGTATTTTTGAATACGTTTTTGTACGTGTCTGGAATTGGCGATGAGTACGTCGGGGCGGTCAGCGGCTAAATAATCCCATTGCCGGATGTTGTTCATCTTCTGCGCGATCAGAAATTTCATGAACGGGGAGAAGTTTTTGGTGTATTCGTGTACAAAGTCCCACGCGTAGCGCATGGGAGAATGGCAGTAGCAGATGTGTCTGGTGTTTTTCCCGGTTTTAATTCCGTGCATAAAGGCGGAACTGCTGGAGATCACCACGTCGTAACGGCTAAAATCCCATTGTTCCACGGCTTTCCCCATGCCAGTGAGCAGGTATTTGGGGCGGATTCCCAGTTTGTACCATTTCTGCAGCCGGCTGGGGTGTATTTTCTGGTCACGGAACCAGTCGTCAGTTCTTTTTTTATCGTGAAAAAGCGTGTAGATGGGGGCTTTTGGGTGGCAGTCAGAAAGCGTCTTAATTACCCGTTCCGCACCCCCTAATTTGACCAGCATTTCATGGGCGATAGCTAGATTCATAATAATTCGTATTGTGGCTCGGATAGTTGCTCGTATTGTGGTCCACTATTAGAGCCACGACTTGAGCCACTATTCGGAAACAAAGATATTATACATCAAGTCAGCAAAAATCGTTTGTATTGACAGTAAGTTAAAAATATGATACAATATAACACAAAATTAATTCTATTCATTTCGCCCTTAATCCGCTATTATTTAACCGCTGTATTTACTCCAAAATAAAAAATGACTGTTCTGACTATTCTGCTTACCATCGGTTTTCTCTACCTTCTTTTCCATTTTCTCCGGGCATTACGTCTTAGCTCTAATAACCGAAAGATGGGAGGTGTTGTTCTGCGTGTGGCGGTGTCTAAAACGAACGAACGCGGCCCGATTGTGGCGGAACAGATCTATTCCGCTTTGCATGGTCTGGAGGGGAATTATAATTTTATCGACTATATGCTGGGGCGGCCCAAACCGCGTTTCAGTCTCGAAATCGCGTCGGTTAAAAATGTGATCCAGTTTTTTATCTGGACACCTAAACGATACCGCAATGTGATTGAAAGTCAGATCTACGCTCAGTATCCGGATGTGGAGATCCAGGAGGTGCCGGATTATTCTAAAGAAGCCTTTGCGATTTATGAAGTGGCGGTTCCGAAGCCTAAACTGGCTGACGGCTCGTCTGAACTGGTGGAATATACGTCTGAGAACGCTTCTATGGAAGCCAAACTCTCTTCGTCCGCCATGGGCATGGCGGTGACCGCCGAGATGAAACTGACCGATCCTTATATTTATCCTATCAAGCGTTACCCTCAATTTGAAGACAAACTCACACGCCTGGCTACAGAACCGCTGGCCGGCATCACTGCGACCCTTTCCAAGCTCAACGCGACTGATGAGCAGGCCTGGATTCAGATTTCGATGGAGCCGACAGGGGATTGGTGGCGTAAGCGGGGCCTTAAGTGTCTGAGAGTCGTCAGTAACGGACTGTTTGCAGGTGTGTTTTGGCTTAATACTTTAGCCACCAATATTTATTTGGCACGCGGGTTCTGGCGGCGGTTTTTTTATTCACCCATTTACCTGCTTTTCTGGATGATACGCGGATTTCACACAGGGGATCTGCTTACTGGCAAGAAGGGTTCTAATGATGAAGATCTTGATGAGCAGGTCAGCCGTACTCATGACAGGGAAGACCCTATTACGGCCGCGGTGGATAAAGTCACTCGTCTGACGTATGACGTGAATATCCGTATCGTTTATCTTCCCCGCCCGGAGAACCGGGATCTGGCCGAGGTAAAACTGAATGAGATCGCGAGCAGTTTTCATCAGTTCAATATGCCGAATATGAACAGCCTGGAGGTCGGACGTATTAATCAAAGCAATCGTCAGATCCTTCGCCGTTATCAGCAGCGCCTCGTTGTGAATCCCATCCTTTTAAATGTCGAAGAACTGGCTACGATTTACCATATGCCCGCTATGGATGTCGGTACGCCGAATGTTTTCTGGGTGAATTCCCGTCGTCTGGAACCGCCCTACGATTTACCGATTATCGGTTCCGTTCCGGATGATGAACTGACGATTATCGGTGAAAGTAATTTTCGCGGACACCGCCAGCGGTTCGGTATTAAAACAGTCGACCGAAGACGCCATGTGTATATCATCGGTAAAACCGGTATGGGTAAATCCGTACTTCTCGAAAACATGATCCGAAGTGATGTGGAGCAGAAAAAGGGGGTAGCGGTGATCGATCCGCATGGAGATCTGGCAGAGGCAGTAATCGATTTTGTACCCGCTCATCGCACCAATGATGTGGTGATCTTAGATCCATCCGACATCTCTCATCCGTTCGCCTTTAATATGCTGGAAAGCGGAGATGAACCGCATAAACGGAATCTCATCGCATCAGGATTACTCGGTGTATTTAAAAAGATGTATTCGGAAAGCTGGGGTCCGCGCCTTGAACATATTTTGAGGAACTGTTTACTGGCACTGGCAGAAACGCCCAACACCTCCATGATGGGGATCATGCGTATTCTGGTGGATGATAAATACCGAAAACAGATCGTCGAAAAACTCAGTAACCCGATGGTGCGCAGTTTCTGGGTTGATGAATTCGGTAAGATGCAGGACCGTATGCGTACGGAGGCGATTTCGCCGATTCAGAACAAGGTCGGCCAGTTTTTATCTTCTCCCATGATCCGCAATATCGTCGGGCAGGTAAAATCCACGGTCAATATCCGTTTTATGATGGACTCCGGAAAGATCATCATTGTGAATTTGTCGAAAGGTAAGATCGGTGAGGATAATTCCAGCCTGCTTGGCTCCATGCTGATCACTAAATTCCAGCTGGACGCGATGAGCCGTGCGGACGTGGCGGAAAAAGACCGTAAAGACTTCTATTTATATGTTGATGAATTCCAGAATTTCGCTACCGATGCTTTCGCGACTATTCTTTCTGAAGCCAGAAAATACAAACTCAATCTCACAATGGCCAATCAGTATGTGGCTCAGATGCCTGATGAGGTCCGTGATGCGGTGTTCGGCAATGTTGGCACGTCGCTTTGTTTTCAGGTCGGCTTTGATGACGCGGAATATTTCAGTAATCAGTTTTCCGAAGAAGTGTTGCCAAACGATATCGTTTCGCTGCCTAAATATAATTGCTATACCAAATTGATGATTGATGGGATGCCGAGTAAAACATTCTCTATTTCTACCCTGCCGCCTCCGGAAGCCAGTACTGAAGAAGGCCGTCGGGAAAAAATTGTACGCTTATCCCGCGAGCGGTACTGCACTCCGCGTGAAGTGGTGGAAGATAAGATCAACCGCTGGTCACAATCGTCTTTTGAGGACAAAAAGAAATTGGAAGAAGGGAAAAAGCACCTGGATAAACCGAAGAATGAACAGGATAAGGCAAAGAAGGAGGATAAAAATTCAAAGTCGGAAAAGCCTAAAAAGAGTAAGTAGTTATAAGGCAGGAGTTGGGGGAGTAGCTCTTTTCGGCCTTCACCTTTTTGTCATCCTGAATTTAGTTCAGGATCCCCCAATTTTCCGATAATCCTTTCAGCTGGTATGAGCGGACTATTTATTTTAATTCCAAAAGCCTAGTATATGGCTATTTGGTTTGTCGGGAGATCCTGAAACAAGTTCAGGATGACGTTTGGGGATTTGTATACCATCTGCCCCCTTCATTCAAAAGATCAAGGCAATTTCTTTGCCCCTGTGATTTAGTCGTGTAAAATAAACACACTTTCTAATTTTTGATATGGGACGATTTTACCTATACATTGCGCTTATTAATATGCTCGACCTTCTGGCTATTTTGTCGGCCAAGATGTGGCATATTACCAATAAACCTTATTATCTGGCAGGAACGGCGTTGGGTTTCGCGCTGGCCGGTATCTTTTTTGCACTGTCACTCAAATACGAAGGCATGGCGGTGACCAATGTGCTCTGGATCGCCATTTCGGTTATTCTGGTGGCGGCGATGGGTTATTATATGTTTAAGGAAACCATCACGTTCTGGCAGTTTGTGGGTATGGGGTGTGTGGTGCTGGGGATTGTGTTTTTGAATATACGATAATGTTTTGCTAAATTTTTCTACCATCGATGAGCTTCCCTGTACTGTTTCAATAGGGAAACGTTTGAATCATTTGAAAAGTTTTCCGTCTTACTCCACACTTTTCTACATGATTCATCCTCATTGCATTTCGGCCATTCGGCCTCATTTCACTCGGACCACGTTTCTCGCTACTTACTATGAAAAAGCTAATCGGCATCATCGGCGGAAAGGGGAAGATGGGTAAATATTTTTCCGAGTTTTTTGAGCGAAACGGCTATAAAGTCCTTATTAGCGATAAGGGCACCAAGCTCACTAATATCCAATTGGCCAAAAAGGCAGATGTTGTGGTGGTTTCGGTACCAATTAATAAGACGCAGGCGGTGATTGATGAGGTGACTCCTCATATTCGGTCGTCTGCTTTGCTTATGGATCTTACCTCCCTCAAAGTTTTTCCGATGGAGGCGATGAAGAAAACAAAATCTTCCTATCTGGGCTGTCATCCGCTATTCGGTCCTACTAATCCTACTGAAGGCCAGCTGGTGGTTTTGTGCCCTGGTCGCGGGCAGAAATGGTTTAACTGGTGGAAGGAACTGCTTGAGAAAAATAAAGTGATCATTAAAACACTGCCTGCTAAAAAGCACGATAAACTGATGGCTTATGTGCAGGTGCTTACCCATTTTTCCGATATTGCCCTATCCGACACACTCCGTAAATCCAAAATTCCTATTCGGGAGATGCTGGCGGTTCAGAGTCCTGTTTACCGGCTGGAACTGGATATGATGGGACGCCTTTTAAATCAGGACGCTCAGCTGTATGCCAATATCGAAATGGACAATCCTTTAAGCGGTCGGGTGCTGGATGATTTTATTGATAGCTGTCAAAAACTCAAAGATATTGTCGCTAAAAAGGATGATAAGCAGTTTGCACGCTATTTCAACTCCTGCTCTCATTACCTCGGCCCTTTCGCGCAGGAAGCCATGACCGAAAGCGACCGGCTGATCCGTGAATTACAGGGTAATGTGGCCCCGCAGGCGCCGACAGCGGCTATGACCAAAGCGATAGATATTGCGGTGCTGGGCCCCGAAAATACGTATTCTGACCGGGCGGTCAAGCGGGCTTATCCTAAAGCGCATATCGGCTATATGCCGTCCATCAGTGCGGTGTTTGATTGGGTGCTCAAGCATAAAAAAGCCGGTTTTGTCCCCATTGAAAACAGCCTCACCGGGTCGGTGCGCGAAACGCTGGATGAACTGTATAAAAAGGAGGTGTGGATTGAAAAAGTCGTTTCACTCCCCATTCATCTGGCTCTGGTGGGAATTAAAAAGGTTCCGAAAAATGAGATCCGATTTATTTATTCTCACTATCAATCCCTTCTTCAGAGTCAGGAAACCATCCGCAAACATTTCCCCAAAGCCTCTTGTATTCCGATGGACAGCACCACGGCGGCCTTGGCACGGGTGGCGATGGAAAAGAATCCTGTGGCGGCGGCGATTGGCTCGGAAATGGCGGCCCGTGTTTATGATCTTAAAATTCTCCAATCCTCCGCTGAAGACAGCCGGAATAACACCACTTATTTTGCGGTGATCCGAAAAAAGCCTCAGCGTCTGAATCTGAAGAAAGCGGTTAAAACGTCGATTGCTTTTCATTTTTCCAAAGATTCCCCAGGTTCTCTGTTTGCAGTCCTTCAGGATTTTGCCGAGGCTTATATAAACCTTACTAAGATCGAATCCCGCCCCAATCCTAAGATCAGCGGGGAATACGTGTTTTACGCGGATTTTGAAGGGAATCTTTCCGATCCCGATGTCAAAAAAACCCTCGATCATGTGAGAAAGAGGGTCGCGAAGTTAAAAGTGCTGGGGTGTTATGAGGTAGACTAGTTGTAGAATAGATTATTTCGGTTGACGACTTTTGCCGATTTCCTCAGATCCATTACATATAATTTGGGGTCTTCCAGTAACGCCTCAATTTTGCCTTTCAGTTTTTTTATCCGCCTTTCCATTAATTCTCTTTCTTCAGATGACTCATCCAGTTCATCTAATTTTTCCTGTATGTTTCTAGCTTCCGCCTCTTTTTCCATAATAATAACTCTATGTTCTTCCAGTCTTTCCAGAAAGACCTGCCATCGGGATCCGAGAACATCGTATATTGCGGAGATTCCTGCACCTGTTTCCAGTGTGCATCCTTTCATCATTGCAATATCTTCTTTTTTTGCCACCTCTCTTATTAGATTTTTTGAAATCAGATGACGAAAGAGAACTAGCGCAGAGAATTTCTGATAAAATTCACGGCGTTCGTCCATACTCATCGCTTCCAGTTCTTCCATGCTGTGCTCCAATATATCAACGTCACCATTATTAAGTGACTGGTCGTTTTCATCTGGCATCATAAAATAAGAAGGTTAATCAAAAGGTTACTACACTAATATATATTTTAATATTTGTCAATATAAATTTTTTTTAAAAAAAAGCCTGACTTTTTATCAGACTTCTTGTATTGGCTGTATTAGTTTTTTATTTACGTAGCTTCTTTGACATCCTGATCATCCGGTAAAGGAGAGGCCCCTCTCATTATACGGTCTTTTAAAATATCAACCACTACCTCTGAAGAGACCTCCGCTTTAAGGGCCAGCCTGATTTCATCCAATTCGGGAGAAGGCAGGTTATTGGGATTTTTTTCCAATGCATAAAGAAAACGGTCTAATTTTTCATCGGCAAAATTCTGGTTTTCTCTTCCAAACATATGCAGTAAACCCTTTTTCACCTTTTCCTTTCCGTATTGGTCGAGCCATGCCGCTACCAGTCCGCTGCTCAATTTTTCATGCTCACCTTCGAGCTTCAATACCTCTTCAGCCAGAGGAGCGGCTTTAGCAGCTTCAAAAGCTTCTCCGTATGGTCCATTCTTAAATGGAGGAAGTGCTTCTGCCTGATCTTCTGTTAAATCATCCGCACTTATTTCTTGTAAATTACCTGCCTGAATACCAGAAACAGTCACATCTTTATCTTCAGCATCTTCTTCTGCTAACTCTAGAGGTTTTAAGGCTGTTTCAACATCTTCATCGGTCAGGAGTTGACCTTCTCGTCCTTCTAATTTTTCCTGATAAACAGTGTCAGCTGCCTGTTTAATGGCGCCGTATTTTTGACGATCATCTTCATTATCGTAGGCTAATAGTTCGTCTAACAAGTTTCTTACGTCTTTTACCTGACTTGTTTCCAGCCTGGTAAGTTCAGTTTTTGCTTCACCAATTGGCTTGCCTTCCAGTTTTTCGATGACAACGGAGGCATCATGGCTTCGGCCTTGTTTAGTTATATCCGGCATGATTTTATTTTTTAATTTTATAAATCTTATTATTATAGCATAAATCTACCTTAAAATCAATACTTCAGAGGCTTAAAAATAGTTAAAATGTGCTAAAATGCCTTCGTTTTAACAACCCCCCTATGAGACTGCTCGTTACGGGAGGAGCTGGTTTTATCGGCTCTCATTTCATCCGTTACATGCTCGGCAGGTATCCGGATTACGAGATTATTAATCTCGATCACCTCACTTACGCGGGGAATTTAGACAATGTGTCGGATGTTTCCGATCATTCTCATTATTCTTTCGTACAGGGTGATATTGCTGATCGTAAGTTAATGGATGAACTGGCGGGGAAAGCGGATACTATTATTAATTTTGCGGCGGAAACGCATGTGGACAATTCCATAACGGATCCGACCCCTTTTCTGACCACTAATGTTATCGGTACACAGATTTTGATCGAGGCCGCTTTAAAATATAAGCACTCCCGCTACCTCCAGATTTCCACTGATGAGGTGTACGGGGATATCGAAGAAGGACTGTTTACCGAAAACTCTCCTCTGAAACCCAGTTCACCGTATTCTGCCTCTAAGGCAGCCGGAGATATGCTTTGTTTGGCGGCGATCCGAACCTACGGTCTGCCGGCGGTGATTTCCCGCTGTTCCAATAATTATGGCCCCTATCAGTATCCCGAAAAGATCGTTCCGTTTTTCATCAAAAGACTGTTAGCGGGTGAAAAGGTACCCGTTTATGGGAATGGTAGCAATGTTCGTGATTGGCTGCATGTGACCGACCACTGCCGGGCCGTCGATCTGATCCTGCACGAAGGAAAAATCGGAGAAATTTACAATGTCGGAGCGAATAATGAGCATTCCAACCTCGAGATCACCAAAAAAATGCTTAAAATACTCGATTTACAGGAGGATCGGATCGAATTTGTAAAAGACCGGCCAGGTCATGATATCCGTTATGCCATTGATGCCACGAAAATCCGTAACGAACTCGGCTGGAAACCGACGGTTGATTTCGAGGAGGGATTCCATAATACTGTTCTGTGGTATAGCGAGCGGTTAGTGATCAACAATTGACATTTAACATCTGACACCTGACTTTTAAAGTCAAATGTTAAATGTTATGTGTCAGGTGTAAAATTTTTATTTCATAAAAATTTTCTATGTGCGGAATATTCGGTTATCTCGGCAAGCGTGACAACGCCCTCGAGATCGTCATCAAAGGATTGCAGAAATTGGAGTACCGCGGGTATGACTCGTGGGGTGTGGCCACCGATCTTAATGGTGAACTGTTTTCTCATAAAAAAGTCGGTAAGATCTCTGAGGCGAATCTGGATGATTTTAAAGATAAAAAAGTCAAATTGGCTATCGGCCATACCCGTTGGGCTACTCATGGAGGAGTTACCAATGCCAATGCACATCCTCATTTTGACCCGGAAAAACAGATCGCTGTGGTGCACAATGGGATCATCGAAAATTATCAGGAAATCCGTGAAGAATTGGGGAAAGAGAATTTTGTGTCGGAAACCGACACCGAGGTAATTGCTCATCTTATTGCCAAATACCGCAAAGATTATTCGTTTAAAGAGGCGGTTTTGAAGGCGGTTCAGCGACTCGTTGGCCGGTACGCCATCGTGGTTCTAAATGTCGGTGAGAATTATCTGATTGCCGCGCGCCGGGGCTCTCCTCTGATCGTCGGTGTCGGGGAAGATGAGGCCTTTTTAGCCTCTGATATTCCGGCGTTTCTGGAATACACGCAAAATGTTAATTATCTGGATGATAATGAGATGGTCATCGTGAATGATGGGGTGGAATTTTTGAATCTGGAAACGGGTGAACCGATTAAAAAACGTCTGGTCAATATCGACTGGCAGGCGGAGTCCGCGGAGAAGGGGGAGTATGATCACTTTATGCTGAAGGAGATCATGGAACAGAAAGACTGTATTCACCGCGCCATCAATCAGGATACCGATGAGATCATGCACATCGCTCAGCAGATCAAGGATTCACGGGGTTGTTTTTTGTCCGGTTGCGGAACTGCTGGCAAGGTCTGTATGGCGGGGGAATATTTTTTTTCCATTATTGCTAAACGCCATGTAAATTTTGCCCCCTCCTCTGAATTTCCGGTTTATCATCACTTTTTGCGACCCGAAAGTTTACTCATCGTCATTTCACAAAGCGGAGAAACCGCGGATGTTTTGGAGGCAATGGAAGCGGCTAAGAAGAAGGGCGCGAAAGTGCTCTCGATTGTGAATGTTGAAGGTTCGACGATTGCCCGTCAGTCCGATTTCTCTCTGCATATTAAGGCTGGCCCTGAAAAGGCGGTGGCATCCACTAAAGCCGCCACGTCTCAAATGGCCCTTCTCCTTCTGATCGCTACGGCTATGATAGGAGAATTACAGGAAGGAAGGCGTATTCTGGCGGAAGTGGCATCCAAAATCAACGATATGCTGAATCCTCGTTTTCTCACGTACATCAAAAGTGTGGCGGAGAAAATTAAAGATCAGGAAAATGCGTATATCATCGGAAAAGCCGAGAACTATCCCATGGCTCTGGAGGCGGCCATCAAAATCCAGGAGGTCAGTTATGTGCACGCGGAAGGCTTCGCGGCCGGTGAGCTAAAACATGGTCCGATTGCTCTGATTACTGAGGGAACCCCTTGCATCTCGTTTGTGGCGAACGATGAAGTGAAACAGGATGTCATCAATAACACGATGGAACTCAAAGCCCGTGGAGCTTATATTATTGGCATCAGTCCGGATAATCACGATGTTTTTGATGAATGGATCAAGGTTCCTGATGTCGGAGTGGCTTCACCGCTGGTAAACATCGTTCCTATTCAGATTTTAGCTTATTATATTGCGGTTCTGCGCGGGCTGGATCCGGATATGCCCAGGAATCTGGCTAAGTCTGTTACTGTAAAATAAATATGGAATTTCTTTTCGGCATTAACATCAACAACTATAAGATTCTGATGATTTTCTGGAATCTTTTTTTGGCTTTAGTTCCCTGTTTAACCGTTTATTATTTGACTAAGGCAGTGGGCCGGAAACAATGGGGAAAATTAGGCAAGGCTCAGTGGGCGTTTGTCTTTTTGTTTTTGTTCTGGCTTTTAACACTTCCGAATACCGCTTACTTATTTACCATGGTCCGGCATTTGGTGAATTATTGCCGTGATTTTAATCCTTACCGGGTCTGCCCGGACCGGACATGGATGGTGATGTTTTTCTTTATTTATGCGCTGGCTGGTGTTCCTATTTTTTATTATGCGATTCATAAAATGACACAGGTTTTTAAAACTCTTTTCAGTAAACGCTCTGCTGTTATTCTTCCTGTTGTCGTTATTCCCCTGACGGCGATCGGTGTAATGTTTGGGCTTTTTGAGCGTTATAACAGTTGGGACGTTTTAACAAGAGCCGATGAGATTATGAGCACTTTATTCAGTTATTTTACTAACGGAAATCACCTCCTTAATCTCTTCGCCTTTACCTTAAGTTTCTATCTGATTTACTATAGTGCAGACTATTTTTTATGTAAAAAGAAAAAATGATACGTGTTCATCTTACGATCAGCGGTAAAGTGCAGGGTGTTTTCTTCCGCACTCATACTCAGGAAAAGGCTGAAGAATTTGATGTAAAGGGATGGGTGGCTAATGAGGCTGATGGCACCGTGACTGTGGTCGCTGAAGGGCCGGAGAACAAGATCAGGGATCTGGTCGACTGGTGTCATGGAGGCCCTAGTACCGCTCAGGTTAATAAGGTCGAAGTCGATCAGCTTCCTTACACGGAAGAGTTTGATGATTTTCATATCCGCTATTAAATTTTTAATTTTTACAATTTTTAAATTTTTGTAAATAATATTTAAATTCGAAACCGATAAACAATTATATTGTAAATCAGCACATTAAAAATTGAAGTTTAGGATTCATTTCAAAAATTACAAAATTATAAAAATTTTCGCAATATGGGCGATAAAAAACATCCAATTTTGGTCAGTATCCCTCATGGTTCCACTTTCGTTCCGGCGGAACTCCGCCGCCGTATGCATATGACCGACCGGGGAGTCAAACTGCAAAGCGATCCTTACACCGTGGATATTTTTGATGTTCCCAATGCGTATGTGGTCAAGGCCAGGATCTCACGATTGGTGGTGGATTTAAACCGGGCGCCGGATGATATCGAGATGGAGTTGAAATTATCCGCGGATGGAGTGGTGGTGAGTGTGGATCTGGATGGAAAGCCTATTTACAAAGACCCCCCTTCTTTTGAAGTTATTGCCGAGCGGGTAAATCAATACCATGATATGTTTCACGAAAAAATCGAGGAATTAAAGCCTAAGATCAAATTTCTTATTGATGGTCATTCCATGCGTTCCAAAGGGCCTGTTACGAAGGCCGATTCCGGTCAGGAACGAGCCGATGTTGTGCTGGGGAATCGTGATTACACCACTTGCTCCCGTAAGATGACCCGCAAGATCATGAAATTTTTTGAAGAAAAGGGTTTTTCAGTTGCTATTAATAATCCTTATAAGGGTCGGTATATCATCGGTTATCATTGTTCCCGCCGGGGACTTCCGGGGATTCAGATCGAATTGAATGAACGGCTTTATATGGGCGAGAAGACTCATAAGCCCCATAAAAAGAAAATCCAGAAACTCAACCAGATCGTGGCGGAGTTAGTAGAAGTGCTTCATACGGCCCTTGAAAAAGAAGAAGGTCTGTCGCGTGCCGACCTTTCTGCTCAGGGTAGTTTGTTTTAGTCGCAGAAAACTATACCTCCTTTTTATATTCAGCCCTATTCTTAGTGTTTATAAGGAAGGTATAGGCTTCATTTAACAATTTTATTTTTTCTAAATCACCACCCTTGTCAGTATGGTGCAGATGTGAATAAACACGATGATGCCTTTTGAGTAAATTTTGGATTTGCTCTTCGTTCAGACCCTCAAAGGCATCCGGACGCAATCCTAAAATTTTGTAATACCCTTTGGGGTCACTTTGTTTTGGTGAATTATGAGTTCTTTCTGAGAGAAGTTGGTTAATTATTCCCCGTTGCTGCCTTACAATTTGTTCCAATTTTTCTATCGCGGCTTTCAGTCTGGCTTTATTTTCTTGCAGACTTTTAATACTGTTTTTTTGGATTTTTAGTATCTTATTCTGCTCCTCCGCATGCCTTTTTAAACGTTGTTCATGTTCTTCTAAAGAGCGAATTTTTTTACGCGCCTCCTTTATATCTCTTATAAAAGGCAGAATATCGACAGACTCATTTCCAGTATTTTTTTCATTTACTCCCCCTTGTCGATCCGCTGATTTTTCCGAATATGCTTTATTTCTTTCTCTCTCTGCTATGAGTTTTAATCCCCTTTTTATCTGACTGACAGTGTCAGCCATTTTATGTCTTCTTATTTCGCCTTCCCGTCTTATTTTTGCTCCTTTTAACATCAGGATATAAAATTAATTGCTTAAAAATTTTGGAAGATCATAACTCAGCACCGTAATATCCCATGGCCGGTTATTGAACTGATCCGTCAGATACTCACCGGTGTCGAATTCCATTCCGTTAAACACTTCATTTTTCATAAACTGATATTTTTTTAAAAGTGCTTCGCTGGTCTGTGTTTTGCTTTTGAAATCCTTATTGTGCAATACGTAATACACATAGCTTTCCGCGAAATCCTCAAAAGGGTCGGTCATGGCGTAGCCGGATACAAAATCCGGATTACTCATTTCTTTTTTGCGCATTTGATCGTTTTCCCAGCTGATGCGGTAAAAGCCAAGACTGGGATCACTTTCATAAATGGGATTTTTACCGTCTTTGAATTCACTTTCCATGTCTTCATTCATTTCACTCAGAGCGCCCAGGTCCACGTTGTGACCGATCTCATGGATCATCACGCCGAAAAATTCTTCCGCATCCATGTTCACGGCGCGGAGAATAATCATACTTTTACCTCCCAGACCGCGATTAGCGTCGGGATTGTAATCTAAGATCAGGTTTTTAAGGCTTTCTGTGTGATATTCGGGCAGTTTTTTGAGTACGGTGACGATTTCTTCTTTTTTCTCTGTATCCACAATACGATACCCCGCTTTTTCATCCCGGGCTGCGAAGCGTACATGGTCTAAATCCGGTTCACGGATCACCTGATTATTAACCACGATCGGTTCAACGGTTTCCTCGACGGCACTCACCGGTTTGAGATCGTTTTTATTCCATGCCTGAACGCCTTGCCACAAAGCAAAGGAGGCGAACTGGAGGACCAAAAATAAAGAAAAGACTTTAAACAACATGGAGGGTAAAATTAAAGAATTCCTTTTGTTTTTAGTCTTTGTTTTTGGCCCCTGTTTATGGGGTACTTAAGATTGAGTAAGAATATACCATAATTTAAATATATTGTCAATAACAAAAAGCCCCTCCTTTTTGTGGGCGGGATAAGGGTATTTATGTATAATCCTAATCGAATGCTGGAGATGGTGATGCAATATCCTTTCCTTAAATATCAAAAGACATGTCGATTGCCCGGAAAATCCTTGAAAACACGTTTGTACAGGTCCTCGGTAAGCTGATTACGGCCGCGCTTTCTATTGTGGTACTGAAGATTATTTCGGGTTATTTGGGCACATCCGGCTATGGGGATTACACCACGGTGTATCAGTTTTTAGCCTTTTTCGGTATTATTGCGGATTTCGGCATTTATACGATCACGGTCAAAGAGATGTCACGCGATGAATCCAGGATTCCCGTGATTCTGGGGAATGTTATGGGGCTTCGCACGTTTCTGGCGATTCTGGCGATGGCTTTGGCAGTTCTGACGGTCTTTTTAGTACCCCGTTACGACAATACTTTGATTCCTTTGGGGGTTTTGATCGCCACGCTGGCTACCTTTTTTACATTGCTCAATGGTACGGTTTCCAGTGTTTTGCAGGTTCATTTAAAGATGCACTATGCCACCATCAGTTTAGTACTGGGGAAAATTGTTTCGGTTTTATACATGGGCTGGGTGGCTTATTTTGCTTTCACCGGCGATCTGATCAATGGTTTTTACCATCTTTTGTGGGCAGGTGTTCTGGGAAATCTGGCGATGTTCCTTGTTACTGCTTATTATGTCCGGCGGTTCTGTAAAGTCACTTATCAGTTTGATTTTTTATACTGGAAAAAGGTCTTTTTTACGGCCCTTCCATTCGGGGTGGCTTTGATTTTAAATACCATTTATTTCCGCTTGGATGTTATTCTGATGACTTTTATTCTTCCTCACAGTCAAACCATTGGAGGAGAGGCGGAATGTTTAAAAACCCTTTGCTCTGATACGGAAATCGGTTTATATGGGGTGGCTATGCGCATGCTCGAGATGCTGGTGATCATTCCTGTTTATTTTATGAATTCGGTTTTGCCTGTCATGACGCGTTACATAGAGGAGCAGAGCGAAAAAATCCGGAGTTTAATGCAGTATTCTTTTGATTTTCTGGTGGCGACAGGTCTTCCGATCCTCATCGGCAGTTTTATTTTAGCCCGCCCGATCATCCATTTTATTTCTGATCCGCAGTTTTTAAGCGGAGGTATGTTTGAATTCGGGTCGGATGTGGCGGTGCGGATTTTGATGTTTGCTATGCTTTTCTCCTTTGTAAACGCGTTGTTTGGTTTTACTCTCGTTGTTCTTAATCAGCAGGTCAAACTGATGTTTATCAATGCTGGGGCGGTTCTTTTTAATCTTATCGGCAATATTCTGGTGATTCCGGTTTGGGGTTTTCGTGGGGCGGCGATGACCTCCGTATTTTCTGAGATGATTATTCTTATTTTTACTTATTGGGTGGCTCAGAAATACCTTGGTTTCCATTTATCTGTCCGCACTTTTATCCGCACGCTTACTGCTGCCGTGACGATGGGATTGGTAGTGTGGGTGGGGTACGGCTGGATGGCTGATATATGGTTTGTCTGGCAGTTGGCCATCCTTATTCCTGTGGGTGGGTTCGTTTATCTTCTGCTGATGTTTAAAACTAAGGCGATTACGCCGGAGATGATGAGTTTACTTCGTAAGAAATAATCAAGAGTTGTGGGATTGATGTGAGTTGTGAGAGTTGTGGGGAAATTTCGCACTTCACACATCTCCCACAACTCCTACATCTCCTACATCTCCCACAACTCCTACAAAATATGTATCAAGAGGAAAAACAAATACGTCAGCATGGATTTACGCTGATCGCTGGTGTTGATGAGGCCGGGCGCGGACCATTGGCTGGGCCGGTGGTGGCCGCGGCGGTGATTCTGCCTGAAAGCTACCGGAATAAAGACATTCAGGATTCCAAAAAACTGACTGAGCTTAAACGAGAGCAGTTATTCGTCGAAATCAAAAACACCGCCTTGTCTTACGGGGTGGGTGTGGTGGGGTGGAAACAGATTGATGAAATGGGGATTTTAGCGGCTTCAAAACTGGCTATGCGGCAGGCGGTCTTAAAACTTGATCCTGCGCCGGATTTTATCCTCTCTGATGCGGTTCCTCTGAATATTACGGATATTCCCCAAAAGGCAATCATCAGAGGGGATGGGAGTGTTTTTTGCATTGCTGCCGCTTCGATTCTGGCCAAGGTCAGCCGGGATCACTTGATGCAGAAATACCATCAAAAATACCCCCAATACGGGTTTGACCGGCACATGGGTTATGGAACAGAAATTCATTTGGACGCCATTAAAAAACACGGTCCCTGTCTAATCCATCGCATGAGTTTTGCACCGATTAAAACCGATAGTGGAGCCGCTTCGCGTGGAGCTATTGTGGGGCGATAGTGGATCTATTTTTTAGGTGATTGATCATATTTAACGTTTTTACAGACAAGCTTTTGTAGCGAAAAATATAATCCTCAGCTATTTCACTTGTAATATGTTTATTATTACGCAGTTTCGTTAAATGATCTTGTGATTCATCGCTAGACCCCATAGCTATATTTAAGTAATTTATAAATTTTTTAACATAAGATCTTTGACTAAAGCCTTCTGCAATATTGGATGAGCAGGAGCTTGACGACCTTAATATCTGCCTACATTCTTCAATGTCCCAATAGTGCGGGATTTGCTTAATAAGATTACTTGTTTCTTTGGCAAGCTCTAGGGCAAGTTGATAAATTCTCAGCTCATTAACATTTTTTACGTACATATCTCTTAATTACAAAATAATCATTTAAAATTCAAAAAAACAAGTTTGAAAACTAGCATAGCTCTTTTTACTCAGTCAACAAAAAAACCACCATTGCCCCACAATCGCTCCACAATTGCCCCACTATTGGTTTATTTCATGTGGGACTTCATTCTCCCGGTCATGAGGATGATGTCCTTTGAAGAGTTTTAGTTCGTAGGTGATATCCCCTCCGTACACTTCTTCCATTCCCTGCTGGAGGTGATGGTCGATTTCCTTTTCCTCCAGTTCATGCAAAGGGCCGGCATTGTCGACCAGGATTGTTAAGTGATTGTTTTCAAAATGTAATTCCTTCACATGGCCCAGCACCAGATATTTGGTTTGCGCATTGGTGATGGCGTCGGCCAGCGCTTTTATTCTGTGTTCCATTTTTGCTGATTAATTAAAGATTAACAACTTATTATTATTTTATCAGATAAGTCCTTCATCTTCCAATATCTGTTTGTGTTTATAGGCTAATTCCATATTTCGCACTTCCTCCGGTAAAAACCATTTAACCTCCTGTGTTTCCTCAGGTTGGGCGGCGTGGGGTGTTCCGGAGACGATACGGGCGTAATGAGGCAGTCCGATGACCTTTCCCTTTGATTTAGTGTCGGTCAGGTAATATCGTCCTACAAATTGGAGCACTTCCACCTCTACACCGATCTCTTCCATGGCTTCGCGCTTAGCTGCTTCAGCAGGGGTTTCACCCCAGTCAATAACCCCTCCTACTAACCCCCACATATCCGGAAAGGTTTTTGATTCTTTTGCACGTTTCATCAGGAGGATTTCCCCTTTTTCGTTCAGAATAATATTGGCGGCACCCACCATTGGACGCTTGGGTAATTCATTCATTTTAAAAAAGGTTTATGGTATTTTTAATGTACCGCAAACCATTTGGTTTCGAAATGAATTTTTAGTTTTTAACCCGATAGCTATGAATACGTTACCTGATTTACCTTACGCGTATAATGCCCTGGAGCCTCATGTGGATGAAGCCACGATGAAAGTCCATCACGATAAACATCATCAGGCGTATCTCACCAAATATCTGGCGGCAATTGAGAGTCATGATGATCTTCTAGCCAAACCTGTTGAAGCGGTTCTGAGCGATCTTGATTCGGTTCCGGAGGATATTCGTACAGCTGTTCGGAATAACGGAGGGGGCTATTTTCACCATACTCTTTTCTTCGAGATGATGAGCCCGGACGGGGGAGGTCAGCCTACTGGTGAGCTGGCTAAAGCTATCGATGAGACTTTTGGTGATTTTGACTCTTTCAAACAGGAATTTACCAATGCCGCCTTAACGGTCTTCGGGAGCGGTTGGGTGTGGCTGGTAAAGGACGCTGAAGGTCGATTATCCATTCTTCAGACCTCTAATCAGGACAGCCCTGTTACTAAAGGATTGATTCCGCTTATCGGTATTGATGTGTGGGAGCACGCCTATTATCTGAAATACCAAAACCGCCGCCCTGATTTCATTGAGGCCTGGTGGAATGTGGTGAACTGGGTATACGCGGAAAAGGCGTATGCTGAAAAATAGGTGGTGGGCGCTATAGGAATCGAACCTATGACCTTCTGGGTGTAAACCAGACGCTCTAACCAACTGAGCTAAGCGCCCCCCTTTTGCCAAAAAAGAGTATCAGAAAAACAGAGATTCTGGCAAGTTTGTTTTAATGCTTTACAAAAAAAGGTTTTTCGATAAAAATGATGAAGCAAAATCTTCATAAGGCGCCATCGTCTAGCGGTTAGGACGCCGGATTCTCATTCCGGTAACCGGGGTTCGATTCCCCGTGGCGCTACCAAGGTAAAATAGTTGTTGCCGAAGGCAAGGGGTATTTTAGCTTTGAGAATCAAAGCGGAAACGAACCCAGTATTCGATACGAAAAAGAAGCGTAGGCCGATAGGCCGTAAGCGACTATTTGAGTACTCGCAGCAAGTCCATTGTAGCTTTAGCGAAGGTGGGCGAAGCGAGAGGATTCCCCGTGGCACTACCATCACGATTGCTTGGTTAATCGTGGCTTTTAATATGCTATAATTCATCCGAAATAAAAACTGATTAGAATGTCTACAAAAAAATACCTGACAATCATCATTTTGGTCTTACTGCTTGTTTCAGTATCGGCTTATTTGGTGACCAATAAAGTAAAAAACAGAACACCAAAAGATAATTTTGTGATTGAATATGTCAACGATGTATTGGAATCACATGATCCGATTCTTTCAAAAGTGGAGCGGGATGTTATTGGAAGCCAAGGAAGGATTAATTTAATTGAAAATCCGACTGATGAGCATGTTTTTGAAATTCTTAGGCGGCATCCGGATTCTTATGTCAGGAGAAATGATCCGTTCAGCAAAACCGGCAATATCTATACGAAAGCTTTTACTTATATAAAAAATCCAACTGAAGAACAAAAATTAAGAGCTATTAGTCTTAATCCTCATGTTCTTGAGCACATCAAGGATCCTACAGAAGAAATGATGTTAAAAGCTGTTTCTATTGATGGCAATGCTATCCAATGGCTTGATTATCAACCAAATTTAGAAGTAATGTTAGCTGCTGTCAGGCAAAAACCGAGCTCTGTCAGATACATATATGGCAAACCTCCGGAAGAAGTATTAATTGAAGCGGTAAAAAATGAAGGCAAGGTATTGGGTAAGATCCGTGAACCGAACGAAGCAGTGATGTTTGCGGCTATTGACAGTGATTTAGAGGCTTTTGAAGCTATTGAAAATCCAAGCGAAGCGATAATTATTGAGAAAGAATTTGTAGAACAAATATTGGTTGATCAGAATTATATTCAAACCTTAGCTAATCCGACAGAAGAAGAATTACTGCATATTGTATCAATTGATCCGCTTTCTGTCCGATTCATTGATAACCCAACTGAAGCATTGCAACTCGTGGCTTTAGGCCGGAATTGGATGGTTGGTGGCATGATTGACAATTTGACCACTAAAGCCGTTGAGCTATATGAATCAAGTAAAAATGAAGCTGATATTCGATATGAAAAATGTCTCGAAGAAAGGAATGAAGAGTATAAAAATGCAGAATATGTTCCGGGTGAGCTTTTGGTATCTTTTGTATCTAATACAAGAACGGCGGATCAAAAGGCTGTGATCGATCAACTTTTTTTCGAAATAAAAGAGCCGTTCAGATCCATCAACGGTTTTATTTTGATAAATGTAAAAGATCTGCCAACAGCTGTCTGTGAACTGGAAAAAAATCCATTAGTAAAGAATGCAAGTCCTAACTTTATTGCCCATTTTTTTTAGTAGGGTATTTTTTAGATTTTAAATAAGTAACAAAATATGTCCGCCGATACCGATATCGCCGTGATCGAAGATCAGCCCCGTGTTAAGTTGTGGGGGGAGCATTTGGATGATTATAAGATTATTAAGACTTATAAAGGAAAGTTCGTACTGTCCGATGAAGGTCAGCTTTTTGCTAAATTTTTTCCTAAAAAGGAATGGGATAAGGTGTCTTTTTTCCATGACGATCTGGTTCGTGAGTTGGGTGTGAAAGACGCCAAAAGCATGGATGTGAAAGAGGTGATTATTGGAGGGGGAAAGATTGAATTTGAATGGGTGGACGATTATGCGGAGTGCCGGTTATACGGAAAAAGTACGGTGTATGGGGACTATGACCGTGGTGATATTGATACAGTGGCTTTGGGAGAGGAGATCCGCGATGTTTTTGAATTGGGGGATGTACCCATCCTTGTGATTCCGGATTTTGAAGAATGATTACTAATCGGGGGTCTTTCGCCTACGGCGAAAAAGGTCTAATGGGCGGTCTTGTATTCACTGGATCACTTTTTCACTTTTCACTGGATCACCTATGAGCAAATGAACGGTGTTCCAGTGATCAAGTGATCGTCCCTCAATTAGTTTTAAAGCGGTGGTTCTACGGGTGGTATTCCTACCTCTTCAGTTGGTTCTTTGGGGGTTTGCATCGGTTCTCCCGGGGCGGCACGATGTGCGACATCTTCTCTTTGCTGAAGGATTTCATCCGGTTTAGTGGTGATCACTTTGTCTTCCGCGTAACTCGCAATGATCTGGATGGCCACATGTTTGAGTCCTGCGAAGAACAAACCTTGTCCGACCGTTGAATTTAAGAGCAGATATTTTTCTCCTTCAGTCAGATTGAATATCTTAGTGAGTCCTTCTACTGAGCTGGGAGCTTGCTTCAAAAGAAGCTGCATGGAAGAGTTGGTGATGATCGGACGTCCGTAATCGGAATTGACGAAGTCGGTCACGTCCTGCGTGATGGTGGTGATGCCTAAGTAGTATTTGCGGGCACGTTTTACCAGGCCATACAGGAAGCGTGCACTGTCTTCGTGCTGCACGAGCGACCAAGCCTCATCAATAATCAGCAGGCGTTTTTTTAATTCCGACCGCACACGGTTCCAGATGTAATTCAGGATGATATACATGGCAATCGGTCGCAGGGAATCTTCCAGATCCCGGATGCAGAATACGAGCATGCCTGAACTTAAATCCACATTGGTGGGTTTGTTAAAGATGCCCGCGAAGGTACCAACGGTGTATTTTTGCAGACGCTGGGCCAGATTTTCGCCCCCTTTCATACTGCTTAAAACATCATACAGATCTTCCATCGTCGGCGGTTCCATTTGGGAAGAGTCTGCCGTTTCCATGGTAATACCTTTTAGAGCGTAAGTATCGATCAGTGCTTTATCCATCAACCCTTCTTCTTCGGGTGTCAGTTTGCCAAGCATCAGATTCAAAAGCCCGTGCAGGGTAATGATATTTGACCGGAGCAGATCGCCTGGTTTGGTCTCTTCGTTTTTTAGAGGCACAGGGAGGTCAAATGGATTGATACGGCGGTCAGAATTCAGAGAAACTTTTAAATACGTTCCTCCTACCATATTCGCCAAAGCTTCATATTCATTTTCCGGGTCAATGACGATTACATCAGTCCCCATCATCATGGAACGGAGTACTTCAAGTTTTACCGCGTATGATTTACCAGCACCAGAAGTAGCGAACACTACTGAATTGGCATTTTCCAGGGCGAATCGGTCAAAGATAATCAGACTGTCATTGTGGCGGTTGATACCATAAAGGATGCCCTGATTAGAGGTTAAGTCGGAAGAGGTGAAAGGAAAGGTTGTCGACAGAGGATCTGTGTTCATGTTCCGTGTTACCTCGAGTTCGTCCATAGCTAACGGGATGCTGGAATTGAATCCATGTTCCACCTGAAGGTCCGAAGATTTTGTTAAAATGAGTTTACCTCCTAATGCACTTTCCAGACGGGTCTGAATCTTTTGCAACTTTTCTTCATCGTCCGCATAGATAGTAAAGTAAAGAGCATATTGGAAGAATTTTTCTTGCCCGCGCTGGATATTCCGGCGCAATTCCTCAGCGTCCTGCAGAGCGGTTTCCAGAGCCGGATCACCGACCATACCTTTTTCTTTTTCAATTCGTATGGTGGATTGAATCTGCGCCACCTTCTTTTTCAGGAATTTCATAATGGCAGCACTGCTGGTTGGATAGATAAACATCGAAATATCCATTGTCACATCAAAATTGATTACGGGTGACAGCCAGTTAGCTTCGATATAGCGAGGGTAGGCATATACAAAGAAGCTTTTGCCATACACTCCGTTCAGCTTGAATTTATCGTACATGAACTCCATAGAAGAGGGAGCAATCATATCTTTAATAGTAGCCAATCCTTCGCGATAGATCTTTTCCGCTTTTCGGATCTGTTCAACTTCACTTTTAGGATCCAGTTTTTTTTCTTCAGGCATTATCTGTCCATCTTCCACCCTTTCTGGTCCATTGGTTTTTGATTTTTTAGGAGGGAAAAGCGTGTATTTGAGCTTTTTCCAGAAGCCCATTTTTTTAGGAGCCATTTCCTGCTTTGTTTTTTCATCAAAGACCACACTTTTAGATTCTTCCTCCATCCTTTTTCCCCTCAGAGAATCGGGAATTCCCGATAGAGGCGGGATGGTTTGAGCCATCGTTGCCTGAGGAGATTCCGTCATCTGGTATATAAAAGTCGGTTTAGGGTTTTCAGCCGGTGGTCCTTTTTTGATATCCATTTGATATTATTTAATCTTAATATTCTAGCATATTTCAGAGGAAAATTCAATGCTTTAGACTGTATTTAGCTAGGATTATTGATTTTTGGCCCCTTTTTAAATTGACATAAAAATCATAATATTTTCTAATATATTAATTTAATCCCCAATAATGGCTTTCTTTAGCTAAAAAGTAGTATTTTTATATTATTAAGCAATTATATTGACATTTTGTAAAATATTTATTACAATTTTACCCTATTTTCTGTTTGTTATGCGTATGTCTAATACCGATAAACCTGGCAATGAGGATGATAAAATTATCCATTTGCCGGATAGACAGCCTTCTGTCTCTCGAAAAATTTCAGATCGCCATATTGAAATCATAGAAGAAGAGAGTGTTATTCCCGTTGATTCCGTTGATTATCTGGTTTTGGCTGATGCCAAACTTCAGGCCCATCAGGGAGAAATTTTGATAGTAGATACACGAGATGTGGTTTTGCAAACCCTAAGGGAGGCCGGCCATTTAAGAGATGAGCAAATCGAGATTGACCCTGAAACTGGTGACTACTTTATTCGGGCTGACGATGGCCAACTCATGGAATGGAAGGAATATGCTTCTTATGTAGTGCGAAAACGCCTTCAGGAAGAGGCTGACAAGCGTCGGAAAGGATCTTCTCAGGAAGCTGATTAGGCGGTCCTTTTAAGTCTTTTGACTTCAGTCCGCTTGTCTTCGATTTGTTCTTTGAGGGTGCCAAGTTTGTTTTTGATTTGGGCTATTTCATCGCGGATCGCTCCCGCCAGGCTGGGTTTGTGTTTTTCAATCAGTTCAAGGACGTCTTTTTTGTACCTGAATTCTTCTCTTAGTATCTCAAAGCGCACGATCAGTTCATCCAGTTCTTTTAAAAGCCGTATGTCATGAGGCATCGACATACCTTTTACGTACGCCTTTACACGATTCCTTCCTCCTACTTTGGCATGATAGAGGGCTTTGTCAGCTGCTGATTGTAATTGCTCTGCTGTATTCAGCGTTTTTCGGTCGTATTCCGCATAACCGGCTGAGATGCGCACAGGTACTTTTTTATTTTTATGCATAACATTTACCTGCTCTTCGATTACCTTTCTTAATTTTTCGGCCACCAGGCCGGCTTCACGCATTTGGGTGTCCGGAAGGATCACTACAAATTCCTCCCCGCCGTAACGGGCGACCATATCCACAGCTCTTAAATTTCTTTTTAGCGTTTGGGACACCTCTTTAAGTACCTTATCTCCCACTGAATGTCCGTATTCATCATTCACTTTTTTAAAATGGTCGATATCGATCATGATCAAGGCGAAAGATTTTCCGTACCGTTCCGCGTTTGAGATCTGAAAATCGATTCTTTGATGATAGGCTCCCCGGTTTCCGATACCTGTCAGCTGGTCGGTTACTACTCCTTCTTCCGCTTTATCGGCACGCTGTTTTTCGATTTCAGTTTCCATTTCCGCGAAAAGGCGGCCTCTTGCCTCCTGAATGGTCAAGGCGCGGTCGCGTACCCATTGTTCCGCCTGTTTTTTGGTTAAATTAGGCTCTAATTCCTGAAGAATTTTTGTAGCTTCTTCAATAAATTCTTCCGGATCAGGCCATAAGGCCGTTTCAAGTTCTTTGACTGGATCGATGCTTTTGTCTCTTTTACTTTTTGTCATTTATTTTTTTATTGAAAATTGAAGATTCCTAATTTTCAATCGCAGAGCCTCTGAATTTTTAATTTTGAATAAAATTATCTTTTTATTATACCAAAAAATAGCTCTTTTCTCAAGCATAAGGACATTTTTGATCTTATGTTCTTAAAAAAGGCTGCAGTTCTTAAATCCCGTTTCCCATACCGATGAGTCCGATGATTAATCCGATAGCGGCTGCCATAGCACCAATAATCCAGAAACGCATGGTGATTTTAGCTTCTCCCCAGCCTTTTTTCTCGAAATGGTGGTGAAGGGGTGCGATTAAAAACACCTTTTTTTTGAAGAACTTTTTAGAAAAAACCTGAATAATCACGGATAATGTCTCGATAATAAAAACGAATCCGACAATCAAAAGTACTACTATAGAATCGGTCATCATAGCGATGACTCCCAGTGTGGCTCCAAAAGCCAGAGAGCCGGTATCTCCCATATAAAAAAGGGCAGGTGGAAGATTATGCCACAGAAAAGCGAGTAGGGAGCCGATAAGAAGTCCGCAGAAAATAGCCAGAATAATAAGACCTTTGGCGTAAGCAATGGCACCGAAAGTGGTAAAGGCCAGCAGTAAAAGTCCTCCGGCTAATCCATCCAGCCCGTCTGTTATGTTAACGGCGTTTGCCGTAGAGACGATAACCAGGATAAAAAGCGGGATATACCACATTCCGATTTCAAAGTCACCCAGGCGGGGGATATGAATGGCGGTGTATCCGAGTTTGTAATAAAACCACAATGCCCCCAAGATTGCGAACAGTGTTAGCAATAAGAATTTTGGCTTGGCTTTAACCCCCTTGTTTTTGCCGATTTCCTTGATGTTAAACAGGTCATCCACGGCTCCTAAAATACCTACCGCGATAAGGGTGAAGAGAGGTAAATAAACCTCTCCTCGATCAAGAAGGGATTTAGGGATGTAACCGATGAACGATAAAAATCGTGAAAGCAATACAATCAATAACACGGCTCCCCACATCACGACGCCGCCCATAGTCGGTGTACCACTCTTTTTCGCGTGGAGCTGGCGGAAAAATGTCGCTTCCTTGCCATCAAGGCCGACTTCCCGGATCTTTTTTCCTAATTTTAGCCGTTGTGCGAATTTTAAAAAAATAGGAGTTAACAGTAGGGTGGTCATAAAAGCCAGTGTGGACCAGCCGAAAATTTCAATGAGATGAGGGATGTGGGTCATAGTTAGCGAATGGATATCGAATAGACTTCGGATGGACTAGGCAAGGTTTTCAATCGTGTGACGGCGGTCAATGTCGTAAAAACGCATCTGAGTCTTATCGAAACGAAGTTCAGCTTTGCCGGTCGGGCCGTTACGGTGTTTTCGTATAAAGACTTCAGTGATGCCCATTTCATCTTCACTCAGATTTTCTTCGTAGTAATCCTTTCGATACAGCATCATTACCACATCCGCGTCCTGTTCGATAGCACCCGATTCACGCAAATCGGACAACTGAGGGATTTTGGGATTGCGCAGTTCTACTGCACGCGATAGCTGAGATAAAGCAATGATTGGTATATGGAGCTCACGACCAAGCGCTTTGAGAGATCGGGAAATCTCGGAGATTTCCTGCACACGATTAGCCTGATAGGCTGGGGTGCCAGTGCTCATGAGCTGAAGGTAGTCGACGATCACCACATCAAGCCCATGCTCCATCTGCAGGCGTCGAGCTTTGGCTTTTAGCTGGGCAATGGACATGCCTATGGAGTCGTCGATATAGAGGGGGGCCTGATTGAGTTTGTCCATTACTTCTCCCATGTTCTGAAAATCTTTATCACTCAGTTTGCCGTGCTGTAATTTCCAGGAATCCACCCCCAGGATGGAGCAGAACAGACGGTCTACTAATTGTTCTTTAGACATTTCCAGTGAAAAGATGCCCACTGTTTTCTTTTTTTCGATACATATCTTTTGCGCAATTGAAAGTGCCAATGCGGTTTTACCCATGCTGGGGCGAGCCGCCAGGATGATGAGGTCAGACGGTTGGAGTCCGGATAAGATTTTATCGAGTGAAAGAAAGCCGGTTGCAATTCCTTTAACTTTTTCGGAATCATCAGAATGATGTAACATGGCGAATTCTTCGTAGCGCTCATCCAGAATATCTTTTACGTGGATGAACCGGTCTTTTAAGAAGGTCTGAGAGATGCCAAATACTTCTTTTTCAGCGGTTTCCAACAGGGTTTCGATGTCTGCGTCTTCACTGTAGCCGCAGCCGGAAATAGTATTACCGGCCTTGATCATTTTACGAAGGGTAGATTTGTTTTTGACGATCTGGGCATATTTAAAGACATGAGTGGAGGTGGGAACGGCTGAAGTGAGTTCTGCCAAATAGGCTGGTCCACCTACGGTGTCGATCTGTTTTCTTTCTTCCAGGAGGTTAGCTACGGTGAGCAGGTCGATGGGATCGTGACGGTTAAAGAGGTCTCTAATCACCTCATAGATCATTTTATGTGCGTCGTAATAAAAATCCTCAGACTTGATTAGGTCTGCTATTTTGATGATGGCGTCTTTATCGATTAAAATCGAACCTAAAACAGACTGCTCAGCCTCTTTGCTGTGAGGCGGTACTTTGATGGAGATGTTTTTGTGAGCCATTCAAAACGAGATAACGAAATAACGACATGACGGAACAACGACTGTCTTTATTTGTATTTATTTTGGGCGTATGAAGTTTATCGATTTTAGGGGGTGAACGCAAGCGATGGCACTTATAAGAGGTTGCGTGAATTCATTTTTCATTTAAAATCCCGTCCCCCTTCGCCAAGGCTTCGGAGGACGGGATTTTAAGAAATGAGAACTATGCTTTTACCTTTTCATTAGGTTCTTTGAGGGCCTTTTTGATCTCCGTGGTCATCTTTTCATTTTCTTTAAGGAATTTTTTAGCATTTTCGCGCCCCTGTCCGATTTTTGTTACCTTATAGGTATAGAAAGCACCAGACTTCGTAATGATTCCCTTTTTAACGGCTGTGTCGATTAAATCTCCGCTGTAACTGATTCCTTCATTAAACATGATGTCGAATTCTGCCTGTTTAAAAGGAGGGGCTACTTTGTTTTTAACCACCTTAACCCGCACCCGGTTGCCGGAAATCTCACGTTCATCTCCTGTGCCGGTATCGATTTTATCTATACGTCTGATATCTAAACGTACAGATGAGTAGAATTTTAGCGCATTTCCCCCTGTTGTGGTTTCGGGATTGCCGAACATGACGCCGATTTTCATCCGCAATTGATTCAGGAAGATAACAGAGGTACCGGTTTTGGAAATGATAGAGGTAAGCTTTCTTAATGCCTGGCTCATCAGGCGAGCCTGAAGCCCCATAAATGAATCACCCATCATGCCTTCGATTTCCGCTTTCGGTGTTAGAGCGGCTACGGAATCGATGACAATGATATCGATCGCGCCGGATCGGGTGAGTGTTTCAACGATTTCGAGTGCCTGTTCTCCATTGTCCGGCTGGGATATGAGCAGATCATCTACGTTGACCCCGATCCGTTTGGCGTATTCCGGATCCAGCGCGTGTTCTGCGTCCACAAATGCGGCGCTTCCACCTGCCTTTTGGGCTTCGGCGATCACGTGGAGGGCCAGGGTTGTTTTTCCGGAAGACTCCGGACCATAAATCTCGGTAACTCTGCCTCTTGGTATACCTCCGCCCAAAGCCTGATCCAGTGAGATAGCGCCAGTGGAAATGGTTTCAATCTTAGCCCTTGATGCATCTCCCATTTTCATAATGGTACCTTGGCCATAATTTTTTTCGATTTGGGCGATCGCATTTTTAATTGCATCGTCTTTTTTACTCATAATTCTATTTTGTTAAAAATATAATGGTAAAACCATGTTAGTAAACAGATGTTCACTTGTCAAATGGAATGTGAACTTTTGTTCACCAATATCCAGAAAAGCCTTTATTCAAGCCAAAAAAAATAGCTAGACAAAATAAAATATTCTGCCTAGCTACTTCGTTTTTAAATTCAGGATTCTTAATTAACAAATCGTCTTCGTATTGCATAAAAACCAAACATTCCCATTGCGGTCAGAACGAAGGTAAGCGTCAGACCACTACCTGTCGGCACTAATTTTCCAGCTTCGATACCGCTGTACATAATACTAAAGTTTTCTGAACCGAGTTCATTGTTTTCGGCATCGAATGCCCGGACCGTGTAATTATTTTCGCCCTGCTGTAAGGTTCCTAAAGCCACAGCCGCGATATAGCTCCATTTGGTACTTCCTGGTTTATATTTATTGAGTGTGTATCCGTTAACCACGATCTTTTCGGTTGTGGCTGGTGTAGTTCCCTCAATAAAATGATACCCCTTATCAGTCTCCACAATGCTCTTATCGAGCGAGGTGACCGAGAATTTTACGGTTTCTTCATTGTTATTAGCGGAGATTTCGATGGGTTCCAGTTCCACTTTTTCACCATTATCCAATTGGGTGACAGTGGTTGTCGGCCCCTCATCCTCTTTTATTTCTTCTACAACGGTTTCCCCTTCGTCGTCTGTTGAAAAACGAGTGACGCTTTTGCGGGTCTGATTACAGCCAGCGATAACAACTAATCCAATCAGGATAATGAAGAAAAAAGCTAATTTTTTCATAATATAAGGTTAAGATTCTAAATCGTCTTTTGTTTTACTTTTTATTTTCTAGTTCTATTTCAGGGATTTTGTAGTATTTAGCCAGAGATGAGACGGTGCCGAAGGCGACCTCTTTTCCTTTACATTCTGTACAGCTGAATTGAAATTTCTTGCCAATTCGTTTTGGTGTGACTAGTTTTTTGCAGTCGAGGCAGTAATAGAGGATTTTGGCAGCCAAACCTGTTTCATTCACATATTTTTTGTCGATTTCGATATCGGAACGGATGATATCTATATACTTTTTATCGGTTACTACTGGCTCGCCAGCCTGTTCGTCGGTTGTTGGCATAGGAGAGTTATTTTAATTTTATTAATAAAAAATGCAAGGGCTTTTTTAGGACTCAGGAGTCAGGACTCAGGAATCAGCTGTGATTTTTTGCTATAAATCGTCATAAAAACTCATGGTTTGAGTTTCCGGCTCATCTTCTTTTTCAACGCGTTTTATACTATCCATATCTACCTTGATATTACTTTTTTTCTGAACGCCTGCTTCGCGCACCAGATAATCCCCCTGGTCCATTCCGGTGGAAAGAGGGGGGAGGTTTTCTTCTTCAGCCCTTCCTTCGTCTTCCGGCTGAGGATCTAAATCTGTGCCTTCAGCTTCGCTGGATAGATCTTCTGGCGTTTCGTCAGGTGACTCTGCTGGCATTTCTTCAGGAGACGGAAGATCTTCAGTCTCTACGGCATCATCGGATGGTTCTGCCGTATCGTCGGAGACAGGTTCTTCGGTTGTTTCTTCCGCCCCCTCTTCTTCAGGGCGCGGATTAGTATCCGCGCCTTCAGTATCGTCGGATACAGGTTCTTCATCGGGTACATCATTTATTTCATCTTCGTTTTCTGCTGCTATTTCCGGAGATTCATCATAAAAGAAACTTTTTTGTTCCGCCTCGGATGGTTCAATGATCACTTTCTCTTTCCTGGGGAGGTAATCCTGCTCCTGATATTCTGATTCTTCAATGGCATCATCGACTGTTTCTTCATATTTTACTGTCTCTTCTTCGTGGCTGAAGAATGCTTCAGTTTCTTTTTTTTGATGTTTTTGTGCTTCGGCGAAGGCGGCGAAGGTGCCCGCCACAGCCCCGATCAAGGCCGCGTAAAGACCGAAACGCATTTCCGCACTGGTGTATTCGAGCGACCGTTTGGTGTAAACAGCCACCGTGAGCAGGAGGAGGAATGCACTTTCACCCATCAGGAATAAGACGATTTGATTTTTCTTAAAGCCAAAACACGGAAGTTTTAGGTTTAGATGTTCGGCTATTAGAAAGGTAGCGCCTATACCGGTGAGCAAAAAGACTACGAATCCAATAACGCCAAGATCTCCGGCAAAGCCGGACACGGTGGTTCCTTCTTTCATGGAGCTGAATTGGATCGAAAACCATGGTAAAAAGGTGCTCACAAGAACGATAATCGCTCCGATGCCGGCTACTTTTTCTTCCGGACTCAGTCGGAGCAGCATGTGTTTGATGCGTCGGAAATTCATGATGATTTTAGGTAAATTTTATTTGACTAAAGATTAACATAATCAGGGGAAGGAAACAATTCGTCCTTTACGGTAAAAAGTTGCGAAGAATGAATGACACGGTGTCTTGTTTCATCCCTGACAAGAAGTCAGGAGAGTACTATATAGCTATATGGCCAAGAAGGGCAAATGGAATTTAAGTTTTTTTATTCATATACCTTACGCCTTTAATCATCCGGTTTTAATCAGTATAATTCTAATTGGTGACCTCGCCTGCGGCGGGAGGCCTAACAGGAGACCTAATTGTATTCACTGGAATACTGGATCACGTATTCACCGGTTCACAAGTGAGCTGGTGATCCAGTGAAAAGTGATCCAGTGAAAAAATAAACAATTAGTCTCTCCATAAGAAATCATGAAGATAGCTTTCGACATCAGAGGGTTAGACGGCAGTCACGGAGGGAAGGGGATCTGGACGGCGAATGTTCTAAAGAGCATTTTAAACAGTGACCGCGAGAATGAGTATTTTCTCTATACCAATAAGGAATGGGATAATGAATACAGCTATTTGCCCAATATTCATGTCGTACGCGTTCGCGGTAAGGGGGTTTTTTACCATCATCGGCTTTACAGGGCACTTTTGGAAGACAAAATCGATGTCCTGATTGCCACTGAAAGCTATATCGTTCCGTTTTTGCATGACCCGAAAAAACTTAAAGTGGCTTTAATCGTACATGACCTTGTAGCCTTTAAATCACCCGCCAAGCATCAGCGCCGAGCCACCTGGATCGAACGCTTCACGCTTAAAAAAGCAGTAAAAAAAAGCCGGTGGATCTTCACGGTTTCCCAGTACACTAAAAAAGATCTGGTCCAGATGTACCCCAAGCTTAATCTGGAAGATAAAACGACGGTGGTTTATGCGGGTATCCGCGAAATTTTTTCCCATCGGATGGATGCCAATAAGATCATCAGTGTCCAACGGCGTTATAATCTGGAGCCTGATTACGTGATGATGGCAGGTACGCTGGAACCCCGTAAAAATATTTTGGGCGCTTTAGAGGCCTACAGCCTTCTTTCTCCTAAAAATCGGCAGATCTATCGTTTTGTAGTGATTGGAAAGAAAGGCTGGTATTATAAGGAGATTTTTCAGAAGGTTAAAAGCCTTAACCTTCAGCTCAGAGTGAAATTTTTGGAATATATCCCAGATGATGACCTGGTTACTCTTATGCAGGGGGCCAAGATTTTTTTATTTCCCTCTTTTTACGAAGGATTCGGTTTACCGATTCTGGAGGCGATGCAGTGCGGAGTGCCGGTTTTGGCTTCGCGCGTTACATCTATTCCGGAATTAGGAGTCGATGCTATTCATTATGCGGATCCGACCGACGCGGTGGACATTGCCGATGGGATCACTCAGCTTTTGGAAAATGAAGAACATCGAACGCAGTTGAGAAATAAAGGATACGAACAGGTTAAACATTTCAGCTGGGGGAAAACCGCCGCCGCCATACTGAATATGATTGTGCGAGGATGAAATTTGTAATTTGTAACTCGTAATTTGTCCCGCTTCGCGGGACGTAACTTGTGACTTGATTTAAACATTTACTGTTTATAAGTTACGAGTTACCAGTTACAAATTACAAATTTCAAGTTACAATAGGTATCGTCATTACGTCATAATAATACGACTGATATGAAGATTATCGGTATTACCGCCAAACGCACTCATGTGGAACGTTATGCTTCTGTTTTTAAGCGTGTGTATGATTATTTGAAAAAAACGGATAAGACGATTTACATCGAAAAACATGTGGCTGAGATCATCGGTCTGAAAAAATACAAAGAATTCCATCGCGGTAAAACTCAGGTGGATCTGCTTTTGGTGATGGGCGGGGACGGTACGATTTTATCAGTGGTGCGAAGCATGCGGGAATTTGAGACCAAGATATTCGGTATCAATATCGGGCGCCTTGGCTTTCTTTCTGAAATCCCCCCCGTTGCCATTAACCAGACGCTGGCCAAGATCTTCCGGGGGGAGTACACCATCGACAATCGCCTGATGCTTTATGTAGAAGTGATACGGAATAAAAAAGTCGTCAAAACGTTTCACGCACTGAATGAGGCGGTGATTTCTCAGGGGTCGTTGGCACGCCTGATCCGCCTGCGTACAAGGGTCAACAACCGCAAACTTACTATGTATCACGCGGACGGATTGATCATTTCGACTCCTACCGGTTCAACGGCGTACAGCTTGTCGGCAGGCGGGCCGATTCTTTATCCGACCATCGATGCGTTTATTCTTACGCCTATTGCTCCCCATAGCTTCACCCAAAAACCTATTGTGATTCCGGCAGACAAGAAGATCGATATTGTGATCGACAGCGAGCATAAGCGGATTAATCTGTCGATTGACGGCCAGGAAAGTATGGCTTTGTCACATCAGGATGAGGTGCGGATCCGGCGGGATGGCATCGCGCATTTTGTCCGTTTGCCGAATGAAAGCTTTTTCTCAACGCTACGAGAAAAGTTAGATTGGGGAAAGAATTAGAGAAATAAGAATAGCTAAAGAATAGTCTAAGAATAGCTAGAACAATCCTTAAGCAATTCTTAAGCCATTCTTAACCAATTAGCTTCAATATAGAAAATGCCTTTGTTATACTTAGGTTCAGTTATAAACATTTAATAAATATATGGATATCGAACAATTATTAAGCAGAGGGGTTCAGGATGTGGTGCCCAAGAAAGGGCTGATGGAAAAATTGAGAAAAGGGGATAAACTTCGGGTTTATCTGGGGATCGACCCTACCTCTACCACGATCAGTCTGGGCAACGCGGTACCGCTTCGTAAATTGCGGGATTTTCAGAACGCCGGCCATGAGGTGATCTTTTTAGTAGGCAGTTTTACGGCGCTGATCGGTGATACGTCCGACAAAGACGCGATGCGAAAACCGCTGACTCCGGAGGAGATCGAGCATAACTTTCATACGTATAAAGAGCAGGCCAGTAAGATCCTCGATTTCAGCAAAGCCAAGATCATGTACAACGGCGACTGGCTTTCGAAATTGTCTTTTACCAATATCGTAGAGCTGGCCCAGCAGTTTACCGTCCAGCAGATGATCGAACGTGATATGTATCAAAAGCGCATTCAGGGGGGTAAACCTATCGGCCTGCATGAATTCCTGTATCCGCTGATGCAGGGGTATGATTCGGTTCATATGGAAGTGGATCTGGAGATCGGCGGGAACGATCAGCTGTTTAATATGCTGGCGGGGCGAACTTTGCTTAGAGCTTATAAAAATAAAGAAAAATTTGTGATGACAACTCCGCTGATCGAAGGATTGGACGGCCGGAAGATGAGCAAATCGTACGGAAACACCATCGACATCATGGATCCGCCAGGCGAGATGTACGGCAAGGTCATGTCGATGACAGATGATCTTATTATCAAATACTTTTTGCTGTGCACTGATGTACCTATTAAAGAGGTCGATGAGGTCGACCAGGCGCTGAAGGCCGGTGAAAATCCGCGGGATGCCAAGATGCGGCTTGCCCGCGAGATCGTGGCGCTGTATCACAGTAAAGAAGCGGGGGATCTGGCGGAGCAGGAATTCATCAACATCTTCAAAAAAGGCGGTGTACCGGAAGACATGCCGGAATTTAAGCTGAATGGAGAGCGGAATATTATCGATCTGCTGGAATTATGTAATTTGGTGGAATCGCGCGCCGAGGCGAAGCGGCTGATCCAGCAGGGCGGGGTAAAAGTGAATGATAAAAAAGCCGATGATCCAAACGCCATCATCCACCTTGAAAAAGAGATGGTGATCCAGGTGGGGAAGCGGAAGTTTGCTAAAATAATATAACAGCAATAGCAAGAGAAAAGAGTCTATAGCAATAGTTTAAACTACATGCTATTGCTCGGGCTCTAAACTATTGCTGCTATTAAGTCAGACTTTTAATTAAACCAGTAAGCATTTTGGCGATTTCCTCTAATTGCATATAAAGGAGGTTGTGTTTAGTCGGCGATATTAACTCCATATCTATTAACATATCTAAAACAGCTACGCACTCATAACAAGATCCTCGTGAGATACGATAATACCTTGCCTTATCTTTATTCGTGAATTTACCCGATCCCTCCGCAATATTGAGCAATATACTACTTGAAGCTCGGCTTAGCTGATCTCTTAAGTTAGTTTTAATTTTAATCTGCGAAATCAGCATTCTTTGAATCTCCTTATTAAAGGCGCGTGCTTTTTTATACGTGTTTAATTTTTCAAAATCAAACATAATCAATTCATTTAAAATACAAAAAATAATTTAGCCCAAAAACATATCAGTCCTTTTTAGATATTGTCAAACGAACTGACTATTTTCCTGCCGGTTCAAACGTGATCTCCATCAGCCGTGAGCTGAATTTTTTGGCGAAGGCGGCGTTGGTTTTGGCGAATTCTGAGCGCCGGCGCTGTTCGTAATCAAAGTCTTCGTCGTAGGGCCGTAGCCACACTTCGTGCAGTTGGCTTATTTTATGAACGGCTAATATCATCAGTTTTTTGTTTTTTAAGATTTGCGGATGGAATTTTATCCGATGAATCCCGCTGGAGACCGCGACCCGGAAATCCATGCGATCCGCTAATTGATAGTTTTTGTCCTTTACCATTTCCAGTACAAACAGGAAGTTCATTAGATCCTGTCTGCTGAGCATCTGGGATTTATCCAATGTGCCAGTGGGGTCGATCGGGTGTTGTTTATAAAGCGTGAGCTGTCCGATTTTGTTTTCGGGAGTCACTTTTTCCAAAGCCATGATGTTGAAATCAGTCTTTTCCCGCGTTTCATCCTCTCCGCATTCATGGAAACGTTCCTCGCCGTTGTAATGGCGCATGTAAAGCCACAGATCCGCGAGCCCCTGCTCATTCGCCAGTTCCATCAGATCGGCTTCACCGGCTTGCCGTGACCGGGTGATGGTTTCATGACTGCCGTTGGTGTTGACGGTCAGGGGCTTGGTTTCAGGCTGAGATGTTTCAAAAATGCTACTTTCATCCCCCAGTGCGATTCTGATTTCAGCAAAGGCTCCATGAATTGTTCGGTTTGCTGCATGGGCGTCAATAATACCTGGAATATTTAGAGAGATCTTATATCGTTTGGCTTTAGTTTCTTCATTTGTTTTTTCTTCGATATCGATCGTCATTTCAGGGTCAAATTCCTTATTGGTGTCTATCAGGATCCGGGCGAGCCATTTTTTGTAAATCGGTTTTTGCAGTTCTTTGGGCATTCTGAATTTTTTCAGCTTTTTCAGCATTTCATGGTATCTGGAGACGCCCTCAGGACTTAGGTCATTTGGTTTTACTTGTCCGAGCGCATCGTGAAAAGCAAAATTTTCAACCAATCCCGCTCCTTTTTCATACCTTTTTCCGTTGGTCGTCACATAAGCTTCAGACGCCATGAACCCTCTTTCGTGATCTTCATATGAATCGATTTCAATATCCACATCCGTTCCTTCAGGAAATCCTTTGTCCAGCAACGTTCGGGCCAGCCATAAGCGGACGATTCCACGGTTTTTGATTGTTTTAGGAAGCCGTACTTTGTTCGCGGTCCGGATGGCGGCATCCATTTTAACAGCCCGCTGGCCGTCCAGTTCATTGGTTTCGGCATTTTTTAAACAATTTTCATAAGCTTCCTGCCAGTTTTTTCCTTTTCCTGGCTCTTGCCGTTTGCCGTTCAGAGTCACCGCGATCGCATGATCATTTTTCAGTTCCCAGAAGTCAAAAATAACGTCGGTTCCCTGAATGTATTGTTTTTCGACCAGCATTTTTGCCAGCCGTTTTTGGTTCTCCGGGGAATTGACGCGGCCTAAAGGATTGGCTCGTTTTATGAATCCGATATATTTTTTAACCAGGGCTTCTTCTCCCTGTAAAAGTTGCTGTTCTTCGATCTCCATTTCAGCCAAGTCGGGAAGGTCAGTGGCGAGTTCCCGCACGTCATCAATCATTTCATCACCCATTTGTTCTACTTGTTTTGAGCTTTCGCTGATCTCTTTTGTCATTGCCAGCATATCATCCATAATATCCGGGTCTTTTGGCGGTTCGAATTCCTGTTCTACATTTTCTCCCTTTTCTCCTTTAATCACTACGATCCATCGGCTATCGGGCATTTGTTCGGAACGGCTGCTGAAGGAAAAAACATCTTCTTCTTCGCCCATTAAAAAACTCATGGTCTTGGCGTTTTCTTCCGCTTCTTTTTTATCTTTTCCACTGCCCCATGAAACGCGGGAGCCGTCGGGCTGATCGCCGAAGTCTTTAGCTTCACTAAAGTGTTTAGCCAGCATGTTTTCGGCAAATACTCTGGCGCTGGGGCGGGCGATGACGACCGCGATCCAGGTACCGTCTGTTAATTGTGCGGATTTAACATGGAAATCCCATTCTTTCTGGTCGTCGTGGAGCATCTGGATAATGGCGATGGTATTTTTGATGGCTCCTGTTGCTGTACTTCCTTCACCTTGTTGCACTTCGACTCCGCCGGGCTGTTCACCCATGCCTTCCACGCCGGCTTCCTTGAGCAGTTTTTCGGTCAGTTCTTCGGCAGTCATCACAGGTTTTCCGCGAACACAGGCCGTCCATTTGCCGGATTGTTCCAGAGTAAAGATCGTGTAATTCAGATCGCCTTCCAGTAGCATGCTGACTAGTGCCTTGGCATTTTCAATCGCTTCATCTTCGGTCATCCCTTCGCCGAACTGCACTTCACTGCCATCGGGCTGAGCACCGTCACTGACTATTCCTAATTTTTTTAACAGGGTCTGTTTTGGGTCGTTTGACGGAGCTTCCGTGCCCGGTTTGGCGCCTGGTGTGTGGGCACAGCCATTTGCCATCATTCCGCTGACTCCCATCAATGTCAAAAACATCATGCGTCTTGCCCATTTCATTAAACCAGACGACTTTTCAGGCCGCCTGTTTGCGGAATCAGTGTTGTTTGAAGGTTGTTTGATCATGTTTAGAAAAAAAGTTCGAAAGAAAAATTACGCTGGTCACGTTTCCCTTTTGGTTTTTTGGGCAATGGCCATCGTTTCACGTTATCGATGACGCAGCGTTCGATCTTCTTTTCTTCCTGTTGACTGAAGCCTTTCGTTTTCATCTTTGTTGTTACCCGGTAGGCTTTTCCCTGGTTGTTTACTTTTACAAACACCTCCATTTTTCCGGAATAATTCCGGTCAGGGTTTCTTTTTAATGCTTTTCCAATACACATGCCGAAAGGGCCCTTTTCGAGTTCGCTGACATAATGATCGATGCATTCCTGATCGATTTGTAAAAAAATAACAGGCAGTGTTATTCCTTCCTTGATGGTGACTTTTGCTTCATTTCCACCTGAGTTTTTGTAGAAGGCGGCCAGCTCTTTTTCGGATGGTTGTTTTGCATCCGTTTCTTTGGTTTCGCGGGCTTGTGGCTTTTTGATAACTCCTCTTACCACCGCTATCCACTTATTTCCCACACGTTCATTATGAGTGATATAGGTTAAGGATTTTCCCTCTAACAGCATGTCGATAAGTGCCTTGGCGTTGTCAGCCGCTTCTTTGATGGTCGCCCCTTCGCCAAACTGCACTTCACTGCCGTCGGGCTGGGCGCCGTCTTTTTTTACATTTAATTGCGCAAGGAGTCTTTCTTTAATGATTTCAGGATCTGGCCCTGTCTTTTTTTCTGCCTTTCCCCGCACGACTGCTAAAAACCGTTTGTCCGGCAGGGGAAATGAATGGGATTCAAAAACAAGGTTTCCCTCCAGTAGCATTTCCACCAGCGCTTCGGCATTGGCAATTGCTTCTTCTTTGGTCGCGCCTTCGCCGAACTGCACTTCACTGCCGTCGGGCTGGGCGCCATCTTCGGCGGCCTGAATGGCACGGAGCAGGGTTTTTTCAGGATTGGCATCCTGTGCTTCGGCATTTGGTTTTACCTGAGGTGTGGTGGCACAGCCCCCTATCGCCAGCCACCCTTTTAATATAAAAAGAACGGCCAGCCGGCTGCCCCATTTGCCCAGATCAAGGGCGAGACGGTTTTTCGGCTTGCTAATAGAGGTTTGTCGGTCGGGTCGGTTGGGTTTTAGAGGGCTCATAAGGGTTTATTTGAAGGGGCTGAAAACAAATGGCAGGGGGGTATCAATTTTTGATTTGATGATAAGAGATAGGGGATAAAAAAATAGCATCCTATAAAGAAGCTGGTTGGAGGTTATTTTAATATAAATATAAATTTATGTCAACCCTTAAATTAAAGAATTTTTATTATTCCGATCCCATTTCCATTTCAATAGATTTTGCCGGATGTATTTACAAATCCGATCCAGTTCATTTTCATCTCTGATAACACGGTCGTAAAAACGGGGCTGCCAGGTGAAAGGAATTTTTTGTTCGTTTGCGTATTTTGTGACACCAATTTTGAATCCGCGAATAATGGACGCCACATTTTTTGATTGCGGTCCGAATCGGTTGGGTTTCCATTTATTCCGTTTGCGCCGTAGAGACGCAACATTTTGCGTCTCTACGTGACGCGTTCCCACGTTTTGCGTTTTACCGGGTGTATTGTTTATTATCAAAACCCCATGCACATGGTTTGGCATAACCACCCATTCATCCAATATAACATGCGCAAAATGTTGCGGGATTTCCTGCCAAAATGCGGCGGCCGCGCAACTTAATTCATTTAATCCCATTATTCCATTCCGGATTTCGCCAAAACATTCCATCATTTTTTTGGTGCAAATGGTTATAAAATACGCGCCATCAGACGAATAATCCCAATTTTTCAGCCGTGCGGTTTCAATCCGGTAAATTCCTTTAAAATAATCGTTATCCATAAAATTTATTTATATACAAAAGATTCAATCAGCTAAAGAACCTATCAAAAATAGTTCGGGGATGTCAAATCGATACGTCAAAAAACCGCTCGCCAATAATTGTCGGGGATTAAGGTTGGAAGTGGTTAGGCCGGTTTTGTTTTACGGCCTTTTCCTGAAATATTTCACCATTGATAGGTCGGCCCGGCCCCCTAGTGTGACCCTGAATTTAAAATATTTTTTAACATCCCCTACGGTAAGCTCTGAGTCATAAGCCAATTTTTCCGCCGCCTTTTTTATAGCTTCTCCTTCTGTGCTGGCCACACAGTAGAAAGGGTTTTTACTGATTCTCGTTGCCTTTTCAAGGGCTTTAGCTTTTGACAATTCCCTTTTTTTAAACATTGCCCGCCCCAATCCTTCTTTTTCACTATATATAATCAAAATATTATAGTTTCTTTTGACAAATTTTTCCGATAAATCGTTGTCTTCAGCAAATTCCCGGATTATCTTTTCTCTGTCGCCTTTAAGTATGATCACCTCTTTTTCTTTCGGAGCTCTTTTAGCTTCACTTAAACGCGCCAATTTATCAAAAGATTTCTCCAGTATTTTTTCGCCTTCTTCCGCAGGGGTTTTAACCTCAAATGGTTTTTTTGGCATTGACGGAGGTAGGTTCTCGATATGTGCCATTTTATTTTTTTGGTTAGGTTTATTTATTTTCAGGCTTCTTATTCCTTTTTCGCTACAGGGGCGATTAATTCGTTTTTCATCTTTTCCCAATTTGCTCCCTCAACATCCTTACTCTCTGTCCCCTCTACCCATGTCGTTCCTCCGCCTTCCACTTTTTCCTGTATGTAAGGCAGGATGTTGGCCACGAGTTTTCCTCCTTTTTGGTAAAAGTTGATAGAGAACTTTTTCTGGCCTCGTGTCATAGCCTCCACTTTGGTACCCATTTCATTGGCTTCCATTTTACTAATTGTCAGCCCTAATTTTTGGGCCAATTGTGCCTGAATAGCGGGCTTGGCCATTAAGCGGTATTTGCCCAGCGGATCGGTTTTGATCTCTTCTTCGGTTTTACCTTCGCAGAATAAATCGTTAGCCGCTTCGTTGTTGGTGCTGGGGTCTTCGTACACGCTCAATAAGGTATCGAGTGAAGGTGTTTTTTCTTTTAATATTTTGTCATAACCCTTCTTTGATTCGGATAATTTTTTGGCCGGGTTTTCACCTTTATTAAAATCAGCCATCATTTCATTCACAATGCTGAAGTCACCCTTTTTCAAAGCCTCCATAATGGTCGGCAAAAGCTGGAGCAGGGCCATTAAGCCTTCAATAGCGCCCATTTTTTTACCGCCTTCTTTGGATTCTCCCACATTGTCTAATACTTTTTGCAGATTCGCCAAGACATCGACCCGGCCTTTAGCAAGTAGTTCCAGGCCTGTTAACGTTTTAGTATCTGCCCCTTCTTTGATTGCCGCCTCGAAAGCCGCCTGCATATCGATTGGCAGATAAGGCTTCAGGCCTGCCGCATTTTCTACGATGTTGTCATCAATGGTTATTTTTCCGTCTTTTTCAACAATGCTGTGGGTGCGGGAAAGCATTTCGGCCAGTGAAACACCTAGTTTATCGCCGGTCAGTTTTTTGATTGCCGCTATTTCTTTATCATCCTTGTCGTCAATTTCTTCAATTCCGGTGGCTTTACAAAAGGCATCTTTAATAAATTTAGCCTCTTCCTTCGTGGCTGGCAGATTGGGATTTTTTTCGAGCTCTTTGATTCGATCTTCAGGCAGGCTATTAAGAAAATGATTGATCAGTGTCTGGGCGGCGGGCTTTTTTATCAATGTTGCCATATCCAGTTCTTCGATCTTCCCGGTCGATGGATCGATAATGGGTGTGCCTTTGAATTTTTCAATAATGGTTTTTTCGATTGCGTTTTTGGCTTTTTGACGCCCTTCTTTTAGTTTTTCGATTTGAGTCCCCGTTTCAAGTCCTTTTTTTCCAGCTCCAGGACTTTTTGTTTCTTCTGCTAAGTTAGGCAGAGTTCCTTTTTCTGCATGTCCGCTGACATCTGTAATCAGTTTTTGAATATCTGTGTGAATGGCTTGAACGGCTTTGATTTCAGGGTTTTCTTTACTATTAAAATCATCGATTCTTTTAGAGATTTCCTGACGTTTTTCGAAGTAATTATCAAGTGCCTTTTGTTCTTCTTGAGAAGTGCTTCCTTTTTCATAAGCTTTTTTTAATTCCCCATGTTTATCAACTAACGTTTTCAGACCCGTTTCGATTTTTTTAATTACGTCTTCCATTTTTTCTTCGCCTCCTTCAACTCCTTCTACTTTTTCTGGTTCGGGTTTTGGTGCTTCTTCAAAAACCAACCGGTTTTCCTTGGAAAAATTCCAGTTTTCGAGCAATTCCCGATAGGTGTTTTTTAAAAATTCCATTATAGGGCGTTTAGGTAATACAGAACGCCTCCGGCAGCGGCGGCGAGGAGCGCCAGGCCGAGCACTAAGTTGCGTAGGGTGTGTTTCTTTTTAGCTTCTTTTAATACGGTTTCCCGTGGAGTCATTGTCCGGTTGCCGGTCATTTCCTGAATCTCTTTTTCAAATTTCTTCAGCTCTTTTCCTTCTTCCTTTTTTCCCACCGCTTCAAAATCTTTACGGAATTTTTCATCCGTTTCTTTCAGCTCTTTATGGAAGCCTTCCAGCCCTTCCTTGTATTTTACCTGCGCGGTGCGGTATTCCTCGTCGGCCTGGTCAATAAGCTGGATCAGTTTGGTGCGTTCGTCGTTGGTCATCTGCGGGAGCAGGCCTTCGAGTTCCTGTTTTTGGGCAGGGTCGATGTAGCTGTGTTTCAGCCGGTCCAGTAAATCCATGTCGGTGATGTTAATATTGATTTCGGGCATAAGTGTTTATTAAGATTCGCCTCCTTCTGCTGGCTCGGCGGGCGGTTGGGCCGAGGCGACGACGGGCGGCTTTTTGTATGGGCCGAGCCCTTCTCCTGTACGCACGGCGTCCAAAAGACCTCTTAGATCATTGGGGGTGATGTTTTTAGGATTGGGAAATTGATAAATATTTCTCTCAGCACTCTTATATACGAGGGCGTTATAAACAGCCTTAAGGTTTTCTGTGGAGACCAGAAAGTCGTTCAGTCTGAATTTAAATTTTCCGTCTTTTAGGTTGTTTTCTTCTTTTGTCTGCGCATTCATCATCCAGATATCACCCGTTTTTCCCGCTTTTTTCATCACCACTTTTTTCAGAATTTCCGGGTCGCCGTTGATGGGGCTGGTTTTCAGCACTTCTTCGTAATCGGCCTTTTTGAAGACGACAGGGATTTCGGCGAAAACAAGCAGGTCTTTCAGGTCTTTGATCTCCCTTTCGTGGGCGGGCGCTTCGGGCTTTTTCGCCGCTTCTTTTTTAGCCAGAGCGTCGATTTTTTTACCCCCCTTCCCCCCTTCTTTATTTTCTTCCTCCTTAAAACCCAAAAAGCCAGCCAGTTTTTTTAGTGTTTTGCCCAGCCATGTGTTTTCCCCTTTATTTTCTGTTTGCAATTCGGCAGCCCAGTTAAACAGCCATCCGCCGATAAGGCCGCTTAAAAATCCATGTTTTTTCCCATCCTTTTCTACTTTTTTCGCCCATTTTTTAGCCTCTTTTTTCGGGTCTGCAGAATCGATTATCTTACCTAATTTTTCACTATAAGTTCCAGGCTCATTTAGAAATTTGTTTAAACCTACTTCTCCTGCAACTTTTTCCGCATGCTGGGTAGGTTTTTTATTTATGCCTTCGTCAAAGAGCCGCATGGCAATATCCAAATATTCAGCCTGGTCCCTGGGATGAACTATGCGGAGTTCAACCAAGTCTTGTCTTACAGCATCACGGAACCTACGCCTTGCTGTTTCAATCGGCAAACCGACCTCCATTTGCAGTTTTTCCCGTTCTGCACGGGCTTTATCCAGCTCAGGCTCCAGGCCTTTTTCCTTCTTTTCCCTTTTTTCTTTTCCACCCATGTCTTTTAAGATGTTTGCCAAATTTTCAAACATTATTGATTTTGGTTATTAAGATTTAGTTTTCGTAAAATGTCTTTTTTCGCGTCTTCGTAGGTCCGTAAGATCTGCTTCATCTCGCTGGGCTTTACAATAAACACGCCGCGATCCATTTCTCCACAGCGTTTTTCAAAAGCTTCTAAAAGCAATAAATACTCCCGCTGTTTTTCGGTTTCCATCAGAAACATGGCCAGGATATAGCGTTTTTTCAGCTCTTCCGACAGGTGCCGGTTCTGTGTGATGATTTCGATGATTCTTTGTTCGAGTTCAGTCATAATTAGTTGAAAGTTGAAAGTTGAAAGTTGAAAGTTGAAAGTTAAGGTTAGGTGCGGATATATATCCGCACTTTCAGATATTAGATAGGTCTTTCAGGAGCTCTTCTTCCGCCTTGGGCACTTCTTCTTTTTCATGTTGGGCCTTGGCTTTTTCGCGGATTTTGGGAGCCTTCTTCCATTGCTCTTTCATGGCTTTCAGTTTTTTCGGATTGATCGCTTTTTTGCGGTGTCCGCCCCGTGGTGCAAAGTCGCCTTCACCCATATTTGTTGGGAGTTGTGGGACGTGTGGGATTTGTGGGACGTGTGGGATGACTTCCACAACTCTCACCACTCCCACAACTCCCTAGATAATATAAACATCCCCGTGCTTTTCCTCAAATTTTGATTTCATCTGAAACACGGTCTCTACCAGATTCTGGATCTGGAATGTCGCTTTTTGGTCCAGCTTCCAAAGGGATTCTATTTGTCGAATAATTCCTAAAATATTCATCCCCGCCAGGTCGGTTTCTTCTTTTTCTTCTTCACTCAGTTTGTCGTATACTGGTTTGTTGTGAAGCGTTTGTACGTTATGCGGATTGAGTTCTCCGCTTTCGAGTTTTTTAATCAGCATTTTCAAAAAATCTTCATGTCCTTCATTAAACCCGGTTTCGTCTTTTAAGGGTTCGTTGAGCTGTTGCTGAGTTTTGTGGTTTACAATGTGGTCCTGGTATTTTTGGATGGGGTCTTCCATGCGTTTAAGTAAAAATATCTAATTATTATAGCAAATTTTGCCCTGAAAAGCAAGATGTATGCTGGTTGTGATATAATCAATTATCCAGATAAACAGCCACTCATGAACCTTTCCACCCCCCTCGACGACGCGCTTAATACCAAGCGCGAATACATCAAAGCGTTACGCGATATGAGCCTTCACACCGTGGAGGATTTACTGCTGTATTTCCCCCGTACCTACGAGGATCTTTCGGAATCCAAACAACTTTTACAGGTAAAGGACGGAGAAAAAGTAAGTTTAAAAGGAATGCTGTACGGCATGAAAGACGTGCCGACCCGAAGCAGGAAGATCAAGATCACTAAGGCTCAGTTTTACGACCCCCATGGCAATGGGGCGGAGGTGGTTTGGTTTAATCAGCCGTTTGTGAAGTGCACAGTACCGATGGAAACGGATGTGACAATTTCGGGCACTATTAAATATCAATACGGTAAAGCCACCATCCAAAATCCCCGGGTGGAACGCGCAGGCCAGGCGCAAGTGCATACCGCTGGCATGGTGCCGGTTTATCCTCAGCATGAGGTGATCACCAGTAAGTGGCTGAGGGAAAAAATTCACCCCCTCCTTCATTTAGCAAAAGAATTTGAAGAAGTCCTTCCCTCCGAAATTCTCGACGAGGAGGGGCTGATGGGCAAAGGGGAGGCGGTGAAAGAAGTCCATTTTCCCACCAATCAGAAACGGCTGGAAAAAGCACGGGACCGGCTGGCGTATGAAGAGTTGTTTTTGCTCCAGTTAAGCGCGGTTCAGCGTAAAAAAGAATGGCAGGGAAGCCGCTTAAAGGACAGCCTAATCCAAGAAGTGAAGATGGATGTTCAGTTCGTCAAAAACTTTTTTTCCACCCTTCCTTTTACACCCACCAATGCCCAGAAAGTGACGATTTTTGAGATCCTTTCCGATTTCGAAAAACCGTATCCCATGATGCGGCTTTTGGAGGGGGATGTAGGGTCGGGAAAAACGGTGGTGGCGGTCACGGCACTCCTTAATGCCGTCCTTCATGGTTATCAGGCCGCCATCATGGCGCCGACGGAGGTACTGGCGCGCCAGCATGCCGATTCCATCGATCAGCTGATACAGAATTATGAGGCAAAGTTTCCCCTGAAAAAACCTATTAATATCCAGCTCCTGATCGGCTCTTTAAAACCGAAAGAAAAAAAGGTGATTCAGGATGGAATAAACAATGGTCAGATCAATATTGTGGTCGGCACCCATGCTTTGATCCAGGAGTCGGTCCGTTTCCCAAGGCTCGGCTTGGCGGTGGTGGATGAGCAGCATCGTTTCGGCGTGAAACAGCGGGAGGTTTTAATGAAGCAGGGGAGTCCGCATGTGCTGAATATGACCGCTACGCCCATTCCGCGAACACTGGCCATGGTGGCGTACGGAGACCATGATCTGTCGGTCATCAACGAAATGCCGCCCGGACGCCAGATCATTGTGACTAAAGTGGTTCCGCCGGAACACCGCACCCAGGTAAATCGGTTTATTGCCGATAAAGTCCAAAAAGGAGAGCAGGTATATGTGATCTGTCCTCTTATCGACGATTCTGAAAAGCTGGAAGTCAAATCGGTCAAAGCGGAATATGAACGGCTTCATATTGTATTTCCTGAGTTTAAAATCGGGCTGTTGCACGGCCGGCTGAAATCGGAAGAAAAAGAGGCAGTTATGCGTCAATTTAAGGGAAAAGAGATTGATATTTTAGTCTCAACTTCCGTTATCGAGGTGGGGGTGGATGTGCCCAATGCCACTATTATGCTTATCGAGGGCGCAGAGCGCTTTGGGCTTTCACAATTGCATCAGTTTCGCGGTCGTGTCGGAAGAGGTAAAAAGCAGTCATATTGTTTTTTGTGCCCCAGCGCCGATGCACAGGGCTCCTACGAGCGATTAAAAGCCATGGTGGAGTGCTCTGATGGCTTTAAGTTGGCCGAAATCGACCTTAAGCTGCGTGGGCCCGGGGAGGTTTACGGCGTGCGGCAGTCGGGCATTCCGGACCTTAAGATAGCCAATTTAGCCAATGGCGTACTGGTTGTACGTGTCCGAAAAGCAGCGGAGCATATGGTTGAAAGTGAAAAATTAGATAAACACCCTGTTCTAAAAAGTATGTTGGTGAGGTTGAGGAATAAGATGGAGAAAGCCTAATTATCTCAATGTCCGTATTCTGAAAGCGCGATTATATAATCGCGCCTGCAGTTACCTACGGCAACTGCAATGTGAAATCAGAAATAAAAAACCCTCGCCCTCCGAAGCTTTACGCGAAGGAGGGGAGGGTTTTTTGTGGTTAAATTATTGATTAAGCGATCATTTTCAGCACTTCTTTTATCTTTTTTCTAGGCAGTCGTGTGATGGTCGTGTGGAAGGATTCCACTTCGTCTTCTTCCGGACGTTCTTGCTTCATTACCCCATCGATTCTGCGGGCCAGCGGGGATTTATGCCGGCGGGCCTCTTCCATCACTGTTTCGGAGAAGCTGAAGTGATTATGACTGCCGGTGAAGGCGGTAACGGCTTCGATATAATCCTGTTTCAGTTCCGGTGCCTCATGAGCTATTTTTGGGTAGGCTTTTAGCATGACGTCCGGATTGGTAGCGCGGGCGCGGGTGAAAAGCGCTAAAAGGTATTTTCCTGATTGTAATACCTCTCGGTTCCAGCCTTGTACCACCTGATACCAGTTTGGCATCCGTTTTTCTTTCGGGGTAGAAAGAATATCGCTGATGGCTTTTAAAGCCTGTCGTTTATTTCTTAATTCAGCGATGGCCTGATGGGCTAATTCTTTAACCTGTTCATTCTCCTCATTTGCTTTTTCAGTGATTTCATACAGGGGGGCTAAAACGCTGTTAATGGCTTCAAGCTGTGCTTTACGGCCACGATTGGCGTCGATAACGTCCTGATAATCTTTTTCCATTTCCCGGTCGATAATCGCCGGCATTTTTAAGCCTTCCAGGCGGGCAATTAGTCTGTGAGCTTTGTTAGTGTCTTTTTCGCTCAATTTCTTTTCTGCCTCATCGGCTACCTGGTTTAATATGTCCTGATTGAATCTTAGAAGCGTTCTGGCTTTTCGGGTCAATTTTTTACCATCAGTTTTCTCTTTAGGCTTTTCCCGATGCTCTTTTGTAAGCTGAGCGGCCGCTTCTTCTCTGGCAATCAGTAAAGATTCCGGATCCTGGCCTTCGCTAGCTTCTAATTCACATTCTTCCGCGTACAATTGCATGGCACGGCCTTTTTCGGTCTTGGCCACTTGTGCAATCAACGGTTTTTGCCTTTTAGCATCTGCCGGGTCATCGTTATGATCTGGCCAATATTCAGAGGCTGCAAAACTAGGATTTTTTATACTAGACATGGTATTAGTGGTTGATTAAATATTATTAAATTTGAATTATATTTTACAATAAAATAATAAATTTGTCAATAGTAAAAAACGCATCAAATTCTAAAAAAGGAATGGCATGAACTCCTAGAGTAAAAAATGTATACAAGAAAAGGATTATTGGCTTGTTTCAACCAATAAAACTTGCAAAAAAAATATGGTTTACGTATAATGACATGATTTGTTCAGCGCAGATCAACCAATTCACATCACTTCGCGGCTCATTATATAGCCGGCCAGAATGATCACTGAAGACCCCACCTGACCTTTTACAAACTATTTACTTACTGCTTGGTTCCCGCGTTACACCGTCACGTCGCTTGCGACATTATGTGACACCGTAATATAAGGGCCCGGCGGTTCTGTAAAGTCTGGGGTTGGGTCATTCACCCCCTGAATGACTCACTTCTGGGCTTTACGCTGTAGCTCCTCACGACTAGTGCGAGCTCAACCCCTTATAATCTGTTATCTTGATTTTTAAAAACAAAAATAAAAATACAAAGGTAACGCATAGATTGCGTCTTGGAAGGACGAAAACAAAAACCAAAGTACAGCTTAGAACTTTTCCAGCTTAGTCACCTGGATAAGTTTGGTTTCGACCCATACTCTCGGTACGTTGTAAATGTGCTGTACGAATGGGAGTCTCGAAATCAGACAAAAGAACCTCGATTGATCGGGGTTTTTTTGTATTCCGAAAACCTTTCCCATTCGGCCTTGCTCAGGGCAGGCAAAAAGGTTTTAACACATTGCAGACTGGAAGGTCTATTCTGCGTTTTACTGCACATAAAAAAACTCCCTCTCGCTGAAGGCCAAGAAGGAGTTTTTTTGGTTTTAATTCCTGATCGGATTTATTGGTTTTGGTTCCAGTGTCCGGATTTTCTGCTCATGGCTTTGCCAAAGGGCATGCCGGCTTCTTCCATAAGGGCCTGAGCGCCTTCGCGGTCACCGGACTGCATCAGTTCGCGCACCTGTTCCATAACGGCTTTTTGCTCGTCGGTGAGTTCGAGGCGCTGGACATGTCCTTTAAAACCTCCTTTTCCCATTCTCATTCCTTTTTTAGGGAGTCCGAGTTCGTCGGCGATTGCCTGGGCCTGCATGCGCAGATCGTGCATTTCGCAGAAGCGGGCAAAGTTTCCTTCATTTATATATTCAAGCATCGGCGGCTCATTGCCGTTTTCGGTCAACGCATTGTACCAGGCGTCATAGTCGCATTTTTCAACGGCTTCCATAACCGCTTCCCTATTTTCGGCACTGAAACGGAGACCTTTGGCCGGGGTTTCATCCCCTTCATCAGCGGAGGTGGCAAAGACGACCGCCAGTAAAATGATCAAGGTCGCCAGACCGGTCGGGATGATTTTGTTTATCATATTCATAACTTTTAGTTTAGTTAATAATTGTGTGAGCAATCGATTGTCTCACCCCTTATTACGTTTAGCGTAAAAATTTCTTTCATTTTTTTAATTCCATCCGCCGGAAAAGGGGCGGAGGTTCCATGGGGCGCAGCCAGGGGGCGATCCCAAAAGCCTCAAACTCATAATCACCGGTGGCTGTCCCTATCAGCCGGATCCGTACCCCTCGTTCCATCTCAAACTCCCGGCGCATTTTGGTTTTTTCAATATCCACGCGCCAGGATTCCTGTTTTAGGTCTCTTAAAAGAATGATCCGGCCGTCTCCCATGTGAATAATCGTGCCCGCTAAAAAGCCTTGTTCCGGATTATTCCAGATTATTCGTTTGCCAAAATGCAGACGTTCGTAATAGGGGATCTTCCGGAAGGCTTTTTCCAGATTTCCGGAGACGCCTGTGGCGTACAGGCCGGTACCGAAGAGGATTGAGGCCACTAGGCTTAGTCCGATAATTGCGAACACATTATAACGGTAACCGGATTTAGTATGGCGTAAGTGATAGCAGGCCAATGCCAGAAAGCCGATGAGCAGAAGCACCCAGAAATAGGGGAGGGCTAAAAGCACGAAACCCGCCAGACTGCTGCCCATTTCTTTATAAACCGAGTAATCCATATCTCTCAATTGAAATAGGATGATGCTCATGGCCATACTGCCGAACAGAACAGAAAGACCAAATAATCCCCATATTACCGACCGCTTAAACAAGAACACCCATTTAGGGGTTGGTTTTACCTTTTCTTTCTTGATTTTTCCGATGATGGATTGGGCGAGTTGCGACATGGTTTATTGGTTATCGGGTTTATGGAGGTGATTATTGATAGCGAGTTGTTTAAATTGGTTTTTGGCGCGATTGAGCTGAGTGGCGACGGTGCCGGTCGGGATTTCCAGAATGTCGCTGATTTCTTCATAATTTTTTTCCTCCATGAATTTTAGGATGAGCACCGCGCGGTATTTTTCCGGCAGTTCATCGATGAGCGCCCGTACTTTCTGGGCGAGTTCTTTTTGCACATAATCATCTCTTAAACTGATGTTATCGGGCAGGATGTCCAGAAAATTCACTCCTTCTTCATTGTCTATCTGAACCGTTTTTGGTTTTTTTTCGTTTTTTCGGAAATGGCTGATGGCTTCATTGTGAGTAATGCGGTAGATCCAGCTGCTGAAGGAAAAATCAGGATTGTAATCGTTCAGGTTTTTATAGATTTTTAAAAATACTTCCTGTAGCAGATCTTCGATCGTCTCCGTATCTAGATGAGTGAGCCGGCGGATGTAGCGGCTTAGTTTTTCTTCGTAACGCTGGACCAAACATTCAAAATAATCCGCATTTTTTAACGTGAGAGAGACGAGCTGTTTATCTGATTTTTTATCACATTTTATAGGGCGCATGAAAAAAGCTTAATGCGTGTTTACTATATTATACGCTGTTTATATCAGATTTCTTTCGTTTTCAATTAAGATTTGTCGTCTTATACCAATTGGTATACCCTTTGCAATATTCAAAATTTCCAAAACTCCCTTCCTGCTGGGAAATGAATACCTGACATCGGTCGTATTCAGTTTTGATCTTTGATTTCAGCGCATCATACGTTTCAGCTTTTTTGATTACCGTCTGAGCCTGCTGTCTTAATCGGTTTGTATCCTGGTACCAATAATAAAGATAAATCGAACCGCCGATTGCTATTATCAGCAGTAAGGCAAGGATTTTCCATTTCCAGCCCCCTTTTTTAAGGCCAGCTTCATGATTTTCTTTCATGGTATTTTGATTAGTTGTATTTCCAGTTTAAAACCCAAAAATGTTTAGGGCAATAGTTAAGCGCATTGCAATACCCCTCTTTCACAGGCCTGTATCAAAACCTGATTAAAATTTTCAGCGTCGGCGTGCTGTTCGATGACTTTTTTTAATTCAGTAGTACTCATCATATATTGATTATAAGTTATAAGGATTCGTATAAATCGTGTAATAACTTCTCAGTTTCCTCCCAGCCTATACACGCATCGGTAATGGATACGCCGTATTTTAAATCGCCGATATTGTTGGGGGTATTTTGTTTCCCCTCAAATAAATTACTTTCAATCATTATCCCGAAAATTGATTTATTGCCTTGTTTTTTCTGGGCGATCACATCATCTATTACCATTTTTTGTCTCGTATGGTCTTTTCCGGAATTCTGATGACTGCAATCGATCATTATTTTAGGAGTAAAGCCTTTTGCTTCCAACTTCTTTTCACATTCTTTTATATCCTCCCTATGATAATTCGGCCGTCTGCCCCCTCCTCTTAAAACGATGTGCGTATCGGGGTTTCCGTTTGTTTTGATGATGCAGCAATTTCCTTCATCATCCACCCCCAGGAAGCTGTGCTGGCTTTTCGCGGATTTCATGGCATTTATTGCCACATCCAGATTACCGTCGCAATTATTCTTAAACCCTACGGGGGCAGAAAGACCGCTTGCCATTTGCCGGTGAGTTTGTGATTCGGTCGTTCTTGCACCAACGGCAACCCAGCTGACCAGCTCACCAACGTAAGCAGCGGTGATCGGGTCTAAAAGTTCTGTGGCGGCAGGCACTCCCAACTTTGCAATGTCTATCAGAAGCCTTCTTGCCAGCTTTGTTCCTTCCTGTACATCGTTTGTCTCGTTTAAATAAGGATCATTAATAAACCCTTTCCAGCCGGTCGTGGTACGCGGTTTTTCAAAATAAACCCTCATCATAATGAGTAATTTGTCGCCAAGTTTATTAATTATCTCCTTTATTTTATTGGCATATTCCATAGCGGCCCTGGGGTCGTGTATTGAACAAGGGCCGACAATAACAACAAACCGGTCGTCTTTGCCATCCAGCACATTGCAAAAATCATCCCTGCCCTTAGTTATGGTCTGTTCGGATTTCTCTGAAATAGGAATAAGTAAACGGATCTCATTTGGTGAGATTAATTTAACAAAACTATCAATTTTTACATTACCTATATTCCCCATGCTCACGTTTCGGTTAAACCTGCGTTTCGGCAATGAATTTTTTGGACTTATTATAATTTTCTTCGTCTATTTTTCCTTCTTCTTTCAGAATATCCAAAATCTCATTGATGCCGACCACGCTGTGGAGTTTGTAGCCTTTTTCCTCCAGTTTCCGGGCGCCGCCCTGTTCACGGTCCACTAAAATCACAAAGTCTTTTATTTTTAAACCGGAGGCTTCGAATGGAACGATGGTTTCGAATTTGCTGTCTCCGTTGGTGATGAGATCGTCGATGATCAGGGCGGTGTCACCTTCTTTATATACGCCCTCAATCTTCTTTTTAGTGCCGTAATCTTTTATTTCTTTGCGTGCGTAGACCATCGGCCATTCTTTCTCGAGAGAAATCGCGGTGGCGATCGGTAAGGCGGTGTACGGGATTCCGGCGATCACATCAAAGGTAAGGTCTTTCGCGATGTCGATCATGGCATCGCTGATCAGTTTCAGGATTTTCGGATAGGAACACAGCAATCTCAAATCGATGTAAATAGGAGACATGATCCCGGATTTCAGTTTGAATTCTCCGAATTTTACAGCGCCGATCTCATGGAGTGCGAGGGCAATTTCTTTTTTCATGGCGAATAAGGGTTATAGCTTGTGTGTATTTTATCAGCCGTCTCACGATTATGAAAGGGTTTGTCTTATCCATTTTCCCTCTTTATTTCAGGGAAGAAATCTGGTATAATAAAAGGAACATAAAATTCAAAATCTATGAAGATCATTATTGTCGGTGGTGGTGCCACCGGTCTTACATTGGCTAATCTGCTTGGCGAGGATCATGAAGTGACTATTGTGGAGAAAGATACAGAAATTGCAAAAGACATCGCGGCCAAAACTCAGGCGTTGGTTATTTTAGGAGACGGAAGTGATGTATCCACTTTGAATGAAGCGTCTATTGGTACGGCTGACGCGATGGTGACCACGGCTGACGATAAGACTAACCTGATGATCTGTGAAATTGCTAAAAGTGAAAGTGTTAAAAAAATTATTTCGCTCGTTCGTGAGCCTAAAAACGAAGAACTTTTTGCTAAACTCGGTATTACATCCTTAGTGTCTGCCGTCGGTACGAATGTTACCGCAATGAAACGGCTTTTGTATCAAGTCGGAGATGTACGTATCATCGCGCAATTAGGAGAAGGCGCCATGCAGATCGTCGAAATCGTGGTGTCGGAAGACAGCCCTTTAGTCGGCAAGCCAGCGGAACTCAAAAAAGCCACTTTGGCCGCTATTTACCGGGGCGGGGAACTCGTTATTCCTCAAAAAGGTATGCTTTTTGAGGCGGGTGACCTGCTCCTGATTGTTGCCAAAACAAAAGACCTGCCTGTTTTGACAGACTTAATCACGGGACAATGAGCATCCTTTTTCGTTACTTAGGCTATCTTCTTATTCTTTCCGCTTTTTTCCGTCTGATTCCCATCGGGGTCGCTCTTTTTTATAATGAATCTCTTTTTCTTTTTGTCCTTTCGTCCGCTATCTCTCTGGCAGTAGGGGGCTTTTTGGTTTTCAGGTACCGCCGGACGGAGGATGAACCTGCCCTCACCCTCACTCAGGGGCTTGTTTTAGTCGCCCTTTCGTTTATTATCCTTCCTTTAATCGGCGCTCTCTCCTTTTTACCCTCACTGAATTACAATCTGCTGGATGCTTATTTTGAGTCCATCTCCGGCTTTACCACAACCGGTCTCACGCTTTATTCAGCGTTGGGCGACCTGCCCCGTTCTTTACTGATGTGGCGGGCGGAGACCCAGTGGATGGGCGGTATCGGGATCGTGATGGTCTTTTTATTTATTTTTAGCCGTCTGCACAGCCATGATTACACCCGTTTGGGAGATACGGAATCTAAAACCCGGTCTACACTGGCTCTTTATCAGGCCCAGGGGTTTAATATCAAATTGGAAGGTGGTGTCAGGAAAACCCTGTCCAGCATCATGATTATTTATTTCGGATACACCCTGATCGGTATCGGGCTGCTTTATTTAACAGGTCTTCCGCTTTTTGAGGCGACGGGGATGGCTTTTACCGCTCTTTCTACCGGCGGTTTTAGTATGACAGATGCTTTTTACTCCAGCGGGTGGACGTTTTCGGTTCTTATCTTTCTTATGCTGATGGGTTCGATTTCTTTTATCAATCACAACGACCTGATCCGCGGAAAATGGAAGCATTTCTTTAAAAGTTTTGAAAAAAATGTTTTTCTGATCTTTGTGGCGCTCGCGGTTGCTATCTCGCTGACGGTCTATATGGATTTTACATCCGTTGTCTTTGAAATCGTGTCCGCTTTTACCACCACCGGCTATTCCATGTCTCCTATCGCGCTTCTTCCTCCGCTTTTTATTCTGATGATCATGACCGGCATGATGATCGGCGGAAGTGTCGCGAGTACCTCGGGCGGTATCAAAGTCTTTCGTATTTATTATCTGCTCCGCGCGATTCCCTGGTCTATTAAAAAACTTTCGTCCCCGCCCAGCGCGGTGATTCCGCTGCAGATCCATGGGGATAAGAATGCGGAATCCAAATTAGCCAACATCGGTATTTTTGTCTTTTTGTATTTTTTCATCCTTCTCGCTGGCACGGTTTGTTTTATGTTTTTCGGATATGGATTTCTGGATGCTTCTTTTCAGGTCTTTTCGGCGCTGGGCACGGTCGGTCTGCAGACGATGGATATTGCCGTGCTCAATCCTTTGCTTAAAATAATCCTGATCATGGCCATGCTGTTCGGACGTCTTGAGATATTTCCGATTCTGATTGTATTGAGGGGTTTGTTCCGCCTGAAAAAGCGTACCTGATCTAGTTAAAACAGGTGGGTTTTTTGAGATGGCAGGCCCAGAAGGATTTGAACCCTCACCAACGGTTTTGGAGACCGGTATGCTACCATTACACTATGGGCCTTCCTCGGCATTTTACTTCAGCTTTCGCTCCGATGCAACATCGGAACTGTCGCTATAGATTGCTTGATTCCTTTCTGATTCAGCGTTACACTGATATTATAGAACAAAAACAAAACACCATGTCATACAAAACTATAGAAGCTCAAAGTCCTGTTAGCCTGAGCGAGATTCGCTCCCTCGTTAAGGAAGAGGCCTCCTTTTCGTTAAACGGCCAATCCAATAGTGCACGAGTGGCGATCCAGCTTTTTGGTGAACGGATCGGACGGAACTGGCTAAAGCCTCATGAGCCGGAGGTTATCATGACTGACCTTTTTGAAAGCGTTCGCCAGGCGACGCAGCGTGCCATCGCCGAAAAAGGCCTTAAGGGGGCGGAGCGGCATGAGCTTTTAAGAGGGATGGAAACATTTATTAGAAATGTCCGTACCCGGGTAGAAGAAGGGCTGAGCGCATAAAACAAAGCACCACAAAAAACCCCGATTATAGTAATCATAGTCATGGTTTTTATTATGGCTTATTTACAGCCGCCGCAACCACAGCCACCATCTAAATTAATCATGGTATTTTTAGGTTAATAATAAGAGGGTTCTTCTATTATATCTTTTTTTTTGATTAATTCAATTTTTTTGATTTGCTATAATGGATTTAATCAATAAACACAAAAAACATGATCGACTGGAAAATCGTGATGGCGTTCCTGGTTGGCCTCATCCTCTTTATCCATGGAATTGAGAATTTCAGTCATGAAGTTCTGCATTTTGCCGGTGAGCGGTTTCGTAAACTCATCAGCAGGGCTACCCGCAACCGGTTTGCAGGAGGAGTGGTCGGTATGATTGTGACCGCTGTAATCCAATCCAGTACGGCTACTACTGTTATTACGATTAGCCTGGTGAGTGCGGGCGTTATTTCATTCGCGCAAAGTCTGGGCGTGATTATGGGGGCAAATGTCGGCACTACGATCACGGCGCAATTAGTCGCCTTTGAACTGACCGCTTATGCACCCATTTTTATTATTGCCGGTTTTCTTTTGGGCCTTTTCGGAAAATCCTATCGCTATATCGGAAGGGGTATTTTTTATTTCGGCTTGGTGTTTTTTGGGCTGAACCTGATTTCCGAAGCCATTGAACCGCTCAAAAATCACCCTTTCGTCATCAGCCTGTTCGCTAATCTGACCAATCCTTATGTTGCGCTTTTGGCCGGTCTTGTTTTTACGGCTCTGATGCATTCCAGCAGTGTGGCGACCGGTTTGGTGGTGGTTTTTGCGGCGAGCGGCGTTCTGTCGCTTGAACAGGGGATTCCCATTTTACTGGGAACGAATATCGGCGCCACCATGACCGCGCTTTATACCTCGGTTCGTCTGAATGTCTTCGCGAGACGGGCGGCGTTGGCTCATACGATTTTTAATGTCGTCGGTGTCCTTCTTATCTGGCCGCTGATCGGCCTTTTCTCCCGTTTTATTATGTCGCTTGGAGGTTCTCCGGCTCAGCAGATCGCTAACGCTCATACTGTTTTTAATGTGGGGGCGGCGGTGCTTTTTCTCTTCCTTTTAACGCCGCTTAAAAAACTCGTTGAAAAAGCAATCAAAAGCGATGAGGAGGAATTGCTGATCGCCACCAAATATCTTAATGCCGCGCTTCCTAAATCCAATTCCAGGAGTTTTGGCCTGATTGAAAAAGAAGCCTCTTATTCCTTATCTATTGCTTATAAATTCTATAACAAATCGGTTGAGTTTATCCGCGATCCTAAAAAAGCCGACTTTAATGTGGTTGAAAAATTTGAAGTCCTGGCGGATCTGCTGGATGAGAAGATCGAGAAAGCGCTTTTGGAATTATCGCGCCGGCCATTAACCGAAATGGAGGCTAAAAAAGTGGTGCTTTTAGTGCGCATCTCAAATCTGATAGAACAATTGGCGGATACCGCTAAAAACCTGGGCTTTCAGCCCCGTTCCATGAACCGCTCATCCCTTTCGCTTTCGCCCGAATCCCTTAAAAGTATTGAAAAGATCTATTCAAAAATGGAGCCGGCTCTGAATGCGGTTCAGCATGAATTTCCACACCAGCTTATCGATTACACGTCTCTTTTCCGTCAGGTCGATCGCGTAGATCCCATCATCAATCGCGGATATCAGGAACACATCAAACGCTTAAAATCCGACCAGGCGTACGCGGGCAGCAGTTTTGTGGGATCCTGTTCCATACTCGAAAACGGGGCGGATCTGCTGAAAGAGATCATGAAACTCACTCAGAAATATGCGCGTTTAAAAAAGCGTTAAAGGTCACATCGTTTCCCGGAGGCGCTTCGCGCGTATTTTCCGAACTCTTTATGCTTCATCGCGACCTCCCCGTCGAATACCGGGCCGTCTTTGCAAACACGAAGACCGGTTCCGTCGATACAGCATTGTCCGCAAATCCCGAATCCGCATTTCATAAAACGTTCCAGGCTGACTTGTGAGTGGATTTTATGGTCTTTTGCGATCTCGATCACTTTTACCATCATTTTTTCCGGACCACAGGTGTACACACAATCCTGCTTTCCTTTTTCGAGTTCCTTTTCCAGCACGTCCGTCACAAATCCTTTATGCCCTTTGCTTCCGTCATCCGTTGATACCAATACTTTACAGCCCAGTTTCTTAAATTCCTTTTCGTAAATCAGAAGCTCTTCACTTCCCGCGCCGATAATCGCAGTCACCTCGATTCCTTTTTCCACCGCCTTTTGGGCAATGGAAAGCATAGGCGGTGTGCCGCAGCCGCCTCCGACCAGTGCGATTTTTTTATAATCTTTTAAATCAAATCCTTTGCCGAACGGTCCGCGGATCCCCAGCCGGTCACCGACTTTGATCTGTTCGTGGATGGCGGTGGTGCAGTCGCCGGCTTTAAAGATACCGATACGGAATTCATCCGCTTCCACCCAGCCGACACTCATCGGCACTTCATCCACGCCCGGCATCCACACCATCACAAATTGGCCGGGATGGGCGTTTAAGCCGTGCTTAAAAACATACGTTTTAAACAGACGGTTTTCTTCGATGATGTTCGATACTTTGAGGGAGAGAATTGTCATAATATTTCTGATTTCAGATTTCTGATTTCTGATTCAAATCTGAGATATGAGATCTGAGATCAGAAATCGAGGATGTTGCCTTATAGTTTAGATGGATCTACGGCATTTTCGTGTGCTAAGCCTACTAATTCTGCAACATTCGAGAAGCCTTCCTCTTCCATAAACGATCTGATCTTGTCGATGATCATGTTAAAGGCTTTCATGTCGTGGTAGGCGATGGCGGAACCGATTCCAAGTAAACTGGCGCCGGCCATCATCATTTCAATCGCGTCTTTGCCGTTACTGATGCCGCCGGTTCCGATAATCGGTATTTTGACGTTTTTATAAATGTCGTACACACAGCGGATGGCAATTGGTTTTATACCCTGGCCGCCAACACCTCCTACTTTATTGGCCAGAATCGGTTTTCTTGTGTAAATGTCTATCAGCATACCGGGGCCAACGGTATTAATGGCGGTAATGGCATCCGCGCCAGCGGCTTCCGCGTGTTTGGCGATGAGGCCGATGTTGGCAGTGTTCGGCGAGAGTTTTACGGTGATGGGTTTTTTGACTACTTTTTTAACCGCTTCGGTCGCCTCGGTCGTCATGGCAGGGTCGCAGGCGATCGGCCGTCCCATTTCATCGTCCACATTCGGGCAGGACAAGTTCAGTTCGATCATATCCACCGGATGGCTGTCCATGATCTCGGCGCATTCCACCAGCTCCTTAATATTCTTGCCGGCCACACTGCCGATAAGAGGATTATGCGGGCATTGAGATTTAAAGACTTCGAATTCGTGCCGTCCTTCTTTCACGCCTTCCCCGCACAAACCGACCGCGTTGATGATGCCTCCGGGGTAGGTGAGTACCGTGGGGTTGGGGTGCCCTGGTCTTTCTTCTAAAAACAGAGTTTTGCCGGTTACCGCTCCGCACCCGTGCTTTACACAGTTGGCCAAACTCGCTCCTGTTACCCCTAAATAGCCGGACGCCAGCACGGTTGGGTTCGGGAATTCGATTCCGCAGAAATTGACGCTAATATTCATTGTTTTTTGTTATTTTCTCGCCGCTAATTATATAGGAAAGCTTACAAAAAAACAAAATTTGCTAAGCGTTTGACGCCTCGACCCCATAAAAAATTGGTTTTGGATTGATTTCTAAAAAAGCTTTAACAATATCCGGATCGAACTGGCCTTCCTGTTTTTGGTGGCGGGTGGTGGTTCGATCCCACGATAAGCCCGAGCACCGTTTTAATTCTTCGCAGGCATATTCGACGGTATTTTCTTTTTTTTGCGCGTATTTCCGATGGCTGGTCATGGCGTCAAAGCAATCTGCCACGGCCATGATCCGGCTGATAAGGGGAATATTAAGCGGGTCGATCCGATAGCTACTAGGGTAACCTTTCCCATCCGGTCGTACATGATGCTGGAGCATGCCGTCCCGTATCTGATCATGAACCACGATGGCATTGATGATCTTACGGTATTCTCTCATGTACCCTCTATGTAATATCTCATTCCACACCACCATGCCCACCACGGGGTGCAGTCGGATGATGTCCAGCAAATGGCGGTCTTTAGCGGTGATTTTTTTGTCACTGCGGACAAGATCAAATATCTTTCCCTGTATTTTCCCGATGTCGTGCAGAAAACCCGTGAGAGCCACAATGTCCGGTTCAATCGATTCCTGTCCCATTTCTTTCAGTTTTTGAGCGGTTAATGTGGCGTAAATGCCGGTTCGGATCCCATGACCCAGCGAATAACCAGAAAAGTAAAGCGGAGAAAACTTATAATCGGTTTTTGTTTCTTTTTCCGCAAAAGCCCTCCTTATTTTTGGTGGTGCCATGATCTGGTGAGCTTCCTTGGGCAGCTTAGTCAGCTTTTCATGCGTTTCAAAAATGGCCTGAGCCGCCCTGGAGTCCAGCGGGGGCTGGCCTTCGGGAATTTTAATGTCCCAATACAATGCTTCTTCAGCCAAGGGGCTCACTTGCCCCTCTTCCAGATGGCGGCACAGGACATGGTTTTTCAGGTCCACTGCTTTTAAACGTTCTACTTTTTGCCGCACAGCCCCTAAAAACTCAATCGTGTCTGTTTCCCGCACAGGCTCTTTATGTTCACCGGCTAAAAAGGCTTCCACGTGCCCTTCTACAATGATCTTGTGGGCTTTGGCCGCGATGTCATTTTCTTCGATCAGTTGTTCCCGTAGGAGGCCTTTCATCCGGTCTTCGAACCTGGAATGGTTTGGGGCAGCCTTTTTCATAGATATTTGGTTAGAGGAGGGAATTATTATAATTCGATTTTTCATTTAGTCAAAATCTCATTGTGTTTTTATGGTGGCTATCTTGATTTTTTGGCTAAGAAATGCTATACTAATATGATAAGAAAACAGAAATGAAAAACCGCCCCCTTACACCGACGGGGCCCTCCACCAACGGTCACTGGGATGACCTGAGTACCCTTGAGCGCTTGAATTTGATCCTGACTAATGCGGATCATTTTTTGTGTCAGGGCCTCATTACCCGCGGGGAACTCCAGATGATAATGGATACATCGGAATCGGAATGGGAATACCTGAGCGAAAACCACCCGGATGTCCTGTTTACAAAGATTAATATCAAAGCCGATGTCCGCACCCAGGAATTACGCGATAAACTAAAAGCCGCCTTACGTGCGGTTTTTTTTAACTCTGAACCCCTTTAAAAAAGTGGTTCAGTACCCCCCCAAAATAACGGAACTCACTCTTCACTTTCTCGCTTAACTTCGCCCCGATTTGCTTTAGGGCTCACCAGAGGATACCCAAAGTTAAATCGAGACTACCTGCCTGCCGGCAGGCGTGCGCTTGTAAGCTCATCGCTCGGCTATTTTTATGATTTGACAATAAGCCATTAAATTGGTATTATTCTATCTGCCTTTTAAATAAGTTGTCCATGACAGGTATCACCAAACAGTCCCTTAGCAGATTCCGTCCATCCCTTGAAGAGGTACAGACACTGCTCAGGATCCAGCACCGGTATGAAAAAAGCGCTGAAGCCGTCAGCCAGGAATATGCTGATGTTACTCAACGGCTGAAATCCTTTTCTGTTCTTGCTGAAAAGGCTCGTCAGAGATTACTGGTGTTAGGCTTACAGGAAGAGGCGGAACAGGATGAGGATTAAAATGTTGGCTTCTTTTTATGCCAATCCGTTGTTTTCCGAAAACCTTTTCAAAAGGTTTTCAGCCTTTCCAAAAGAGCGGTTATTTTTCAATTTGGGACCCAGCGGAGCATACCCAAATTGAAAAATCTAATTTATAACTGGTTTCTTTTTATGCCAATCCGTTGCCTGTTCAAAAGCGTGGCCGACGTGGAAAAGGTTTCCTTCTTTATATTGGTTAGCCAGAAGCTGAAGGCCGATGGGCAGGCCGTTTTGATCGAATCCGGCGGGGACCGATAATCCCGGAAGTCCGCAGATGCCGGCAGGAACGGTTAGCGTGTCGGCTGCGTACATTGAAAGCGGGTCATCCATCTTTTCGCCGATCTTAAAGGCGGTGAAAGGGGAGGTGGGTGTCGCCAGCACGTCTACTTTTTTAAACATGTCTTCATATTCCTGTTTCATCAGCGCGCGGACTTTGGCGGCTTTTAAATAAAAGGCGTCGTAATAACCGGCGGACAGCGCGTACGTCCCGATCATGATCGTCCGTTTCACCTCATCGCCAAATCCTTCCGCGCGGGATTTCATGTAGATTTCCAAAAGCTCTTTGGCATCGTCGGTTGTATGGCCGTATTTAACACCGTCGTATCGCGCCATGTTGGTGCTGGCTTCGGATTTAACCAGTAGGTAATAAGTCGGGATGGCGTATTTAGTGAGCGGTAAACTCACCTCAATCACTTCCGCGCCGAGTTTTTTAAGCGTTTCGATCCCTTTACTGATAGCTTCGGCGGTTTCTTTTTCCACGCCTTCAAAATACTCTTTCGGTACTCCTACTTTTACCCCTTTTAGGTCCGTTTTTAAGAAGCTGGTGTAATCCGGAACCGGTTCATCGGGCGTCGTGCTGTCGTTATTCGATTTGCCGGCGATCACATTTAAAACTAGTGCCGCGTCTTCCACAGTTTTGGTCACGGGGCCGATGGTGTCAAAAGACGAGGCGTACGAGATCACACCGTATCGGGGCACCCGGCCGTAACTGACTTTCAGCCCCACGCATGAACATAAACTGGCGGGTTGGCGTATGCTTCCGCCGGTGTCGGTTCCAATGGCAAAAACACATTGATCCGCGGCCACACTGGCAGCCGGTCCGCCGGAAGACCCTCCTGCCACACGTTCCGGATCCCACGGGTTTTTCGTAACGCCAAAATAACTGGTCTCCGAACTGCTTCCCATGGCGAATTGGTCGGTATTGGCTTTGCCGAGCAGTACCGCGCCGGCATTTTTCAGCCGTGCCCATACGTCAGCATTGTATGGAGGAATATAGTTTTCCAGAATTTTTGAACAGGCAGTCGTTTTGATTCCGGCCGTACAGATGATGTCTTTTAAATTCATCGGAATACCCGCCACCGGACTTTTGAATTTTCCTTCCGCGTCCGCCTTTTTAGCTGTTTCTAGGGCGACTTCTTTCGTTACGGTTACATAGGAATTGAGCTTATCATCCGTTTTTTCGATTCTATCTAAATACGCCTGAGTCAGCTCAGTGCTGCTGAACTTTTTTTCCTTAAGGCCTTTGTGTGTGTCAGCGAGGGTTAAATTAATCATAATTCCTATTGAGGACCCAATGGAGGACCCCATTGATCGTTATTCAGATTTGCAATCAATTGGGTCTTCAATGGGCCTTCAATTGGTTAAAATACATTTTTAACTTTTAGCATATTATCCTGAACGTCCTGCGGGGACTGTTTTAATAATTCATCTGTAAACTCACAGTCCTTTTTATCGTCTTTAAACAACACATTCTTCAGCCCCGTGATCTGGGCGATGGGTTCCACATTTTCCGTGTCTACTTCCTCCAGCATTTTGGCATGGCTTAAGATATCCGAAAGCTGGGAGCTGAATTTCTCAACTTCTTCATCTGTTATTCCCAGGCGGGCGAGTTTGGCGATGTGTTTTACTTCGTCGGCAGTGAGTTTCATATTAATTAAACGAAATGACGAGGTAACGATATGACAAAAAAGAAATGATTTCAATAAGACTCTCTTGTCATTTCGTCATGTTGTTTCATCGGTTCGTTTTTGATAAGATAGATGTACTATGAATACGACTAAAAATCTCCATGACGTAAGTGCTGTTTTGTTCTTCATCCTCGCCTTCGCTTATGTGGCGGTGGCGCTGGCGTTTCGGAATGACTTCATGGCCAGCGCGATGATTTTTTTAATGCGTGTGCTGGATGTTCCCTTTGCCATGATCGCCCTTTTGTATGGGGGGAGCGGGTTGTATCTGCAGATCAATGAAGGAAAAGAAGATGCTGAATCGGCGTGGGGATACGTGATTTTTGCTTTTAGCCTGATCTTGTTCGGGCTGGTGGTGTTTATCAACTTCGCGTTTCCGAGCCAGCTTTGATTATAAGCTAGACGAAGTAGTCCTCCGAAGCTTTAGCGCAGGAGGGGTATTTTGGTTTAGCGTAGATAATTACACGACCGCTAACGGCCGGCGACTATGTGAAGAATTAGCCTGATATAATTATATATTATCAGGTTGATATTTTATATAGTCGCCTGTTGTCTGATGGCCGCGAGCGGAGCGAGTGTGCCAGCAGGCCTTCACATGGAGCCGGCCGTTGTCTAAAAGTGAGGCCGCCTGAACGAAGTGAGGGTGAGCCGAGAGTGAGCGGAGCGAGCGGCTTTTAGACAACGTTTG
>JAHIUN010000003.1 GCA_018817125.1 Patescibacteria group bacterium | reverse complement strand
TTCTGCCGACGCTTCTCAAAAAACCTCCGGCGTCCCCGCCAGCATCGATGACAACGCCTCGAATCTGTATATCGGCGGTAAAGAAAACACATCCGGCAATCTGGACACTCTTTTGGATGGTTATATCGATGAAGTCCGTATATATGACCGCGCCCTTTCAGCCGATCAGATTACCTTGATGTACAATGCCGGCAGACCCAACTGCCAGAACATCGCTTACGCGGAAACCAGTATTGGTGATGTGTGGAGCGCGGAAGTGACGATTGGGGAAGGTGATAGTGAGGACAGCGTGCCGATTGAATCAAATGACGCGGAAATCCTCGGCTTTTCCACCGCGCCTTACGAATATCCTGCCTCCACCTCCACCAGCCCTACCGACGCAGGGGATGATGTAACGATTAAAGCCACAGCTAATGTGGAAGGCTCCAGCCAGTGGTATCTGGCGGTTTGTAAGACCAACGCGGTCACGGCAGGGGATGATACAGCGCCCACGTGTGACGGCGGGGCATGGGATGTAAGTGACGCTACCACTGATCAGACGGAAGCTACTGCCACCTACACCACTTCCAGTTCCGATAGCGAATCGAATGTATGGTACGCCTTTGCCTGTGATAAGGTCTCCGGCGGCGGCACGTGTTCCTCTGTAAACCAGGGTTCCGGCGACAGCGGTTCCCCCTTTGCCGTGAACCACGCCCCCGCTTTTGGCGCCCTGGCCATAACCGACAACACCCTCACCCCCGATGAACTGCTGACCGATGGGGACATGGAAGCCTCCGGCACCACTTCGTGGGCAGGAGGGAATGGCGCCGTCCTCACCAAAGAGACCACTGATCCTCATGGAGGCAGCCAGGTAATAAGAATAGCTTACAATGGTGTCAACTATCCATATTGTGCGCAAAATTCCCTTACTATAGACAAAGAATACAGAATTACGGGATGGGCCAGAGGAGACGGAACCGTTGTCCCCAGGTTGTATAAAGCAGGTGGCGGGTATTTCTGGCAAGGAACCAGTAGTACAGATTGGCAGTATTTTGATGTAATTTTTACAGCGAATCATACAGCTGTGTTTCTACTTGGTACGGCTGTTGCCGCCGGCTACGTCGAATTCGACGACGTCTCCGTCTTCGAGGTCGGCACCATCGAACCCGGCGACACCCTCCGTTTCACCCTCCTCCAGGAACAGATGACCGAGACCGACGCGGACGGGACCCAGGACACGGTCAGTATGTACGTCTGTTCCGATGCCACCACCTCCTTTAACTATTCCACCAATTCCTGCACAGGCGGCTCCCTCATCTGTTCCGACACCGCTGTGGATCCTGCCACCACCGATGCCACCTGTGACGAATCGGGAAACAACCTTGTTCCCACAGGGACCTCAGCCGGTGATTATAACGTCAAGGTCTATGTGGAGGATTCCCATGACCTGGCCGGGACCGGTACCAACCAGCAAAGTTATACAGTCGAGAATACTGCCCCCGCCTTCACCGCCGGCCCGACTGACAGCAGTTCTTCCTCTACCACTCCGACAGACGCAGGGGATGACGTCACCTTTACCGCCACCGCCACCGATGACAACGGCGATGATTATTATTTACTCGTCTGCGACAACAACAGTGCTCCTACCACTGGCACACCTCCTGAATGTAACGGCGGTTCCGGCAATCGCTGGGCCTTAAGCTCCGCCACCACCAGCGGTGATCCGGTAAGCAGTGTTACTTATACTACTCAGGTGAGTGATAGCACGTCCAACGACTGGTACGCCTTTGCCTGTGATGCAGACAGTTGTTCATCCGCGGATCAAGGAAGCGGTGACGGCGGTTCTCCGTTTGAAGTCAATCATCGACCGGAATTTTCAGCCAGTTTTGCCACATCAGATACTACTGCTACAGGTTCTGAATTATTGACCGATGGCGATATGGAAGCGGCAGGTACTACTGCCTGGTTACCACAGAACAATCCAACTTATACCAAGGAAACAGGCACACCTCATGGAGGCAGTCAGGTTTTAAGAGTTGCTTATAACGATACAGCTAGTGCGTCAGTACGGCAGAATGTGCTGACGGCAGGCAATACTTATAAATTTACAGGTTGGGCGCGAAGTGACGGAACAGGTACTCCAAGGGTTCAGACCGGATACGGTCATATTGTATGGACAGGAACCACTTCTACTTCATGGCAAGAGGTTGATGTTACAGGTGTTTCGGAATCAACTGGATTTTATTTAGTAAATGGTGGAAGTGCCGGCTACTCCGAATTTGATGATATGTCGGTAGTTGAAGCGGGCAGTACTACTGAACCAGGTGAACAGCTTCTTTATAAATTCCAGACTACCGATTCAGATACCGATATTATAACAGTGGTGGTTTGTGATAATAGCGGGTTCAATGACACCACTAGGGCTTGTATTGGCGAAGAACTTTGTCGTAAGAACTTAGCTGCAACCAATCCTTCTGGATATGGCTCTTGTCTTGAAAGCGATTCCGATCCTAACGATGGAGATACGAATCCTGTTTATATCGGCATACCGCAAGTTCATGATGTGGATGGCACTTATGCGAATGCGCCTGCCGTTAATAAGTATACGGTTCATGCATTTGATTCACATTATTTCACAGATGACAGCACTACCAATACACCAGAAGAGCAGTTTGTAACAGTTACGGACGTCGCTCCTGTCATAGGATCTTACGGTATGACCGATACTCTCAGTATAGCAGCTGGAGGTTACGATACTTACGATTACACCGCGGTCATCTCCGACGACAATGGTGAAGCAGATATTGTTGGCGTGGCTGGCTGGCTCTACGACGACACCGCCATCGACTTAACCGCTGGTGAATGTACGGAAGATGAGAACGATTGTTACAAAGATTCCGACGACTGTTCGCTGAACACTTCTTATGGAACGAATGTAGAAGTCGAAGCGACTTGTTCTATGAACGTGTGGTTTAACGCCAACGCCAGCACTGCGTGGAAAGGTCATGTAAACCCGGCAGATGAAACCACCACGGTGACCGACGGCAGTGATTCTTCCGGGCAGACCAATTCTGCTTTGCAGGGGATTACGGTTAGTAATGTCAGCAGTATCGCTTATGGCACCGTGGCGCTGGGCGAGGTGTCCGTACGCAAAGAGACTGCCATGGGTAATGTAGGAAATCAGGGAATTGATGTATATATCACAGGTATGGATATGACCTGTACAGCGGGGGGGTGCGGATCAAACATCATCGGTAAAGCTCAGCAGAAATGGTACCATTCCGATGTTGATTTCAACTGGAATGACGCCGCGACCGATCCAGGTCCGTATATCCTGGTCGGTTCAAATGGCGACACCACGGGAGTCGGCGGCTGTGCAAACCGAAATATTCCCGTGCGTGACGCTCACGCTTCCACGGCCAATGATGAGTCAGTGTGGTGGAAATTAAAAATCCCTGATACGCAGGCTTCCGGTGAATACGCAGGCACGAATACCTTTACGACCACGGCCGATGATACCTGCACAGGAACGCAATACTAATTCAATGTCCGATTATGACTGGATAAGGCGACAATTAAAAAATTGGACATCGGACACCTGCCTGCCAGTAGTGATTGCACGGATACACTGGGGTTCTAAATATTCGAATAGACTTCGTACAGACATCGGATTGACTTCGAATGAACTGGATGAAATAATGATTTTCTTATTTTGTATTTAAGTGAATATGAGTCAAACATTTAATGATTTAAAGGTATATAAAATTGCATATCAGCTAACTGGCAAAATTGAACTGCTAGTTAGACAATTGCCAAAATTCGAGTCGTTTCGACATGTAGATCAGATCTTGAGGTCATCCCGATCAATCGTTGCTAATATTGTTGAGGGCTTTGGACGTAAACAGCTTAAAGGAGATTTTATAAAATTTTTAACATATGCCATGGCCTCTTGTGATGAGACCCAGGCCCATTTAAATTTAATCAATTTATCTGGCCTGATTAAAAAAGAAGAATATATAAACTTAATAAAGCAGTATAAAAATTTGTCAGTTCGACTGTTGAATTTTATTAATTCAATTAAAAATCAGGATCTCAAAATAAGTCCATCCGAAATCTATTCGAAGTCAATCCGAAGTCGGCAGGTAGGCAGTAGAGGGTAATTAAGCCCCCATCCCTCTCAGTCTCATAATCCTTTCCGCTACCGGCGGGTGCGTACTGAACATCTTATTCAGCCACTTCATTCCTTTTTCATTACGCAGAGGATTTTCGATATACAGATGTGCCGTTGCCTTATTCGCCACTTCCAGCGGTTCGTGATCGTTTGAAATTTTCTCTAGCGCCCGCGCGAGCCCTTCCGGGTATCGGGTGAGCAAGGCTCCGCTCGCGTCCGCCAGATACTCCCGCTCGCGGGAGATTGCCATGTGCATCAGTTTTGCGATTATCGGACTCAAAATAGCCAGTGCAAGTCCGATAATAAGCATAATAACCGCACTCTTTCCTTGGTTTCCGGATCGCCGTCTTCTTCCGTAAAAAATCGACCGCAGAAATATATCTGAAAGCAAAGCAATCAGGCCTATCAGGGCTACAGTTATGCTTTGTAGCCGGATGTCATAATTTTTAATATGCGACAGTTCATGAGCCATCACACCTTCCAGCTCCGGTTTATCCAGTTTCGCCAACAGCCCACTGGTGATGGCAATAGCGGAATGCTCAGGGTCGCGCCCGGTCGCGAAAGCGTTTAGAGCGGTGTCGTCGATCAGATAGATCTTCGGTGTTTTAGGCAGGCCGGCCGTGATGCACAGATTTTCAACGGTTGTGTATAGCCCAAAGTTATCCCGTTTATCAATCTCCTTGGCATGTGAAATGGCCAATGTCAGTTTGCCGGCTGAATAATAACTGATCACCGCGTACACGATAGCAATGATTCCAAAAATCCCCATAATCCCAATCGCCCCCTCCTGCTGACCGTCTGCCCAGATATACCCAAACGCATATCCGATTCCCACAAAAAAGGCGATAAAAATAATCAGCAGAATCCAGGTATTTCGTTTATTTGCGGAGATTTGGTTGTACATATTGCTAATTGGTGATCAAATTGGGGATCAGATTGATGATCTAATTGTTTGTAGTCTGGCTTTTTGACAATTTGACACCCTATTTGGCCCACGCCCAGAGCGAAAGCGAGGGGCAGATCCACAATTAGAAATTATTTCGCTTTCTTATAAACCGTATTGATCAAAAAGGCTAGCTCCGCTCTCGTTAGCGGTTGCCCGGGATCATACATTCCGTAAGGAATCAGATAAAGTTCAAAGCCTTTATCCATATATTTTTTATACCACGGGTTGGTTTCACCCGCCCACACCGGGATTTCATACGCATTCAGAAGCAGTTTTAAAGCCTCCGTCAGCGTCACAGATTGATTAGGTCTAAACGAACCATTTGCATAGCCGGCAATAAAGTTTTTTTCGGTGGCATAACGGATGTACTGAGAAAGGGAATTTGATTGGGCGACATCCCAGTAGTCGGTCGTTCCCGTTTTATAATCCGAAAAATCCACAGTTTTTTTCGACCCCTTTTCTCTTTCCAGATGGTTTTTGCTCTCCAGGATCATCTTGAGCGCTTCGGCCCGGCTCACCAGCTGTTCCGGGTGAAACCCGCCATCCGCATACCCTTTCACAATTCCCTTATCGGCCAGGTCGCTGATGGGGAGCGCGTAACGGTGATTCTGAATATCATTAAACGTGAATCCTAAACTGCCGTACGATGTTTCAAGACCGGAGGTGACCTCTCCTTTAAACTCAAACGAATCCAGCATCTGCTGAACCGTCGGCAGATTCTTATCAAAGGTATCCGTCAGGTCATCGTATTCCAGCGAAAATTCATAATCCCCATTCCGCACCTGGATCACCATGCGCTTGCGCATCTGCTGGTACTTACTCCCCTCATACTCATACGTGTAAAGAAAGCCTTCAAGCCCGCCCAAAACCACTTCATCATTTTTATAAACCAGCTTACGGCTTCCCATATTTTTCACGACTTCGTCCAGCCGTTCTTTGGCGGTCAGATGCCGTTCATCTTTGTAGATCTGGTCATAGTAAATCGTGAAACTCCCCTCAAAATTATCTTTTTGTACGGCTTCGGCCAAAAGATCTTTCGATTGTTTGTCGTTGTTTTTCTGCAGACGGAAATCCCCGGCCGTTGTGATGGCGAAAGGCGGTTCATCAAAATGAAGCGTGGGCATCAGCAGTGGATCATCCACGGGCAATTGAGTAAAACGGAAAGCATCCAGTGCCGGCTGAATAGCCTTTTCCTGTTTGTCCGCTTCGTCTAGATCGATCGAATAACTCAGGCCAAGAATCGTGTAACCATACGGAATGTAATAAGTAACATTCCGGTTCATCATACTGGTATAGGTCACCTTCCAGGCGCTCTGCCCCGCAAACACCACATCCTCTTTTTTATAATCCGGAAAGGTGTCTTTAATTCCCTCCAGCTCTTCCTCCAATTTATCCATGTAGCCGTCATCCACTTTAAACTGATAGGGCATAATATATACGCTAAAACCAACGGGATTGCTCAGGTTTTTTTGAGTGGCAAAAACACTGTCTTCATTGATTTCTAAAAACTCCCATCCTTCCGGTAATTTTACCTGAACAAAAGGATAATGGTCCTGCGTGTAAGTCAGGTCGTCATTCGCTTTTTTAAAGCGTGCCAATTCCTGTTCCAAGTAATCTTCCGCCTCCCGATCCGCAAACGCACTTTTTTTAACCTGTTCATCTAGCCAGCTTCGCGCTTCACGCAGGTCTAAAAAATAACCCACATTTTCCGCATAAGAGCGTATGTAAGTCGGAATTCCGACATAATTCCCCTCGGGGTCCATCGCCGTGCCACCACTGCTTCCGTGATCAAAATCCGTATCGGTTTTAAAATACTGGTAGTCATTGAACTCTTCAAAACCGCTAATCTGCCCTTTTGTAATAGTAATCGTTTTTCCGCCGCTGCCCGGATACCCCGCCACCCGGATCTCCGTCTGCTCTTTGGGGGTGGCGCTGTTTTTATAATTCAGATATTTCAGGTCGGGCAGTTGATTGCCAAACACATCCGTTTTGTTGATCTTTAAAAGCGCGATATCCATATCCTTATCATGAGCCACCAGCCGCGCCGTGTACTGGCACACCGGTTCTTTCTGCACGTCGAACGTGATGCAGATCTCAAACGTGTCGAGCGGTTTGAACTCATCGTCATCAAAAATAACGTGATGATTGGTAACGACCAGTCCATCCGCGCTGATCACCGTACCCGAACCGCTGCCATAACCCAAAGTTTGGCCGATAAACAGCTTTTTGTAACTGACCACCTTAACGGTGGGGTTCATCTGGCTAAAGTCCTCAGCGGCGTGGGCAGGAATTGTCAGGATTAAAGTGAATAAGAGGGAAAGAAGGATTTTTTTAAGCATGATTTTATAGTTTACTTGGACTTAATAGTAACAAAAATAACCCTTCCGCGCATCACTTACTTGCCTCCAACCCCTCTTTCCGTTATTCTATTATAACGTTAAGATTATTAGGACATTTAAGATTATTACGACTTTTAGGATTGAAATCCAGAGTCTGTGAATCCATCCTAATACTCGTAATAATCCTCATAATCTTAAAAATCCTAATTAACTATGCAATTCAAACTCACCTCCAGTTACCAGCCGGCCGGCGACCAGCCTCAGGCAATTGAAGCGCTGGTTAAAGGTGTGGAAAAAAAGCAAAAACATCAAACCCTGCTTGGTGTAACAGGTTCCGGTAAAACGTTCACGCTCGCCAAGGTAGTGGAGGCGGTGCAGAAGCCAACACTGATTCTTTCTCACAATAAAACATTGGCGGCCCAATTGTGCGCGGAATTCCGGGATTTTTTCCCCGATAACGCAGTGTCTTACTTCGTCAGTTACTATGATTATTATCAGCCGGAGGCGTACATCGCCAAAACCGATACCTATATCGAAAAAGACGCCTCCATCAACGAAGAGATCGACAAGCACCGCCACGCGGCCACTCATAATCTCCTCACACGTAAAGATGTTTTGATCGTTGCCTCCGTTTCCGCCATTTATGGACTGGGGGATGTGAGCAGTTACGAGAATATGGCCATCGAGTTAAAGGTAGGTGAATTCATCAAACGCGACAAACTCCTCCGTAAACTGACTGATCTGCAATACACACGTTCCCATATGGAATTTAAGTCGGGGATGTTTCATGTGCTCGGTGACACGCTCGACATCATACCGCCCAGCTCTGACAACATGATCCGTATTGAGTTTTTCGGAGATGAGATCGAGGCGATGCAGGAAGCGGATTCGTTTACAGGGGAGGTGATCAAAGATTTAAATGAGGTCAAAATATTCCCCGCTAAACACGCCGTTACCACACGTGAAATAGTCAGTCAGGCGGTGATAGATATTCGTAAGGATCTGGAAGAACGTTACAAACAGCTCAAAACAATAGGCAGGATCGTTGAAGCGGAACGGCTGAAAACCCGCACTGAATACGATCTTGAAATGATGGTGGAAACGGGGTATTGCTCCGGAATCGAAAATTACATCCGCTATTTAAATAATCGTGGCCCCGGGGAGCCGCCCGCCACGTTATTAGAATATTTCCCGGAAGGTTCCCTCATCATCATCGACGAATCCCATATGACGATTCCTCAGATCGGCGGGATGTATAACGGCAATTACTCCCGTAAACAGACGTTGGTGGAACACGGTTTCAGGCTGCCTAGTGCGCAGGACAACCGCCCCCTTAAGTTTGAGGAGTTTGAGAAGTTTGTGAATCAGGGTATTTATGTGTCGGCCACGCCAGGGAAGTACGAATATAAACACACAGCAAAAAAAGACATTATAGAGCAGATTATCCGCCCTACAGGCCTGGTAGACCCGCCGATTGAAGTAAAGCCAACCGAGCATCAGATCGATGACCTGCTGAATGAAATCCATAAAGTCATTGAGCGTAAAGAGCGGGTGCTGATCACCACGCTCACTAAAAAATCCTCTGAAAAACTGACAGACTTCTTACTGGAAGCTGATCTTAAGGTTAGATATCTCCATTCGGACGTGGATACAATGGAGCGAATAGAAATATTGCGCGATCTCCGGTTAGGCGAAATCGATATCATCGTGGGGATCAATCTGCTCCGTGAAGGATTGGATCTGCCGGAAGTATCACTAGTTGCCATTTTAGATGCGGATAAGCAGGGTTTTCTCCGCTCACGTGACGCGCTGATCCAGACCATCGGCCGTACCGCCCGAAATGCAAACGGTAAGGTGATCATGTACGGCGATAAAATGACCGCGGCGATGAAAGGCGCCATCGATGAGACCAATCGCCGCCGTACTATTCAGCTCAATCACAACGAAAAGCACGGCATTATTCCGCAGACCATCGTCAAAAAAGTACACGACATCTCACAAACTTCCCACAAGCCTAAGAAGAAATATCAGAAGTCAGATGTGCCTAAAGAGGAACTGCCACGCCTGATTGAGGAGATTAACAATAAAATGGATCTCGCTTCCCAGAATCTGGAATTCGAAAAGGCGGCGGAGTTACGGGATCAGCTCGAAGATCTGCAGTCGGAATTAAAGAAATAAATATGAATAGTCCTCCGTTCGAAGCCATTGGCGGTTATGGGGATTATTATGAAGCAGATGAGAATGTTTTGAGGGTAAATTTTCGGAGCGCGGAAGAAACATTATGCGATAGATTTAATACCAGTACGGTTAGAGCTGCTGTGCTTCGGCACCCGCGTGCCGCCTACGAATTCATCCGTTATTTTAGGCAATTCGTTAAAATGGATCCGGTCGAAAGGCAATTCACGGCGATTTCTGCTGTACGAACAAGCCCCGAAGCCGCTGACTATTTTCTTAAAAACCAAATCGAATACCGCTGGCATCTGATCGCTTTCGAAATAGCCTGCCGTGCTGCTGAAGAGGGGAGAAAATGATTTACAAAAAATAAAAAATGAGCTATAATATAATACTAAGTAAATAAAACTATTATGCCAAGAAAACCAAATCCGAAATTCATGAAATCTATGGCTATGGAAGTCGAAAAAGCAAAAACACCAGAGTGTTCATTCGATGAACCAGAGACAATTAAAACAGCAAAGAAGGTTAGAGAAGGAATTGATACGCTTGCTGCTTTAGGGGAATTTGAAAAAACTGAGATGGGGCAGGAAATTGTGGAAATATATGGCTTGGAAAGCATGGCAGACGTTTTTGAGGATGAAGATATTTTTATTCCTGTAATTGCTCAGCTGAATGCCTTGCAGGAAGAAGTTGACACTACACACATTAGAGCATTTTTCATAATGTCTGCCGAGAAATATCCCGATTTTGTCGCAGAAGCGTTAGAAAATGATGAAGATTTCCAGATTAATGATCCTGAGACATTAGAAATGGTTATGAAGATTTTAGAAATTTCATAATGCGGCAAATTTTGTTAAACAAAATTTGTAGAGACGCATTGCAATGCGTCTCTACGGGTTTTTTTAAAACCCGCCGCATATGAAAAGAGCCCGCCATTTCTTTGAAGTGTCGACAGGCTCTCTTCCTTTGTTTTTGTTTTTGTGTTGATTAGATCAGGTTGGCTGCAATCCAGTTTACAATCGTCGGCGCCAACAGGCCGATGATCAATCCGATCACCGCTCCCATAATGGCTTTACGAGCCTTACGGGTCTTCGCCTCATCTCCGGCAGCGGTGGAATACAGCACACCACCCCAGATCATCACCAGGATGGATACTACCACAACCACACGGCTTAATAAAGTAACCACTTTATCGACTAATCCACCCAAATCTTTCGCTCCGCCTGTTCCTTCTAATAAGGAAGCATCCTTACCGTCACAGTCTTCATCCACTCCGTTATCGGCGGTATCAAGCGCCCCTGGATGCACTTGGCTTCCACGCAGGGGAGAAGTCCTCACTGAAGGATCATAAACTCCGCTGTTTGCTCCCACAATGGTGGCATCACAACGCTTAGGTTCCGCTCCTTTTTTGAAATTGATTCCAATACATTGTTCTTCTCCCGTAAGCTCACCTGCCTGATACGTCTTGAAGTAATCCTGCCATTCGGCTGGGGAATAATTGCCATCCTCACTATAAGGCACATCGGAAGCAATCGCTTTCATTACAGAAGTGGGAATGACGATATAACCGTCTCCGTCCTGATCACATTCCACGGCGGCCAAAGCGGCTGGTGCAACAAAAAAGCCCAACAGTAAAACCGAAAGAGTTAGGCTGATAATTTTTTTAGATATGATTTTCATCGGGTGGTTGCTACTTTTTATTGTTCAAAAAAATTATACAAGTTTGTAACAATTGTACAAGAGGTAAATATAAAAAAAATATGGACAATTCTCATATTTATTTCTTAATCGTAACCTATTAGCCTGCTAATCCAATCACTCCCTGGGCTATAAAATGAGCAATCAAAGCGACGATTAAACCGATCACACTCCATAAAATAATACGTTTGGCCTTTTGCATTTTTTCTTCATCGCCGGCCGATAGCGCGTACATGATTCCGGCCACAATCAGCATTATAACCGCGGCAGCCGCCACAATGGTCATCAAAACGGATGCTATTTTAAGCACCAGTTCTACCACGCTGACTTCTGAAGAAACCAAACCTCCCGGCGCTTCCACACAACCAATACCCGGATCCGCGTAACTGCCATCCGCGCAGGGGATAAGATCCTGGGCGTAGGCCTTTTGCCATGCGATGATGTTACTGAGGAATTGTTTCATAGTTACGTATAGTGGAGCGCATTGTGGCTCGAATCGTGGCTCGTATAGTAGTTAACACCATTCGGTCCACAATTCGGCCAATTATTCGAGCCACAATTCGATTTATAGAAAATAATTAATCACCGTACTCACCGCGGCATATGCCACTAGTCCGATCACCAATCCAAAAATGGCATAGCGGATGGAGGCATGGGCTTTACTCACTTTATCTGCATCACCGCGTGCCGTTATATACAGGTAGCCGGCATACACCAGCATCAGTACGGAAAAGGCACCGATGAGTCCCACTAAAATCGTGGTGGCATTACTGATGACATTCGGCACATCAGTCAGATACCCCGTGGTTCCTTCAGCGGGTTTGTGCAGGGTGCGAACGAGTATGCCGGAGAAGATCACAATAAGAATGGCGATCAGAGAACCGAAGATCATCTGCCTTCCCTGAGATATCCGTTCATCGTTTCCGCCTGAGGCCACGTAAAAGAAAGCACCGAGGACGATTAAGAAAACCGCCAGGGCGATAATCACTTGTGAGCCATAATTCCAGACCAGTGAAATAAATTCACCAAAGGTCGACACTTCGCCCAGCACGGTTTGCGTGGTGTCTTGGGCAAACGTGCTGAAAGGTAAAAACAGGGCGACAAGAAGCAGAGTGGCGATGATGATTTTGAGCGTTCTATTTTTCATCAGCATCAGGGGGGTTATCAGTTGATTTGTCGTCCTTTTTTTCATCCTCCTGAGACGGATCATGATCCGTCTCTACGGCGTCATCTTGCGTTTTCGCCGTATCGTCGGGTTCAGGCTGTTCAGATTCTTCCCCGATTAATTCCTCTTTTTTGGCTGTTGGCATTGGTTCGGGTTTTTTAATTTCTTTTTCCGGCTTCGGCGCCGTCACATTCACCTCCATCATCGGTTCCACCATTATCGGTTCGCCGGCCGCCGTTTCTTTTTCGGTAAACGTCTGGGTCTCCACTTCCTTTATTTCACTCATGATCCGTGTTGCTTCCGGGTCGCCTCCACTCGCCCGGCTTTCGATTTCCTGCCGGACAGCCATAACATTCCGCTGTTCTTTATTATCAGTAATACTGGCAGGATTGGCCATTTTTTCAATGGCATCTCCATGTACATGACGTGAATCTTTATTGCCGGCCACTAATCCCAGCATATCCCGCATCCCGCTCAGCGCCAGGTGTTCAGGTAAAAAACTGCTGGCGGTTTCCATGGGGCGAAGGGTGCGAGCTTCTTCAGCCTTTAGGGTTTCGGGCATAGTGGTTTTTCCGGCGAATTTACCGCCTAAAAGGCCACGGATTCCTTCCGGTAGTGCGATCCCTTTTTCAGTTTCAATAGTTTCTTTTTCCGTTATTGTCGATGCGACAGATGGCGTTCTCAGGGCTTCCCGTTTTTCCGCGACCGCCATGGCCGCCGAATTCCACAGTTTTTGGCGGGTGAGCATAAGCGCAAAGAAAATCGGCAGATACAGCATAATGAGGAATAAAAAGTACTGCATCATTTGTGAAGTGGTTCTTAAATTATTCACCACATCACTTCCCGGCAGATAAAAACCGATGTTTGATAGTCCGCCGAACTGCGCGATGCTCTGGTAACTGCTGATGATTGGAAGGCCCACCGTTTTCCAGATACCCACTACAATGGAAAGCCCCAATGCCATCAGGGGTCCGATCAGTAACCATCGGGCGTATACGCCGAGCCAGTTGATGAAATAACTGCGGGTGGCATGGAAGATCGCTAGTAAAAAGAGTATCGGCGATACGATAAGAAGCGCCCATAAAAACACGATACGCAGAATAAAAATCAGTGCCATTCCCAAATAAGCCAGGCCGGTGAGCAGCATAAGCAGGAACGCGAAAATAGAATTTTCCTGATCCGGATTGAATTTTTTTTCATTCACTAATTCGATCGTCTGATCTGCGTTCAGCCGAAGAAGCGGGTCATTGCCGGCGGCGCGAAGCGTTACCGTCTCCTGTTTCGGCTGACCGTCTTCATCCAGATAGCTCAGCGTGCCGGTATAACTGGGGCTCAAAAAGTCCTGTTGCAGTTTACCGATCACCACATCGCTCATCGCCTCGTTCTCCTGAGGCAGTTTAAAATTAAGTGTCTGAGTATTAGTCTGTTTTAAAACATTTGTTTCATCCAGATAACCAATGGCCGTCTGGTCATTATAGCTGGGAGTCTCCGCAATATTGCTGATATTCACACCGCTTAAAAAGGACTTTTGGAGCAAGTTGGTTCCGTCGATAAACAGCTGGTTTAAAGGAAAAGCAAAATTCACAAACACCACCGCCAGCGCGTACACCAGGATTACCTGCCGTAAATACCGACGGGGAATAAACAGGCTGAACATCCACATGGCCGCGATGGCGAGTAAGCCGACAATAAACAGACTATTGATCACTGTCAGCACTTTGTTGTAACTGGCGCGGATAGCAGGGCTGTCGAAACCGGCCTCCTCAATATTCAGTGACCAGGCCAAAGCTTCCTTTCCGCGGATCATAAACTTGAGGCCCGCAGTGGTCAGCGCGCTGGTGCTCCAGTTGGGATTGTTTTGTACATTAAACAGGGCGACTCCCTGATTTTCGGAGGGCGTCTCCAGTGTTCCAGTCTCAAAATCGGCAATCGGCGTACCGGAAAATCCAGTAGGAACCATCATTCCGCCAGCTCCGGCGGCGCCGACGGTGACCACCACATTCCCAAAGTCATTCCGGATCAAATCATTTTCATTGGCGTCGATAGACGCGGTGGTGATGATTTCTGTGCCGGGGGCGACTGTGGGTTCTACCAGTGCGGTAAAACCGACCGTACCCGAGGCCCCGGAATCGACACTGATGTAATTACAGATAATACTGTCGCCGTTATCACGGCAGTCGATCGGACTGCCGACGGAAAGATTGAAAAGCTGAGTTTCGTCATAATCGATTCGAAGTGCCACATCCGTTGCTGTCACATTTCCAAGATTGGTAAAATAAACCGTAAAATCCACCAGTCCACCCGGGGCCGGGGTCGAGTTGATGACCCATAAATTCGTCAGCGCCGGATCTCCGCCGGTTACCGCTGGCTCCTCTTGCGCCAAAGTCGGTTGTCCGATTCCTAAAACACCGAACGTCATGAGGGCGATAAAAAGAGTGGCGATGATTTTATGGGAAAGAGGTTTCATTCAGTTGTAAAAGTATCTTAATATTATACCATTTTTTTTGTCTAAAATCTACCCCAAACTATTGTCCTTTTTATCCCGCCCAATAATCATTGTAAGTTGTTCCTTTTTGTTGTTTGTTTTTTAACCCCCCTAGTCTCATCTTTCAGGCTCGGTACGGCAATACAGCCCCGACGTTTTCATGGCAGAACAAAGACATAAGGCACAGGGGGGTCCGGGGGGATCACGCCTATGGAGAGGATGATATAAGGTACAGTGGTGATTTGGGTTCGTGATCCCCCGGGTGACTTTTCTCGGCTATCTTTTGGTCAGTCAAAAGATAGCCATTCAGCTACACAGCAAAAAGACGACAGCAAGAAGGCATTACAGCGTAAAAAAAAGAACTGGTTCCGTGATCCGGCAGAATGATTATTGCACAAGATTATTTTACAAAAATATTTTTTCATGTTCCCCATTTTTTCCTTTTAAATAAACAAAAAACAGACTTCACACTTTTAAAATATGTCAAACAATAGTTGGCCAAAAAACCGCTAGTCTGAACGCAGGATTTTTTTGTCAAATAATGGATTTTAAAAAAGCCGGATCAAAAATAAAAAATAATGTGATTTTGCCTGACTGTTTTTTGACCACCATAAATACAAGATGTGTCAATTTCAACGAATTGATAAATCAGAGGAATTTTGCTATAATATTAAGATTTCAAGAAGAAGCGAGAAATGCGTTCCGAACGAAGCAAAGACCGAAGGTCGCTGTGAAGTGAGGATCCCGATGTGACCTGAACGAAGTTGAAGGTTGCAATCGGGAAGCAAATTTCCCTTTTGAATCACAACAGAAAAAAACTAAACAAAAACAAAAACACACATGAAACGATTCGGATTAATTTTCACCACCCTTGGTCTCTTTGCACTCAGCGTTTACCTAGCTTTTATACAGGGGAATGCATCACTGCTGAACGCGCCGGTAGAAGGCACGCTTCACGGAGTTTCTGCCAGTCCTTTGATCTACTCCGGCTTTAAAGCGGAGGTGGCTAAATTGTTTGTGGTGATCATGAACAGCTTGTTAACAGTAACTGGTAAAAGCGTTCTGCTTTCCATCATCCTGTTAGCGCTTTCGGTGGAACTGGTTCTTCTTTATCCCAGCTTTCGTATTCAGCTCAAACAAAAAAAGATCCACCTGTTTCATAAAAAATTAGTGGACCGTTTCAACAAGGGCGAACTATCCGTTAGTCAGACTGAAGACGAACTTCATAAGCTTTACGACGTGAACGAAAAAATCCATCATCGCGGTGCCACCATAGTGATGATTCAGATGGCTCTTTTCTTTTTCACTTTTTGGGGTCTGAACCTCATGGTAAAAGCACCCGGTTTACTCACCGGCTCCTGGAGCATTCTGAATTTCAGTTTACTCACACCTCCAGTTACTTACGCGTTACCGCTGACCGCCAGCCTGCTTTACTTTGCCCACGCTTGCACCAAGCTTTATTTTAAACAAAGAGAAGACTACATCAGTTCCGCTCAGACCACCATCGGAGCCTTGTTCGCGGTAATCGGGACGGTAATCGTTTATGTGTTTGCCGGTGTGTTTGCCACGGCGCTCACCGTTTACTTCATCACGCTGATCGCTTTCGCCACCGTCCGTTACATCGTGGTGGAACGGCACGCACGGAAATGGGGGCAGTTTGCCCAGCGTGAACTCATACAGATGCTGCGTGAGGCCGGCCCTCATAAAGACCGCTTCCAATACTTTTCCCGCCTGTGGAATCACATCCCTATTGTGCGCCACATCAATTTCAATTTACTGGAAGAAAGCCTTTCTATGACCCTCGGTCTGCTTTTGGCGCTTAGCTTTTTCGGTGCCTTTCAAAACAGTGATCAATACATGGCTCAGCATCAGACACATCCCGCTAAGGCCGTGGTCGAAATAACCCAACTGGATTAATTTTATGAAAAACGAAAATCTTAAACCAAAGGATGGCATCAAAGTAATCAGTAAATACACCTTGCTGATGGCCATGGCTGTCCTGCTGGTCGGTGGAGTGTTTCTGTTCAATGGCCGTGAAGACACTATCCTGTACCGGGCCTATATTCCTCCAGTGGATGATGAGGATGTAGGTGGTTTACCAATTGATCCCGATCTTCCGGTAATGGATTCGGATGCAGATGGAATAGCGAACGGAGATGATAATTGTCCGTATGATGCGAATGCTAACCAGCTCGATTCAGATAACGATGGATTGGGTAATGTTTGTGACGAATGCCCTTATGATCGTAATGATGACGCGGATGACGATGGTCGCTGCGCCAATGTGGATAATTGTGATATTAACTACAATCCTGATCAATCCGACAGGGATGGGGACAATATTGGTGATGTCTGCGATGAATGTCCCGATGACCGTTTAAATGATAATGACGGAGACGGCCGTTGTGCCAATGCGGACAATTGCCCTTCCGTTGCCAATGAAGATCAAAGCGATGCGGACAGAGATGGGGAAGGGGATGCCTGTGATGAATGTCCTTATGACCGGAGTAATGATGCGGATGGGGACGGACTTTGTGCTAATGAAGATAACTGTCCTGTTGTCGCCAATGTGGATCAGGCTGATTTCGATTATGATGGTTTTGGCGATGCTTGTGATGATTGTCCAAATGATGACCAGAAAACTCAGCCAGGTGTCTGCGGTTGTGGTATCCCTGAAATGGATACTGATAGTGACGGCATACTAGATTGTAATGATAACTGCTCCAATGATCCCAATAAAACCGAACCTGGCGATTGCGGCTGCGGTGAATCCGATACAGACACTGATGAAGACGGAACAGCTGACTGTAACGATTTTTGTCCAAATGATGACCAGAAAACTCAGCCAGGTGTCTGCGGTTGTGGTATCCCTGAAATGGATACTGATAGTGACGGCATACTAGATTGTAATGATAACTGCTCCAATGATCCCAATAAAACCGAACCAGGTGTTTGTGGCTGTGGAATCCCGGATGATGACAACGATGGCGATGGAATTCCGAATTGTAATGATGGCTGCCCCGATGATTTTTACAAAACTGAACCAGGCATCTGCGGCTGTGCAATTTTTGACATCGACAACGATGCTGATGGAACGCCTGATTGTAACGACAATTGTCCCGACGTCGCCAATCCCGACCAAGCCGATACCTATGGTGATGCAAGAGGGGACGCGTGTGAGGAGACGGAGGTGGTGGATGTACAAATTTATACCTTTGATGATGTTGTTCGGGGGATAGCCCTTTTCCTTGGTAACTTAGATCCGATGCAGGCAGATATGCTTCGTTATGACATCGACCCACAGGGCGCGCCTGATGGTGACATTGATTTTGATGACATCGTCGCGCTTGTCGCCCTTTATTTATCTCAACAGCAATAACCTTCTTAAACCATGCAGGAAGAAGTCAATAAAAATCATCATTTAATCCGCATCCTATTATGGGTGGTTGTGGTTATCGGAATCGCCCTAGTCGGCTATTTCGCCTCACGCGATACCAGCTTGTTTAAAGCGGAGCTGACTCAGGTAGGGAATCCGAGCAATACCAACAATGTCCTCTACATTCCCGATAACTACACAGCCCATTCACCCCAGACGACGGATACCGTTTCGGTAATGGTGGGGGGAAGCGGGATTGGCGATGTGGTTTTATCACTTCAGGCTCATTTCTGGTATAACCCTGATGATCTTACTTTCAACGCTGATGATTGTATGAGTTTCAGCGGCACAAAGATAGCAAGTCCGATGATCAGCCAATGCACAATCGTGGAAGAAGATGCGGATACCAACCGCTTAGAAGTCCAGATCGTAACGCTTAGTCCGGCCGTTACCGTAGTCGGCGATACCTTATTTAAATTAAAATTCAGCGTTCGTGGTGGTTTAGCGGAAGGTTATTCAACCGATATCACAAATATTTTGGTCGAAGCCAAAAATGACCAAGCCCAGGTCATTAATACGATTAATTATATCGGTACTGGTCAAATTACCATTATTGCAGATGAAGAAGTCGATGAGTGCGCTAATGTGGATTGTGGTGACTATGGTGATTGTGACCCGAACACCGGCGATTGTGTTTGTGAACAGGGCTATGGAGGGCCGGCGTGCGGCACGTGTGCGAGTGGGTACACAGGATTTCCGAATTGTGTGCTGAATATTTTTGATAGCTTGCTTAGCATCGGTCTGGAAGTCGAAGAATATCCCGGTGAAGACGCGGTAACGGTTCATCCTACCGACAGTCTTGGTATGGTGGCAACCGGTACTTTTGACGACGGCGCTGGAGGGACTACTGAACAAGTCCTTAATTTCCGTGATGTCACCTGGATCGCCGAACCCGTAAACCGTTTGAACGACGCGGCCCTGGCCGCCGGGCGGCTGGAACGGGGCGATGTGCCGGGAATGGCCGAAGTGTTTGTGGAAGCTCAGCGCCCGGATGACTCGATTGTCCGCAGTAACACGATTTCCGTCAATGTACCGGCGGGTCCGCTCATTGAATACGCGCGCATCATCGGCTCTGCCACGGAAGAACGGGGCGGCCGGTTGAATCTGAGTGTGAAAGTAAGCGATGCGAACGAAGTCTCTGACATTCAGGATATGCGCACACTCATCGTCCGTTCACAGTTCGATACCTATAATGAGATCGACAATGATGCGAATAAAGTGGTATTCACCACCGATCCGTTCACCGCGAACGAAGTTTCCGCTATCAACGCGGAGGCGCAGGAAGGCGAGGCACAAGGTGTCCTTCAGTATTTCAAAGTCTATAGCATCAATGTGGATGTGCCGGAAAACGGACAGCTGACGGATGGCGCGTACAAACTATTGCTCGAGATCACCGATACCGAAGGCCGATTGGCCACGGCGGTTCTACCTATATATATAGGCGCGCCGGCTACGGGTGATGTGAGCGGTGATGGTGTTCTCTCGCCATTAGACGTGGCGCTGGCTTTTCAGATCGCCAACGGCGAAGTGAATCCGACTGACAACCAATTTCAGGCCGCCAACATGGATGGCCTGGGAGGTGTTACCCTGTTTGATGTCGTTCTCTTATTTCATCAAATCACTCAACAAAACTAACCCAAAAACCAAAACCAACCCCCCTTATCATGGAAAACGAAAACCCAAACACAAATCTTAACCAGGAACCGATGCCGGTTCCGAACGACGCTCCGCAAGAGGAAAACATTCCTCAGAGTCAGGCGCAGACCGAGATGCCTCTCGAGGCCTCTGCTGAACCTGAAGTTCAGGCAGAAACAGCGCGTCCGAAAAAACGATGGTTGCAGTACACCATGTTTAGCTTACTCGCTTTGGTTTTGGCGGGTGTGGGTTATGTGGGTTATACCAATCCTCAGATATTCCGGGCCGCGATTACAGAACTTGCAGAATTGCCGGCGGGCGGAGCGAAACTTTACATTCCGAATTACGAAGCCGCCCCTGGCGACAATGGAAATATCGCGGTCAAAACAAAAGGAATGGATGTCGGCGACTCTGAACAGATCCACAGCATGCAGTTCACTGTAAAGTATGAGCCGGTAAACGCTATGACCTTTAACGAGAACTCCATTGTGTTTGACCAGACTACCGCTTTTCAGTCCGCGGATCTAAAAGGGGTGAATACCAATACACCCGGCCAGGTAATCCTCTCGTTCTTCTCTAATAATGGCGCGGTAGTGGATGCCAACGACATAACTTTATTTAAATTAAATGTGGATGTCAGCGGTCCCGCCGGCAGTAGCATTACCATGGAAGCAAGTGATGTAGAAGTGGTCATAAAAGACAATAACCAGTTTGTGGTCAGTGATTATTTTGACGCCATCGACGCGGGTTCCATCAACCTCATCACTCAGGCAGATCTGCGCGTGCTGAACGCGGAAGCGCTCGACAGCACCCATGTACTTGTTCGTTTTTCCGACCTGCTCAGCCAAACCGGCACGCCGGGTTTTGAACCGCTTGATTACTTTTTAGACGGTTGTAACGGATCCGTTCACCCCTCAAATGTGGAAAGCGGATTCAATCAGGGATACGACCAGAGCACCGTGGTTCTCACCACTGCTGCTCAGAATCCGGGCGTTCCTTATCTCCTTTGCGTAATGGGCAATGAAGTGAAAGGGAATGTGGATGGGCCATTGGATGATGATTATCGCCAAGCCAGTTATTTCGGTTTCGGCCAGGCGCCTGCAGGTCTTAGTGATTTTAATATGCTGAGTGCTCAGGCAACCGCTTATAAAAAAATACAAATCGCCTTCAGTGACCCTGTAGAAGTCGCGTCTGTGAGCGCGGATAGCTTCACGGTCGAGGTGGCGGGCGGAGCCGGCAATCCGGTTCTTGTCGCGACCGCGAATGATGACGGCGTGGAACTGACGGTGAATAATGCGCTTTTAAAGCGGAATACTTATATTGTTACAGTGGATGACGCCGTTAAACGAGCCAGTGATAACGAAGTCGTCGGTGTTTCTAAGATTGCGGTAAGCGGTTATAAAAACGGCCCGCGATTGCTCGAAGCCGTGTTTACTGATAATGCGAATTTATCACTTACGTTCGATGAAAATATAGTTGCCAATGGTGTTATCGGCGAAATAGTGGTCACCGGCCAAAGTGTGAGCGTGGCACCACTAGCAGATTACACCGTCAGCGGAAGCACGATTACCGTTGCAGGCCTCGAGGCTTTAAACAGCCCTGATGGCAATGAGATGAATTACACAGTTATTTTAAATGCCAACGTCGGGAACGGCGATATGGCCGTTGACCCTGATTACAACCGCGCCGGTGTATGGGAATACGGCAGTGTGAATGGGCCGAATGGAATCGGCGCCATTGAAGTTACCCGTAAAAACACCATCGAGATCAGCCCCGGCACCGTGGCCTTCGCGGCGGTGGACGCTGGAGACGTTCAGGTGATGAGTTATGATGACAATTTAAATAAAACCATCCTTCCGGTTTCCGATGTGTCGGTGACCGCTGAAGGAAAATTAGTGATTGTTACCAGCCAGGCGTTTAACCCTGAAAACCATTATCTGGTTCGCGTGGGCGCCAATCCTTCTATGGGGGTAGGCGGTTTCGCGCTTGAAACGTTTGAAATGGTCAGTGCCCAGGCGACGGAAAAAGATAAAGTGATGGTCACTTTTTCAGGAAATATCGATCAGTCGACCATCAGCGCTAACGCGTTTGATATCGATGGCGGACTTTCTATCGATTCTGTTGCCGTCCAGCCTGGATTTACTCAGGTGCTTCTTAGTTTAAGCGGCGATATGAATGCCGGGCAGGTTTATGTGGTGCAGACTGACACCGGTCCGGGCGGAGTACGTTCGTTCTTTGGCGGCAAAACACTTACCCCTTACGCCGGCGCGTTTGCCGGTTACCAGACACTCGCCGGTCAGAGCGATGTTCAGCTGGACTCCATCGATGTGAATTCCAGCACTGAACTGATGCTCCATTTCTCCGGAAATCTGACTGCCAATACCGTCACACCGATCAATATCCGTATTGAACGGTTCGTACAGGGGGGCACTGAACCGCTTACCATTACCGCTGTGGAGATGGTCGACGAAAGCACGGTTCGCCTTACAACGAATAATCAGGTATCCGACGCCAACTATTTTGTTGGCTTTGCCGGTGTAAAAGATGAGGGAGGACTCCTGCTCGGCAATACCCGTGTGCTGAATTTCTTCGGTTACACCGTTCCGCCCGTCCGCATCGGCAATCTCACCCCGAATGCCGTGAGTAACGAAGTGGATCAGGTGATCGTGGTGCTGGGTGAAAATCTCGACACCATCGTGGAGGCTCGTTTGGGCAACACGGTCATCAGCATTACCGAACAGACTGCAGGCGCGCTGAGCCTGATTGTACCAGCCGGCTTTGAATCCGATATTTATAATCTTACCTTGGTCAACCAGGCGGGTGAAACCGAGATGCTGCCACAGGCGCTTGCGGTAACCATCCCCGAACAGCCGATGCGCATCGTTTCCGACAACTCCCGCGCCATTCCGAATCGCGTTCCGCCGGACGGCGAAACCGAGATTACTTTCTGGGTACAGGTGGAAGATCCGCTGGATCTGGCCAATGTGGACAGCGTGGCCATCGACCTCGAGCAGATCGGAGGCAACCGCGCTCAGGAAATGGAAAAAGACACAGGCTTACAGCCTCGTTTTAAACAATATTACACCTTTACCACCACGGTTAATCCGGTCACTCCGACTCAGGACGAACCTTATCAGTTAGCTGTGGAAGTTAAGAAGGGCGCGGAAGCGGTTCAGGGAACGGTTTCCCTTTACGTCACTCGGGATGTTCTCGCCAGCGTAGCACCGGTTTTTGATCAGGTGTACGTCAATCCGGGAACTGTTCCGCCGGATGGCTTAACGGAAGTCACGATTTCCGCCAAAGTCACTGATCCGGATGGCGCCAACACCATCACTTCCGTGGTGGCGGATCTGGGCCCCTTGGGCATTGGCTTTATCAGTTTGAACAAACTTGATGTGGCCGGCCAGGCCGATGAACAGGTCACCGGCTGGTATGCCTCCGATACCTTCACCGTTCCGGAAGCCACGCAGGAAAAGAATTATATTTTAACTGTCAGCACGAGCGATACGACAGGGGAAAGCTCGATAGCAGAAATCAATCTCAATGTGTCCACAGCGCTTACGGGTCCATCCATCGACCCGGCCCGCAGTTACATCGGTCCCCGGAAATCCGTTCCGAAAGACGACAAGACACCATTCTCCATCCACGTGATGGTCGGTGATCCGAACGGAGTCGCGGATATCGACACAGTCAACGCGTATTTTGGTACTTTAGGGCTTTCTCCGGTCACATTGCTCCGCGATCCGAACGCGTCCGAAAACGCGAAGAAAGCGCTTTATTCTTCCTCGGATATCACCATTCCACGCATTACCCCGATGGGAGTGCATGAGATCGAAGTGATCGCGACCGATCAGGGCGGCGGAACCGGCAGTATTATCTTGCAGGTCGATGTGACCGAAAAAGATATGCTGGGAGACGCACCGCTGATCTTCTCTGATAAAGCCTACACCAATCCGAAATTGGCGAAAAATGACGGCCAGACCTCCGTTACCTTATACGCCTTTGTGCGTGATGACGATGATGATCTGGATTCCGTTGTCGTTAATTTGAGCAGTGTGGGTCAGGTCGGTGCGGAAGCCCCTGCTGATTTTCAAATCCAGAACAACGCTCCGATCGTTCAGCCTCCGGCTGGCGGGAATCCTCAGGCCACCTGCCCAACGGGCTCCAACACCATTGTGTGTATGCAGCCAAGTTTCAAAGAAGGCAGTGACGGCCAATGGTTTATTCTTCCTGATGTCGTGATTTCTTCCAATACACCTTCCAGTTCACAGCCGTATGAAATCGAAGTCATCGCCACGGATTTATCCGGCAAGACCGCACGCGGAAAGATCCGCGTACTGGTCAGCGACAGCGAAGGCTTTGCCGACAATAGTCGTCCGCCTCAGCTGATTGCTGCCGTTCCGGTGAGCGAAACCGCTGTAGAAGTGGTGTTCAGTGAAGAGATGGCGCCTTTATCTCTGTCCGCCAATGGTAATGATTTTGTGGTCACCGCCCGTAACGATATTTCTCAGGCTTTGAATGTATTGGGCGCGACCATCAGCGCCACGGGTGATGTGGTGACGGTAACGACCGTTGCTCAGGAGCCAGGCAAAGAATATATGCTGAGTGCCGGTAATCAGCTCACCGATATTTCAGGTGTGTCATTGGTGCCCGGACAGACCAGCCGTACCTTTTTCAAAGGTTTTGAAGAGAGCGCAAAACCGCCTGTGGTCCACTACGTGGCTGCGACGGATGTTGATACTGTGGAAGTGGAATTCCAGGATAACCTCCGCCCCTCCAGTGTAAAAACCGGAGAAGGGCAGAATGAGTATGATATTGAAATCCTTGAAAGCGAAACGTCCATTCCATTATCGGTAAAGGCCGTCCGTTTCATTGAATCGGGCAAGTTGCTCGAAATCAAAACAGAACAGCAGAAATCCGGTCAGCGTTATCAGCTTCAGATCAAAGACATCGCGTCGGCCGCCGGCATCAAGCTAAAATCCGCGGTCGCTAAATTCTTTAAAGCCATTAAGCTCAAAGCGATCCAGCAGGCCAATTTAAGCAATGCGGCCGACCTGAACGGTGACGGCAAAGTGGATTTTATCGACTTCACGATGTTCTCATCTGTGTACGGACAGGTATTTATCAATGCAGGAGGCGCCGATGCTCAGGGTTTAAACCCTATTCTGCCCGATCCTGATTCTCTTGTCCCTCATAACGAACCTGTTCTGTAAGCGCGGTGACGTCACCGCGCCTGCAATCACCGATGGTGATTGCATCTGTATAACCACTAACTCCCCACCATGAAAGCAAAAGATATTCTCATCGCAACAGCACTCATTCTCACTCTTACGAGTTTGCTGAACGGATGCGCTCTGCTCCCAAAAGAAGCTCCTGAAGCGACTCAGTCAGCCGCTCCTAAAATCAATATCGAAAAAGTGGTTGAAACCGCTCGTGCGGCACAAAAGAGTATTAATCTGGCGTTTAAAGCTGAACGGGAAAATGGGCAAGTGACCGTCACAGTAACGCTGAACAATCCGGAAAACAAACTGGTGACATCGGTGCAGAGCTGGCTTAGTTTTGACCCGAGCCGTTTGTACGGTAAAGAGATCAAAACAGGTGATTCCGCCTTTTCGCTCATTGCTCCTTACGATAACACCTTCGATAACGAAAACGGTTTAGTCATGCTGGGGCGTGCTAATCCCGATCCGCTGACTGACAAAACCATCAAAGTGGCTGAAGTGGTCTTCGATATAAAAGGCGAAGGTGCCACGATGATTGATGTGTACGACTATAAAGATGACTTGAGCGGCCACACCTCTGCCAACAGTGTTATTGAGGGGAAGCCGTATAACATTCTTAAAAGACCGAATAGTCCGGCTCTTATAATTGAAAAGTAATTTTTATAAATAATATCCAAATCCCAAATAGCCAAACGACCACATTGCCGATGAACACATTAAAAATTGGAAATTAGAATTTATTTCAAAAATTACAAAAATTCAAAAATTAAATTCATAAAAATGAAAACAGCACTTAAACAATTAGCCATTCTAACCCTCCTTTTTCTGGGGATATCGATTGCGTACGCGGCAAGCGATGCTACGCTTGAGCTCAGACCGTCCGTGACGGAGGCGAAAACCGGTGATGAATTCACGGTGGATATCGTGCTGAAAAATCCCAGCCAGCAGAGCGTGATTTCGGCTCGTTCATGGCTTACCTATGATTCATCCAGATTGGAGGCGGTTAATATCGATAGCAGTGCTTCTTCGTTCACACTATCTGCTCCGGGCGAGGATCAGGTCAGTCACGGTGAAGGACGGGTAAAGATCGGCCGTTCCAACATTGCCGGCGGAGTAAAAGAAACAGAAACCAAGGTGGCGGTGGTCCGCTTTAAGGTACTGGAGTCGTATGAATTCACTACGACGATCAGTTTTTATGATTATCAGGTCAGTGAATTAGGACACACCAGTGTCAACATCATCGATCAGGGCTTTCCAGCCAATATTCTTTCAAAAGCGCCGGACAGCATCCAGATTAAACTGAACAGCGGTGCGGGTTCTGCCCCCACCACTCAGCCCGAACCCACCCCACAGCCCACTCCTCCTACAACGGATCTCGGTGGCGGGTTTGCGGTGGATATGGCCCGTCCGGTTAATCTGAAGGCCAATACCGGATCCGGTTATGTCGATTTAATGTGGCAGGCCGAAGTAGACGCGGCTCGCACTGGATTCAATGTTTATTACGGCAAGCAAAGCGGAACGTATACCCGCCGCCGGACGGTTGACAATGTGGGCAGTGTCCGCATCGACAACTTGATGAACAACGAAGCATATTACTTCGCGGTCACCGCTTACGATCAATACAACCGTGAAAGCGATTACAGTAATGAAGTAGGGATTATCGTCAATCAGCCTCTCAGCTCAACCTCACCTTTCGAAGGACTCTTATCACAAGTCTCCGCACGTATTCCATCTCAGCCTCAAAACGGTCCATTGGCCGGTTGGCTGGTTTTCTCGGCCGCTGGATTGGCCGGGACTTTAGTTTTTGGACGGAAAAAAAATCAAAAATAATCATTTATTAAAAACCAACACTTTAATACTCAATCAAAATGGCTAAGAAACAAGCAAACTGGATCACCATCCCCGAGGAGACCCTTCACACTCCTGTTTCTAAAATGAGCAAAAAACAAAAAGGAGACAGTTCTGATTCGGTTCGGAATAAAATATTCTGGGGAGTCGGTTTTGTCATTATGATTATTGCGGTTTTCGCGGTGATGGCGCCCGCTCAGTTTAATGAATTGATCAAAGGCAGTCTGTTTGATGCCGAAGGGGTGGGAAGCCCTATTGCCAGTCCTATCGACCTCTTGTCTCCGGACGGCGGAGCCGGCGATACGGCAGAATCGGCAGGGGGTGCCGTAGAGACGGTTGAGGAACTGTCTCCGGAAGAAGGTGCTACAGAAGAAGAACCTGCCGAAGAGGAAAGTGATGAAGGTTATGTATCCGAACCGGTAATACAGCCAAAGGAAGAAGCGGTCAGTATTGCCATTGAACCTATCGCAGAGCCTGAACCGGTCGATGTTGGGCCGATAGGCGAAGGAGAAGGGGGAGGCGAAGATGAGGCGGCTGAAACAGAAGCCGGAACGGAAGAAGGAACCTCTGCTGAAGACACTCAGGCTAAATTGATTGAAGATTTGAATAAGCAATTGGAACAGCTCCAAAAACAGCGTGAAGAAGATATCAAAACAATGGAAGATTTGGTCGAGGCAGCCGAAGAAGGTCTAAAACCTTCAGCCTCAGAAACAACCAGTGTGCCACCAAGTGTAACGACCACATCAACACTCGGTCAGCCTCCAGCCGTTCAGCCTGGCTTTCGTACCAATACTCATACGGTCACCATCACACCACAGGCAATGCTGAACCGGAATATGACTGGCGGTTATCAGATAGCCCAGCAGTCAGTTACGACCCCTGTTTATCAGCCCGCGTATCAAGTCTCTACCCCTTCAGCAGTTCAGACACCAGACACAGGTCCATCCGAAGTGATGTTCATCGCATTTATACTAACCTTTATAAGTTTACTTGGCTGGAAACTGATCCGCTTATCTCTGGTGTAAAGCGCATAGATTTCGTAGTTTTATACCACACTGTTTTTCATACCTTTTAGGGCTATTGAGAAAATTAGGACTTTTGAGACTATTACGAATTAGATTTGATCCCTATAGTCGTAATAGTCTTCAATGTCCTAATAATCCTAAAAAGGTACGACTTGCATAATCCACATTGAGGTCTCTTCTTGAGCACTAAAGAAAATTGGTGTAAAATAAGCAGGCTTTTTTAACGTAAACAAAATTATGCAGATAAAGTTTCACGGGCATTCCTGCCTTTCAGTAAAAAACAATATCACTGTTGTGACGGATCCTTACGACGACAGTACAGGCCTTACGTTGCCGGGCTTAAAAGCCGATGTGGTGACCGTGAGTCACAACGATCCTCATCACAACAATTCTTCAGTGATTGGCGAAGAGCCAAAAATATTCAATTGGCCTGGAGAATATGAAACAGCGGGATCTCATTTTAAGGGCATTGCCTCTTTTCACAACACCAGGGATGACGTGGAACAAAAGGAAAATACGGTTTTTATTTTTGATCTGGATGGTATCCGTTTTTGTCATCTGGGAGCATTAGGCACGAAGCTGATCCCTGAACAGCTCGACCAGATCGGTGATGTCGACATACTCTTTGTTCCGGTCGGGGGAAAGGAAGGGATTGACGCCAAAAAAGCGAAAGAGGTTGTGGAACAGATCGAACCGCGCATTATTATTCCTATGGCCTACCACACGGAAGGGTCTAAATGCGGATTCGACGCAGTAGATACTTTCTTAAAAGAGATGGGGTCTCAGCTAGGTGAACCGATCGACACCTACACTGTCAAGCGGAGTGAAATGCCGGATGATGCCAGCAAGGTGGTGGTGATTCAGCCGAGTTAAAATGACGAAAGATGAATTATGAATGACGAATAGGGTATTTTTGAGGTATAGTGATTCTGTAAAATATTTCAGAAGGGAAATCCTCAAAATTGCGAATAATCTTCTGCGCAGATTCTCACAATTTTGCCCTCACCTTCTAGTCGCCATGAATGGCGTCTCTACGGTTCGGAACGGATTTCTCACATCTCCCGACCCCGTAGTTCAACGGATAGAATAAGGCACTCCTAAGGCTTAGATACAGGTTCGATTCCTGTCGGGGTCACCATCAGTCTAGACTAAAGCCGATCTGCCTTTGGTTTTTCGGTTTCTCCGTCAATTTTTCAATTGCCTGCCACACCCTTTGAAATTCACGATTGGTTTTGTTGGAATGTTTGAGTAAAAAGGATTTTAATTCACTTAATTCCTTGCTCATTTCTTTTTGAGAGCTGAAAAATTCCCGCAATCGGATAAAAGTGCGTACAATTTCAACGCTGATGGTAACCGCGCGATCACTTTTTAATAAATTGGCTGCCATGACGACTCCATGCTCCGTAAATGCCATTGGTAATTTGCGCCTACCTCCCCAATCTGAACTTGAAGTTCCAAATTGGAACTTCAAGTTGGTCCACTCCTCTTTTGTTAATTTGAATATAAAATCTTCAGGAAATCGTTTTTTATTACGACTGACAGCTTTGTTTAAATTTTTTGTTTCCGCTCCATAAAGAGCCGCCAGATCCTGATCCAGAATCACTTTCCGGCCACGGATGATATAAATAGAGCGCTCGATACGCTCGGATGGTATAATAGATTCATCTTTTTTCATAAAATTCATTTAAATACTACGGAGACGGATTATATATGAAAAACTGCAAAAATTGCAACACAGGTTTTCAGATAACCGATGAGGATCGTAGGCTTTTGAAAATGTTCGACGCGCCTGATCCGAACCTATGTTTTCCCTGCCGTTTACAGCGCCGCATGGCTTTTTATAACCGCCGCAGACTTTATAAACGGAAATGCGATTTAACAGGAAAACCGATCATTTCGATTTTTTCGCCGGATAAGCCGTTTAAGGCCTATGAAACCCGTAATTGGTATTCAGATAAGTGGGATCCAATGGAATACGGCCGTGATTTTGACTTTTCAAAACCATTTTTTGAACAGTTCCATGGATTACTCCTGGATGTCCCTCAAAATGCTTTAGCAGTACTGGGAGATAACGTTAACAGTGATTACACCAATGACAATTACAAGCTCAAAAACTGCTATCTGGTCTTTGACGGCGAGCAGGCGGAAAATGCTTATTACGGTGAAACATTTGTCGGCCTGAAAGACTGCATAGACTTTTTGTTTTTGTATCAGTCAGAGCTTTGTTATGAATGCGCGGTCTGTGATAACTGCTATAACTTAAATTATTCCCGTTTTTGCAAAAACTGCTCAGATTCATGGTTTTTGAGGGATTGTATCGGATGTAAGAACTGTTTTGGATGCGCCAATCTCCATCAGAAGGAATATCACCTCTTTAATGAACCCAAAACAAAAAAAGAATACGAGAAATTTTTAACCGAATTTCAGTCTGGCCACTATGGCATCATAGAAGAAATGAAAAAGAAAGTAGAAGCGTTTTATATCACCCAGCCCGTCAAGGCCACCCGCGGTGTGCAGAACATCAAGGCTATTGGGGATAATTTGAATAATTGCAAAAATGCTTGTTACTGTTTTGACTGCAACGACCTGCAGGATTGCCGTTACTGCACGGATTGCTTATTGGGCGGAAAAGATTGTATGGACATCCATGTATGGGGAGATGGCATGGAACGTTGTTACAATTCCTGTGTTATAGGCGTAGGCTCTATTAATGTTCATATGAGCTGTTATGTCGCCCTGGGCGCTAATGATATTTATTATTCTTATTGGTGTACGCGGAACTGCAAAGATTGTTTTGGATGTATCGGACTTACCCATAAGCAATACTGTATTCTTAATAAGCAGTACTCTAAAGAAGCGTATAAGGAGCTAAGCGAAAAAATCATTGAACATATGAAGTCAACGGGCGAATGGGGTGAATTTTTCCCTGCAGAAATTTCGCCATTTGGTTACAATGAGACCCTGGCCCAGAATTATTTTCCGCTCAAAAAAGAAGAGGTACTCAAAAAAGGATGGCAATGGTGTGATTTTGAGCCTGAAATAAAAGCAGAGAAAACCATCCCGGCTGACCGCCTGCCCGATGACATTAAGGATGTTCCGGATGACATTTTAAACTGGGCTATTGTTTGCGAAGAATCCAAAAAACCTTTTAAAATCATCCTACAGGAACTCAAATTTTACCGTGAACACAACTTACCCCTCCCTCGTCGTCATCCGGATCAGCGGCATATTGATCTGCTTAAACTCAAACAGCCTTTCAGGCTATGGAATCGAAAATGCGGCAAATGCGGCGCAGACATTCAAACCGCTTATTCGCCAGACCGTCCTGAGAAGGTATACTGTGAATCGTGTTATCTTAAAACTGTTTATTGATGCCCAACTGTAAAACCTGCAACACCAAGTTCGAAATCCTTGCCCCACGCTTTTATGGGCGGCTGGGGATCCCCGAACCCAGAGACTGCCCCTCCTGCCGTCGCCGCCAGCGTTTGGGGTTCTGGCCATACGGCATCCTGCAGAAACGGAAATGCGACCTCTCGGGCGAGACCATCATCTCCGCCCATTCCCCGAATGCCCATTTTCCCGTCTACAAGCGGGAATACTGGTTTTCCGACAAATGGGCAGCGCCGCAGTTAGAAATCGACTGGGACCGTCCATTTTTCGATCAATTGTATGAACTCCAATGCAAGACGCCCCATTTTCACCAACTTGGTAAGAACAATGTGAACTGCGATTACGCCGATGACGTGTGGGAATGCAAAAATGCCTACATGAGCCGGAGCATGGCAGACTGCGAAGATGTGTATTACATTTACCGCGTGCTTTATTCCCGGGACTGCATGGACATCACTTATTGTTACGAAATGGAGCAGAGTTATGAATGCACCTATTGTTTTAAATGTTACAACCTGAAATTTTCACTGGACTGCCGGGACTGCAGTGATTCCCAGTTTCTGTACAACTGCCGCGGATGCAGGAATTGCTTTATGAGCTGGAACTTGCGGAACCGGGAATACTGCATTCTGAATAAGCAGTACACTCAAGAAGAATATAGGGAAAAAATGAATCCGCTCCACTTAAATTCCCGCAAATTTTTTGATCAGATGAAGGAAAAATTTAAAAATCATCTGAAAAACGACGCAGTCCATAAAGCAGTTTTCCAGGCCAACTGCCAACAGTCGTCCGGCAATTACATCACCAATTGCAAGAACTGCAATAATGCGTTTTATACCGAAGACGGTGAAGATTGTCTGCATGTCATGCGGAATGCCCGTATCAAAACCTGCATGGACACGTGCGGATTACTGCGGGGCGAACTGTGTTACGGCATTTGCCAATCCACTGACCTCCACAACGTCCAGTTTGCCCTGTTTAGCGCAGACTGTTCAGACAGCCAGTATCTGGACCAGTGTTACAATTGCACGAATTGTTTTGGATGCGTAGGACTGAAGCGGAAAAAATACTGCATTTTAAACAAACAATATAAAAAAGAGGATTATGAAAAATTAGTCAAAAAATTGATCGGGAAAATAACAAAAGAAGGGGAATACGGTGAATTCTTCCCCTGGAAGTTCGCTTATAACGGCTATAATCTTTCTTTGGGTGCGTTCTATGAAGCCCTGAGCCAAAAGGAAATTCAAGAGTTGGGTGCCAAATGGGAGAACCTGCCTGAAAATCGCAAAGAAGGCATAGATGCCGAAACCCTTTCTGACTTTTCGGAAGCCATTACGGATGATCTGATCGGCAAACCCTTTTTGGGCGCGGAAACCAAACAGCCTTTTGCCTTCATTAAGCAGGAATTCGATTTTTACCGAAAGTACAAATTACCCCTCCCCATACTCTATCCTGAAAAACGGAACCGAAGACGTTTCGAAAAATTGGCGCCTCTTAGGCCCCAAAAAACCAAATGTTTCGGTTGCAAAAAAGAAATCACGGCCTATTATCCTCCGGAATGGGGATATAAAAAAGTTGTCTGTGAAGATTGTTATCTTAAACTCGTTTACTAATGACAACCTGCCAACTTACCAACACCGAATTCGAGATTTCCGACATGGAACGGACACTTTTTAAGAAAATGGGCATCAATGAACCCAAATACGGCCCAAAAGTACGCTTAGCAATGCGCCTGGCGCTCCGGAACGAACGCAATCTGTATATGAGGAAATGCGATTTCTCAGGCGAAAGGATTATTAGTGTTTACAATGAAGACCACCCCTTCCCGGTTTACAAATATGATTACTGGATATCGGATAAATGGACGCCGCCTTTTCTGGATTACAATCCGGATAAGCCTTTTTTTGAACAATACAAAGAACTGTCAAAGAAGGCGCCGCGTGTGAATATTTTTGCTCCGTATAACGAAAACTGTGATTACTGCAACGCGGCGGAAAAGAACAAGAATTGTTATATGCACATCCTGTCAGATCGCTCTGAAGATTGTTATTACACGCATGGAATATTTAATTGCCGGGATTGCATCGATTCCGCATACCTGTATGACAGTGAACTTTGTTTTGAGTGCGTGGATTGCCGAAAAGCGTATCACTGCCGGATGGGATTTTTGCTGGATAACTGCAGTCACTGTAACTTTTGTTTTGATCTGCGGGGCTGTCAGGATTGTTTTATGTGTTCTGGCCTCCGGAATCAGAAATACTGTATGAACAATGAACAGCTGGGCAAAGAAGCATATGAAAAAAAGATGGATGAAATCCGTTTTGGTTCTTATAAAGCCTTCGAACGGCTTAAAAGACAATTTGTCGACAATATCCTCTCAAAAGGAGATTACACCCGCCTGATCAACACGGAAAATTCAGACGGCAATTTCCTGATCAACTGCAAAAACTGTCATCAGTGTTACGATGTGGAAGACGCGGAGGATTGTATGTATTACCGCGTGGGCGCGAATGGCTGTAAAGACGTCATCGACAGCCACGCCATTGTCGACGGTTCCCAGCTAATCTACGGGAATGTGAGTACAACCGAGTCTTACAATTGTCATAATGTAATTGGCTGCTGGACAACAAAAGACAGTTGTTACAGCGAGTTCCTTCAGGGTTGTCAGGATTGTTTTGGATGTATTTCCCTTCGCTATAAAAAATTCTGCATACTCAATAAACAATACTCAGAATCTGATTATCGTAAACTCAAAGCTCAGATTGTCGGATCAATGGGGGATTATTATGGCAACCCATTTCCTTTTGACTGCGCATCGTTTACTTACCAGGACAGTGCCTTTCGTGATTATGACAGTTTTACTAAAGAAGAAGTCGAGCATATCGGTTGGCGTTATGGGGAAGAGAAACAGTCAGAAAGCGGAAAATCCGAACCCGTCACAAATTTACCAGATAGCATCAACGACTTAAAAGATGATAAAATAGAATCTATTTTCTTATGCGAAAGATCAAAAAAATCTTTTAAGATCGTCGAACAAGAAATCCGTTTGCTCAAAAAAATTGTTGCCCCTCTCCCTCGCTATCATCATGAAGTGAGGTATCAAGATCGTATTAAATATCGAAAGATTTAATATGAAAAACTGTAAGCAATGTAACAACGGCTTTGAAATAACCGATGGAGATCGGAAGTTTTTGAAAAAAGTATCTCCAATTATAGGAGGTCAAACATTTGATATTCCCGAACCCACACTCTGCCCGGATTGTCGTCGTCAAAGGCGATTGACCTTTCGGAACGAAAGAAGTCTGTACCGCCGGGATTGTGATTTATGTAATAAAAGTTTTATTTCCATCTTTCCGGCTGGTACACCCTTTCCTGTTTACTGCAGTGACTGCTGGTGGTCGGATAAATGGAATCCGCTGGAGTACGGTCAGGACCTGCCTGCCGGTAGGCAAGGTTTTGATTTCAGCCGTTCGTTCGCGGAACAGTTTCATGAACTGAACATGAAAGTCCCGAAATCCGGCACACTTATCTACCGCTGTGAGAACTGTGAATACAACAGCCTGCAGGGATTAAGCCGTAATACCTACATGAGTCCCGGTAGTTACCAGATGGAAGACTGTCTTTATATGCGAAAAGGTCAGTACTGCAAAGATTGTGTGGACTGTCTGATCTGCGACCATTGTGAATTGGTGTATGAATCCCTGAATTCCAAAAATTGTTACAACGCCAATTACCTGATCCAATGTAATAATGTGAGTGATTCCGAATACATGGCTTACTGTGACGCATGCAAACATTGTTTTATGTGTTCAGATTTGCGCCAAAAAGAATACTGCATTCAAAATAAACAATATTCAAAAGGGGAATATGAAAGTAAAATAACTGAATTGAAGAAACAATCTCATTCCGAATTAACGAAAAAGTTTTTGGAATTTGCAAAAACCCTCCCGAAACGGGCCGCTACTTTGGTAAATACGGAAAATTGCGTGGGAGACCGCCTTTACGACTGCAAAAATGTCTTCCACGCATTCGACTGTTTTGATTGTGAGGATTGCCGTTACGTATATGATCTGGCCGAGGGAAAAGACATGATGGATGTTGATATCCTGGATAAGCAGAACGAACTTTGTTACGAATGCGGAACAGGTGGTGACCAGAATGTGCGGGACCTTTTCTGTTTCTGTCCCGTTTATTCTCAGGATACGATGTACTGTTACTGCGTGTGGCAATGCCAGAATATGTTTGGCTGTAACAGTATTTCCAAAAAGTTTTCGTACTGCATTTTAAATAAGCAATATTCCAAAGAGGAATACGAAAAACTTGTTCCCAAAATCATCGAGCATATGAAGTCGACAGGTGAATGGGGGGAGCATATGCCAGCCAGTTTGTCGTTACATGCCTATAACGAAAGCCTGGCGAACGACTACTTTCCGCTTACAAAAGAAGAAGCTCTTAAAAAAGGTTTTAAATGGAAGACTATTGAAGAAAAGGTTTCTAACGTCACCAAAAAAATCAAAGCCAGCCAATTGCCCGATGACATCAATGCCATCCCTGATGAAGTGTTGGACTGTGCTATTGAATGTGAGGAAACCGGCCGTTTATTTCGCATCCAGCCGCAGGAACTTAAATTTTACCGAAAAAAATCCTTACCAATCCCCCATGTCCATCCGGACGCCCGCCACCACAAACGGCTGCATCTCCAGAATCCGAATAAACTCTATAATCGTAAATGTGACAAATGCCAGACTGATATCCAAACTACTTACGCGCCGGAGCGGCCAGAAACGGTATATTGTGAAGCCTGTTATTTAAAAGAAGTCTATTAGGGCTGGAAATTCATTGCCAATCCTCTCTGGGATTTGATACACTGAAATCTAAGTTACCTCCTGAATTAAGGCTTTTAGATGAAGTATCATTATTTACATGTCATCGTTCCGCAGGGGGAAGCCCCTAATCCTAAAAAGGAAGACCTGTTCCAGCAGGTTTTGGTGAATCTGCAGAACACGGTGAAAGACAAAGTGGTCTCCCTGGAGTTTTTTGGCTATGAACAGTACACCTATTGTTACATGGCGGTGCCCGATGACCTGCTGGAAACTATTCAGGGGTTGATATACTCCACATTCCCGGATGCCGAGATCAAACCCACCAAGGATTACGCGATTATGTTTGAGCCGGAAAAACACGGCATTGCCGGCACGACATTGGATTTCAAATTTTTCGATATTTACCCCCTTAAAACGTACGAACAGTTCACCGAAGACAGCCAAAGCGGCCTTTTTTCCGTCATTTCTAAAATTGCTTCTAATGAACAGGTGTGGGTGCAGATAGTGATCCGGCCCAAGAACGAGACCGCCGGTTATCACTTTAAACGGAACTGGAATATGCGGTTCGCCCGCTGGCGTCAGGTGTTTCATATACGTGACTGGTTCCGGGCTAAAAGCGACGAATCGATTCGCGTAAAGCGCGGAAAGCTCGCGCAGGAAAAGTTTAAAGAACCTCCTTACGACATGGTCGTGCGGTGTGCGTATATTGCCAAAGATACCCCTACAGCCAAACGCAAGCTGAACGCGGTCATTAACAGCTTTTACCAATTCAATTCAACTGATATTCAGGAGTTTGTAGCCAGCCGTATTTCCACCTCTCCCCACTTTGCCGATACATACCGCCACCGTTCCGTTACGGGATTTCATGTGGTGGGCGCAAAAGAAATAGCCAGCCTTTATCATCTTCCGAATGCTGACCATGTGCCTCATATTGTGCATGTGCTCGCTAAAAAACACGAACCGCCTCAGGATCTGCCGAAAAAAGGCACCAAAGAGATTTCCCTTTTCGGGATTACCAATTACCACAACAATTTTGTGGAATTCGGCATCAAACGCGATGACCGCCGCCGCCATCTGTATACTGTCGGCAAATCCGGTTCAGGAAAATCCAAGTTTTTGGAACTTTTGATCCGGCAGGATTTTATGGACGGAGAAGGAGTGGCTGTGCTCGACCCCCACGGAGATTTGATTGATAATATTCTTCGCTATATTCCGGAAAACCGGGTGGATGACGTGGTGCTTTTTGACCCCTCTGATGTCAATTTTCCTATCGCCTTTAACCCGCTGATGAATGTGGGCGATGAGTACAAGATGCAGATCACACTTGGTTTTATCGACATCTTTAAAAAGCTGTTCGGCACCAACTGGTCCGACCGCCTGGAACATGTGCTCCGTTACACCACCTTAGCGCTTTTAGACAGCCCGAACACCACCGTCCTTTCTATCCTGAAGATGCTGACAGACAAAAATTACCGCCAGAAGGTCATTTCCCGCATTCAGGATTCGGTGGTCAAGAACTTCTGGGTGTCGGAATTTGCCGCCTGGAGTGAAAAGTTCGACGCCGAAGCCATCACACCACTGCTTAATAAAGTCGGCCAGCTAGTCTCCACCAACATGATCCGTAATATTGTGGGTCAGCCCGAGAGCAAATTCGACATTCGTGAGATCATGGACAATAAAAAGATATTGCTGATGAAAGTGTCGAAAGGATTGCTGGGCGAAGAGAATGCTGAGATTTTAGGAGGAATGATCATCACAAAGATCTATCAGGCGGCGATGCAGCGCGCAGATATGCGCGAGGAAAAGCGAAGTGATTTTTATTTCTATATCGACGAATTCCAGAATTTCGCGACTGACACGTTCGCCGAAATCCTCTCCGAAGCCCGTAAGTACCACCTGAGCCTGACAATCGCCCATCAGTATATGGGTCAGCTGATTAACATCGTCCAGAAAACCGTATTCGGTAACGTAGGCTCTATCGTCAGCTTCCGTGTGGGGGCGGATGACGCGGGAATATTAGCTAATGAGTACACGCCCATATTCAATGAACGCGACATCATCAATCTGGGAATGCGCGAATTTTACACCAAGATGTCCGTGAACGGGGAAGTCCGTGAAGCGTTTTCCGGGCGTACCATTGATGTGCCGGAAGTTAAAAAAGATCTGAGCGGAAAGATCATTGAACAATCCCGTAAAAAATACTGCCGGTCAAAAAAAGAGGTCGAAAAACTCCTGAGCAAATGGGATGAGGCAGGTGAATTCAATGAAGACAATGTCGCGCCGGAGATGGAGAAGGAATTTGAAGAGCCATTAATTTAGCCCTTGCCATCGATTTTTTGGCTTGTATAATAGGTTCGCCCGATTGCCCCTCCTTTTACCTGTTAATTTTTATAATCATGTTTAAAAAATTATTTATTCTTTTAGCGGCAATTTTTCTTTTAACAGGATGTCTGGATATGGAAGACCGTTATAATAAGCCCGTCGATGATATGCCCGTTGAGGAAGAAGTAAGCGATGAAGACGTAACGGATGATGACGCCATGGAAGAGGAAGAAGATGAAGAAGATGTTACTGATGAAGAGGGGCTTGAAGATGAAGATATATCCGACGACGAACCGACTGATGATGAAGCTGATGAAACTGGTGACGTAACAGTCGATGAAGAAGCTGATGATACGGGGGATGAAACGGTGGATGAAGAGATTGAAGAAACGGCCGACTCAAATGACGTTTTCGTACAAGCTTTTTTGGTTAAATATCCGGATTGGGAAGAAAGGCTGGATATTTTGGAAGTAACAGTAAATAATAATGACGGTTCCTTCGCCAGTGGGAGTATCCGTTTTACCGACTCGATTGGCGGGGGTGGTTGGTTGGCCGCAAGCACTGCGGGTGGCTGGGTGATCGCGTGGGACGGTAACGGCACCATCGGCTGTGCGGAGATCGAACCGTATGATTTCCCGGTAAGTATCGTTCCTGAATGCTGGGATGATGAAAACCAAGTGATGGTGAACCGCGGCGCTGAAGAAGAACCGCTGGAGTAATCATCAATTTTATCTGCTTAATTTATTAATCATGCTTAAAAAAATATTCCCATTACTGTTCGTGTTCAGTTTTTTGTTTTTAATGGGCTGTGAAGGAAAAGTGGTTGTCACCCCAACGGACGATGGAGTGGTTGTGGAAAAAGAAGTCATCCCAGAGGAGTCTGAGGCCCAAAAACCAAAACTGCCGGAAAAAGCAGATGAAGATGTTAATGTGATTGGAACCACCACTGAGGATATTATAGATGAAGATGGGCAGGATATTGGCGAAGTAACCACTGAGGTTACAGATGAGGGCATTACAACCTCCATTCATATCGACACAAACCCAAATCCGGAAGGGGTGGAGTGCAATTCTTTTACGGATTGTGGGGAAGGTGCAAACGGGGTTCAGAAAGCCTGTATTCAGGAGAAATGTGTAGAGGCGGAATGCTTCTGGGAAAGTGATTGCACTGGCTCATTGTGTTTTGATTATAAGTGCCAGATGCCTGATGACATTTATTCACAATTTGAAAAATGTTATTTGGGCAGTAACCCCTGTAAAGATATTGCTTGTGAAAACTGCAAACAGGGGTATAAGTCATGCAGCATAAAAGGAGAGGGGGATCTGGAAGTTCGTTTTTGCACCGACTGTATCTCTGATTATGATTGTAACGACGGATATGCCTGTGTAGGGTATGTTTGTCAGTAAACAAGGCAACAAACCTTAAAAGCCTTCTTTGATGTAATATCAGAGAAGGCTTTTAAAATGATTAGCTTATTATTATTGCCATTTACCGCTCATTCAAAATTGAATAAATGATTACATTTTTCTTATCACTCCGACCACCTTCCCAAAAACCGCCATTTCGTTTTGCGGCAAAATGGGTTCGTATTTCGGATTGCCGGGCTGAAGGAGGATTTTACCATCTTTCGTCTTATCCAGATATTTCACGGTGTATTCGCCGTCTACCACGGCGACCACGATACTGCCCAGCTGAGGAACTGCCTTCCTGTCAACGATGACCTTATCCCCCTCATGGATACCGGCATCGATCATGCTGTCACCTCGTACATTAATAAGGACCGTTGACTCCGGTTTCTGGATTAAATAATCATTTAAATCTACATGGTCCAGAAGGATCTCCTCTTCTGCGGTGGCCGGGCCAGCGGATACGCTGGAGAAAAGAGGAAGGCCAAGGAAATTAGTACCAGGCTTTAAGCGGCCTTTATCCATCTTTTCCACAAAACCCTCATCGACCAGCTTATTAACCAGCTTAAAGGCGGCGTTTTTAGACTTAAAGCCAAAAAGCATACAGATCTCATCATAAGTGGGCATTACCTTATTTTCACGGTAATAGTGTCGGATACGTCCGATTTTTTCTTTTAAATTTTCAATCATTAGCGTACATGGTTAATGATATAAAGAAAGCCGAAAGCGATGGTAAGCGCGAAAATCGCGAGAAAAGAATTAATAATCATAGTGATGAAGGACTAAGGACTAAAAATTAAGCACTAAGTTGATGCCGGTTGCGGTAGGCGCGGATCAAAACATCGGCAAACGATTTGAATTGATTGAATCGGTGCATCATCCAATCGGACCATTCCAACAGACGATTAAAATTCAAAATCACGATGAAGGTGGTTAGAACAAACGCCGAAGCAATCAGTAAATTGATAAACATAATACATACAGGTTAATGAGATGGAGGATCAGCCTGGGCCGTCACAAGTCAGTCGGCCAGCCAATCATCAGTAACAATTCAATTATAGTAAACGTTTGTTCACTCAATCAAGTAAAAATGAACAAAAGTTCACCCAATATCAAAAAAACGGCTTACATAAGCCATAATAAAAAGTAGACAAATCTAAAATTTGTGCTTTGAAAAGTAGCAAGTAGGGCCATTGCTGCCCCTTCAATGGAATTTTTTCGTTTTCGTGCTAAACTGCCTGCAGTATGATTAAAAAAGTCATTAGCATCTTTGGAGTCCTTTTCCTTCTATTTCTCTTCGTTCCGCAGATTCATGCTCAGGATGTCGATTATTCTGAGCAGTTTTTCCGTGGGACGATTGTCGGTATTCGCGGCAGCAGCCAGGAAGAGTTGTTTGGGGCGGAACAGCATATTCAGATGCTGGACGTTCGCGTTGATAAAGGGGCGGAAGCCGGCCAGATACTGGAAGTCGATTATATCAATCAGGTGATCCAGGGGATCCCGCAAAGGCTTGAAGAAGGGCAGTCTGTAGTCCTAATCAGAAGCGATCTGGATGGCGAAGTGACCTATGAAGTCTACGAACCTTACCGGCTGAATAGTTTGTTTTGGCTATTGCTTTTATTTGTCGGTTTAGCAGTCATCATTTCCGGCCGGAGAGGGCTTTCCGCCCTGATCGGTTTAGCGGCGACACTCTTTATATTGATTAAATGGGTGATTCCTGGGATTGTGGCCGGAGGCAACCCGTTGCTTGTCAGTTTCGGGGGAGCGGTTGCCATTGCCATGATTTCTATTTATCTGTCCCACGGGTTCAGCAAAAGGACGACATTAGCGGTTTTAAGCACTTTATTCACCCTTTGTCTGTCACTCCTGATGGCGGTTCTGTCCGTCCGTTTTGCCACGCTGTTCGGAATGGGGTCAGAAGAGACCGTGTACCTGTCTTCTTTCGGGAATTTTGATCTGCGGGGACTCCTTTTAGGGGCGATTGTGATCGGTACCCTGGGAGTTTTGGATGACATCACCACCACCCAAGTCGCGGCGGTAGAGGAAATCCACAAGGCCAACCATAAATTATCGCTCAAACAACTGTACCATCGCGGGTTTTCGGTAGGCAAAGAACACATCGCCTCCATGATCAACACGCTCGTCATTGCGTATGTGGGCGCGTCATTTCCGGTTTTTTTGCTCATCACCAAATCGCCTCAGCCGTTATGGGTCATTCTGAACAATGAATATCTGGCGGAAGAGATCGTCCGGACGCTGGTGGGCAGCGCCACGCTGATTCTCGCGGTTCCGGTGGCCACAGGCTTGGCTGCGGCTTATTTCGCGAGAAAGAATTAATTCGCCGTGAGGCAAGCTTTCACCTTGCCGGACCATCTGACCGCCAGTGGAGCAGTAGTCGTTGATGACCAGGCAGGCATTTTCAAAGGCTTTATGGTCAAAGTCGTCCCCGTAAGCCGGACAGAGTTCCTGTTCCAGATCTCCTTGGCCGCAATGGCGAAGAAGAAGCACATCAACACGTCATTCACAATAAAGTGCAGGTTGATGTGCGGAGCGGCTTCCGCGTGGACGATGTGATGATAGGACTCATGGTTCAGGTTGGCGAAGATGAGGGCCACGGCTGTTCCTCCAATGGGAAATAAGCTGTTCTCCAGTAGAAATCGTACTCCGTTTCTTAGCCCAGGCATTGTGAGCTCCTCCTTGTCAGCTAGTGGTTAACGTTTAACTTCAACAGTATTCCGGAAAAGAGCGTATGTGAACCTGCTTGCAAAAGATCAATCCCCATTCGGTAACCACTTGCCAAAAAAAAGGGGGGGTGTCCGAAAATCGGGATCCGTTTTTAAATCAATAGCCTTAGAAGGGCGTGCTTTTGGCTAGAGCAAGCCAAAAACTTAGAATTAAAAATTTTTTGGATGTCAAAAAAATTAAGCGGAATTGGCCGAAAAGATGAGAAAGCAGTTGTGTCACACAAGCTTTTCGCGGGGATTTTGCGAAAAGGTTTAAGAATTTTTTAAAAAACCCGTCCCCCCTTCGCGTAAAGCTTCGGGGGGCGGGTTTTTGTTTTACCATTCAGTTTCATCGTCCCATTCTTTATAACTCAGTGCTTCTTCAGTGTCTTTATCACATTTACATTCACACTCAGGGAAGCCGCACTCTTCACAGATGTCGCAGTTTTCCCCGCACTCACAGTCGTCAAACATATAAGTGTGAGTTAAAAAAATAAGAGACTAAAAAGTCTTTTATTTCTTTTTAGCCTTTTTTGCCGGTTTTTTAGCGACTTTTTTCTTGGTCACTTTTTTTGCCGGTTTCTTAGCGACTTTTTTCTTGGTCACTTTTTTTGTTTTTTTTGGCATGAGCGAAAAAATTAAAAATTAAATTAGTTTCATTATCATCTTTTTTCAAAAAAAATCCAGTTAAAATAATTTAAATCATTTTATTGTCTGGCTATACTTCTCATTGTTTGCTCAAAATAGACTCTAAAAACTTTTTAACAATAATGGTTTTTTGACACATCTTCTCCTATACTATTGTTGCTGAATACTATTAAATATTAAAAATACAATGACTTTTTCTAAAAAACTGACAGGTCTTACCAGTCAGCAAGCAGCCAGGGCGCTTGAAAAATTCGGATTGAATGAGCTAAGCACTAAACGGGAATTTACCGCACTAAAAGTTTTTTTGCGGCAGTTCGTGGACGTGATTGTGTGGATTTTAATCATCGCATCGCTTATTTCTTATGGAATAGGCGAAGTAATCAACTTCTGGGTGATTAATTTCATCATTATATTTGTGGTTATAATGGGCTTTATTCAGGAATATAAAGCTGAGCGTGCTATGGAAGCGCTTCGCCAGATAGTCCGGCCCCAAACGACGGTAATCCGGAATGGACGCCCGATGACCATTGATGCCAAGGATGTGGTCCCCGAAGACATATTGTCTTTAGAAGTCGGTGATCGTGTTCCTGCCGATGCAGAACTGATACACAGTACCGGTGTTGAGGTTGACGAATCGATGCTGACTGGCGAAAGCATTTCAGTTCACAGGGAAAATGGAAATTATATTTACGCCGGCACACAACTTGTAAACGGACACTGTCAGGCCCGAGTGATCGCGACCGGGATGAAAACAAAGCTCGGCGACATTGCTACCTTAATCCAGAATGTAGAGGAGTCCACACCGCTTCAGGAGCGGATGGACAGACTTGGGAGGTTTTTGGCCATGATCGCGCTTTCAGCTTCAGCTTTAATTCTGATTATCGGAATTTTTCGAGGCGCTTCAGCGCTGGAGATGCTGATTGTTGCACTCGCTTTGGCGGTTGCGTCGGTGCCGGTAGGATTGCCGCTTACCATGACGATCGCCCTTTCGTTCGGCATGTATAAAATGGCAAAAAAAAATGCCATCGTCCGGAGAATGATGGCAGTAGAAACACTTGGCAGCACCACGGTCATCTGTACCGATAAGACCGGAACGCTTACCAAGAATGAAATGACCGTGCAGAAATTATTTGCGGATAATCAGGTTATTTCTGTTACAGGTGTCGGGTATAAGCCGGAAGGCATTTTTGAAATTAACGGCAAAGGGATTAAAAGCATTTCGAAATGGAATGAGATTTTTAAAGCCAGTGTGCTTTGTAATAATTCAGACCTATTTCAATCAGATCATAATACTTGGGAGCCGATTGGCGACCCAACGGAGGTGGCCCTTGTGACACTTGGCAGAAAAGCCGGCTTTAAAAAAGAAAGCTTGGAAGAAAAACATAAACGTGTGGAAGAAATACTCTTTTCCTCAGCGCGTAAAATGATGACCACGATTCATAAAAGCGAAGGAAGTTACAGCGTTTATAGCAAAGGGGCGCCGGAAGAGATTTTAGAACGCTGCAGCCATCAACTGCTGAATGGGAAGTACCATAAGCTGGATAAATCCGCCAAAGAGAAAATATTAAAACAAAATCATCGTTTTGCTACAACAGGACTACGCGTACTTGCCCTTGCGGCCAAGGCATATGATTCAAAAAAAATTCCCGCAAAGAACATTGAAAAAGACTTAACATTTTTAGGTCTTGTCGCCATGCGCGATCCCGCCCGCCCGGAAGTAAAGGAAGCTTTGCAGACCTGTAGGCAGGCAGGTATTAAAGTGATTATGGTTACGGGCGACAACGAACATACTGCCATTTCGATTGCTAAGCAAATCGGATTTGTGTCCGGCGGAGAGGTCAGGGCGATGATAGGTAAAGCCATTGATGAACTGAGTGATAAAGAATTACGCCATAAGCTGAAAGAAGTGAATGTTTTTGCACGCACACATCCTGAACACAAGCTCCGTATTGTCAGTCTTCTGAAAGAAAACGGTGAAATAGTAGCCATGACAGGCGATGGGGTGAATGACGCCCCGGCTCTTAAAAAAGCGGATATTGGCATTGCAATGGGCATTAAAGGCACTGATGTAACCAAGGAGGCTGCCGATATGGTGTTACAGGATGACAACTTTGTTACCATTGTCGAAGCGGTAAAAGAAGGCCGGCGGATCTACCAGAATATCGAAAAATTCACTGCCTACCTCATTTCCAGGAACTTCACAGAAGTAATTTTAATTTTTCTCGGTATATTGCTATTTGATTTTAAATTTCTACCGCTGCTTGCCCTTCAGATTCTCTTTATTAATGCCTTTGATGAACAAATGCCGGCAATCGGATTAGGACTCGATCAGGCTCATGGGGATCTCATGAATCGCCCCCCCCGTCCGCCAAACGAAGCAATTATGAATCGATGGAATGCGTTTATTGTATTCAGCATCGCCATTTTTAGCGCGCTTATTGCTTTTATCATATTTGTTACACAAGATCCCGCCGTGAACATTGAAAAGGCGCGCACAATGGTATTTACGACTATTGTGATTATGGTAATTATAGGTACATACAATTTCCGTTCTTTGCGTGAATCGGTTATGGTTACAGGCATACTTAATAATCGCCTTATAATGATCGCTGTTCTTTCGATTTTGGCAGTTACTTTACTTGTAATGTATCAGCCGTCTATTCAGGCTATCTTCGAGCTAGTTCCCCTAAGACCCATCGACTGGTTGATTTGCGCAGGCGCCGCTTCCCTTAATTTTGTCTACATGGAAATGGTAAAGCTTTTTCGGCGGAGTATAGAAAAGAACAACACTTATAATTTTAAGTAGTTTTTTTAATCCATTTCTCCGCCTCAACAATAATTTTATGCATCATGTGTACAGCCTCAACAGGGTGTTTGCCGATAGAAGTTTCTTCGGAAAGCATAACCGCATCTGAGCCATCAAAAACCGCGTTGGCAACATCGGAAGCTTCGGCACGAGTAGGCTTTTTTCTGCTTACCATAGAAAGAAGCATTTCTGTGGCCGTGATAACAAACTTCTTTTTGGCTAACGATTTATAAGTAAAATCTTTTTGAAGCGGAGGCACTTTTTCCAGAGAAACAGCGTGCCCCAGATCTCCGCGGGCAATCATGATCCCATCGGACGCATCCAGAATTTTATCAAAATGTCTGACCCCGGCACGGGTTTCGATTTTTGAAATTACAAAACATCCAGGCAGGGTATTTCGAACGGCTTTGATCTGATCTGAATTTTCCGCGAAAGAAAGAGCGATATACTTAATTTTATTGGCACGGGCATAGTCCAGCGCGTCCAGATTTTTGATGTCCAGAATAACGTGGATATTCTTCGCACCTTTGGCTTTTTTAAGGTTCTGAAGGATATGATCATATTGCACGGAATCACCGTAAGATGTATTGATGCGTATAAAATCAATGCCCTCATTCACCATTGCCTGAAAAACTTTGAAATCCAAAGTTGCCGGGCCAATCGTAGCAATGATTTTGGTTTTGATGTCTCGCATAAAGCATAATTATTTTCTCCAATATACCATATCTATGTATATGCTTTTTAATAAACCTCCGATTTTATTGTTTGATATTGCAACTTTTACACTTAAACGAAAATCACTGCCTGCTTTACATGGAGGCTGCCAAATTTTTCCGCCGCAGGATGGGATGGTGATCGGGTTAGGACGATTAAGACTTTTAGGATTTTACGACTATTACGATTATTTTTTAATGTCTGGATCAGACCCTAATAGTCGTAATAGTCTTCATCGTCCTAAAAGTCTTATCTTTTCTGCAGATGTTTGCGGATCAGTCCCAGCTCTAAATTCGTATACCCGCCGATCATGATCAGTACACCGCCGATAGTGATCAGATAGGAAAATCCGGGAGAGACCACCTGATGGCTAACGAAAAAGATCATAAAAAGCCCGAGAATAAAAAACACGATTCCCAGCACAATAAAGAACATGGCCACTGGGGTGAAGTTTAAATGTTTAGTCTTTTTCATGGTAGTTTTGTTTAAATTTGAATCCATTATAACAGATAAGTCAAAAGCTCTGCTCGGGAGGAGGGATATTCTTACATTCTCCCCCGGTTTACACCAGGGTCCGAGGTCGAGCTTCGTAATAGTCCCCTGAAACAAGTTCAGGGTTCCTTTACTCAGGCGAACCCCCTCGCCCTTCTCATCCCTCCTCCTCGCATGTCAAAAGCTCTGCTCGGGAGGAGGGATTCGAACCCCCGGATGCCAGGACCAGAACCTGGTGCCTTACCACTTGGCGACTCCCGAGCGGAACCTTTGAACAATTATATGCGGCTTGCCCGCCGAAATTCATTTTTAATGAATTCTGCTACTTTTTCAACTGTTTTTTCCAGTTTACCCTGTTTATTTTCCACCAAATAGTCACATTCGCGGGCTAAAGCGAATTCGCGATGCATACTCTCTAACCGTTTTTCCAGTTCATCCTCAGAGATTGCCGCCCGGTTAACAATGCGGTCAATAAGCTCCTGTTTATTGGGAACCGTGATGAAAATCGTGACCAGATTATCGCTGGGGATTTTTCCCCGGATGCTTTCAAATCCCTGAATATCGACTTCACGGACCACCGTTTCCCCTTTTTCCAGACTTTCCATGACTGGTTTTTTAATCAGGCCGTAATAATGATCCTGATGAACCACGGCGTATTCCAGGAATTCACCGCCTTTAATGTCTTTTTCAAAATCTTCCTTGGTGTAAAAATGGTAAATATCACCATCCTTTTCACCTTCGCGCATGGGGCGGGTGGTGGCGGAAAGGGGATAAGTGTATTCCGGATGTGCTTTTTTAAGCGCCATCAGAACTGAGCTTTTCCCGGATCCCGAAGGGCCGACGATGAGAAATAATTTACCGTTCATAAGACACGTGATTTGCTGTGGAAGTATTTTAGCCTAAAAGCTTATTTTTCATAAACCCAATGGAATTGACTTTGCCTCAAATTACTGCTATAATTAATAGATTTAGTGATCTTTAAAAGCACAGCAGAAAGCAGTTTAGGGAATGCTAATTTAAATGAAAATTGAAAATTGAAAAATGTAAATTAGTTTTCCTCTCCCTGCTTTCTACCCTCCATCCGTCCGCCTAGAGCGGATGTGGTGAAAGTAGCCTCCTTCGGTTATATACCGGAGAGCAGGCCAAAAACAAAAAGAAAAAAATACAAAAACAAAAATTCCAATCAGCGGATTGGATACCGTGATCCAGTAGCGGCCTAAAAAAACTGGAAATATAGAAAGGTAGGGAGGCTCCTCCGAGTTAAGCTCGGAGTCCGACCGCATTCCTATATTGAGCTCAGGTCCCAACGGGGCCAACGCTCTCTGGAATTGTGTGTCGTTAGGGCGTCAATGTCACCTCTGCAGTCCGTACAATTTATTGTGACAGCATGTGTAAATACATCGGCGCCCTTTGCTAAATAGCGAGAAATCCGTTCCGAACGAAGAAAAGGCCATAGGCCGCTTCGAAGTGAGGGCGGATTTTTGAAAATCTGCGAAATACAATGAAGAAGATTTTTGAAAATCCGAGGATTTCCCTATTGAACCAGTACAGCAACGCTCCTCAAAAAGATTTTCTGCCTTCTTGAGCAGAGCTTTTGACATAAAGAGTTATTTCTTGACAAATTGGTTATTTTATGAGAGTATAAAATACCCATTTTGATTGAATGGGAAGATCATGCTCTTTTACAGAACCGGCGGTTAATGCTGAGTCACTTCCCCTTAAGGAATACAAAAAATTGTCTTGAGGGGACCATTAGGTTCTCTCAGCATTAATCATAGATAGATTAGTTCATATTCAATAACTCTTTCCAGGAGGAACGAGAAAATGATACGAAGCATTGGAGCCATTTTGTTCATTGCCCTATTGGCTGTAGGGTGTTCTGCGGAGGTCACTGGGCCCAATCGGGCGCCCCATGCCGAAGCAGGCGCGGACCAAGTCACAGAAGTGGGTCGGCCTGTCTTACTGGACGGAAGCAAAAGCTGGGACCCGGACGGGGATCCGATCAACCACACCTGGGATCTGGTGGCGGCGCCGGATGGCGCCATTACCAGCGCCCTAACAACTCACGGTGAAACCGCCACGCTTAACCCCCCTGTTCCAGGGGTCTGGCTGGTGCGGCTTGTCGTGACAGATGGGAAATTGGATTCCGAACCGGACATCGTCCAGGTCAGAGTGATGAAATCCTGTACGGATGAAGGTCCTTACGGGGACCCTACCTGCACCGATGGCGTGGACAACGACTGCGACGATGCTACCGACGCGGATGACACCGATTGCTGGTGCACATCCGACAATGATTGCGACTCCGGCCAGCTGTGCCGTCTGATCGACGGCGTATGTGTGGATGATTTGTGTGACCCGAACCCCTGCAATGGGCGCGGGACGTGCGATGATGCCACTGGCCAGGCGGTCTGCACCTGTGAAACCGGCTACACCGGAAACACTTGTAACACCTGCGACACTGGCTACCACCCGGTCGGCAACGATTGCGTGGTGGACGAAGTCTGCCAGGCGAACTCATGCTCCGGGCACGGCACTTGCTCCACTCCTTCGGGAGTGATCGAGTGTTCATGCGATACTGGTTACACTGGGGTCGCGTGCAGTTCCTGCGATACCGGCTACCACGAAGAGGGCGGTGATTGTGTGGCTGACGAAGTATGTCAGCCGGACAGTTGTAACTTCCACGGCACTTGCTCCACTCCTTCGGGAGTGATCGAGTGTTCGTGCAACCCTGAGTATCAGGGATCCATTTGTGACGAGTGCGCGGCCGGTTACCACTGGGAAGGGAACGATTGTGTTCTCGACCAGAATTGCCAGCCAAACACTTGCAATGGGCATGGACAGTGCGATGACGTAACCGGCGTTCCCGTTTGTACTTGTGACACCGGCTACACCGGAGTCGCGTGCAGTTCCTGCGACACCGGCTACCACCCGGTCGGCAACGATTGCGTGGTGGACGAAGTCTGCCAGGCGAACTCATGCTCCGGGCACGGCACTTGCTCCACTCCTTCGGGAGTGATCGAGTGCACCTGTGAAACCGGCTACACCGGAAACACTTGTAACACCTGCGACACTGGCTACCACCCGGTCGGCAACGATTGCGTGGTGGACGAAGTCTGCCAGGCGAACTCATGCTCCGGGCA